>JAKEFJ010000117.1 GCA_022616665.1 Acidobacteriota bacterium
ACCCGTCAAGCTCTGAGTCGGGGCTTTCAGGTCTGTGTGCATGCCATCGGCGATCGGGCGAATCGGACGGTGCTGGATCGATTCCAGAGCGCCCTGGCCGCGGTCCCCACCCCGGACCCTCGCCTGAGGATCGAGCACGCCCAGATCGTCTCCCCCGCCGACATCCCCCGCTTCGAGAAGCTGGGCGTTATCGCTTCCATGCAACCGGTACATGCCACCTCCGACATGCCCTGGGTCCCCGCCCGCCTGGGGCCGGACCGGCTCGCCGGAGCCTATGCCTGGAAATCCCTGCTGGACTCGTCGGCCCATCTCGCCTTCGGCTCCGACGCACCGGTTGAGAGCTTTGATCCTTTCAAGGGCCTCTTCGCTGCGGTGACCCGCCTGGACGAGAAGCTGGGGCCGGAAGGTGGCTGGCTCCCCGAGCAGCGCCTGACTCGGGAGGAGGCGCTGCGGGCGTATACCCTCGGCTCCGCTTATGCCGCCTTCGAAGAAAACGAGAAGGGAACCCTCACTCCCGGGAAACTGGCCGATATGGTGGTCCTGGATCGGGACTACTTCGAGGTGCCCGAGGGGGAGATCTTCCAGATCACACCGCAGATGACGATCCTGGGCGGGAAGGTGGTCTACACTCGCTCCGGAGAATAAAAGCGGAGCAAGGCGACCTTCATGAAGAGGGACCCAGCAGAATCGAGGCTGTGGGGATCAAGTTCAGGAGATAGTGAGCCAGAATGGACGGAAGCAGCGACTTCGATTTCTCATAAAGCCAACATAGCGCCAATCCCACCAGAAACGAGATGACGACCCATGAGAAGGCCGCGCCCCAGGGATAGCTCGCGCCGAGCAGGCCAAGCTGGGTCGCATGCCTTATTCCGAAAAGGGCGGAGGAAGCCACCGCTCCCAGGGTGACTCCCCATTTGCTGCGCAACGAAGTGTATAGATACCCACGGTAGAAAAGCTCCTCCCCAAGCCCCGCCCAGAGGAAAATGCCGCCAAAATAGTAGAACTGTATCTGGTCGACGCCGGTTCGCCACCGCTGTGCGGCCGTCTCGAGCATTTCCTGCAGCGCGATCGAGAGATCGTAGGCGCTGCTGGAGATCGAGGCCGCTTCCACGCCGGCGCCGGACAGGAGCGCGGGATAGAGCCAAATCGACCAGACAGCTCCGAGCCCCTGTAGAGCGAAGGGAAGGAGGACCACGCCGATCCAGGTGTTGCGACGGATGGAGCGAAAATCCCCGAACGTGAAGCCGCCCACTCCCATCGGCAGGACGGTGCTCAGCCACGCATAGGCGAAGTAGAACGGAGCCCAGGGGAGGAGCGTATTTTCCAGCAGCGCCACCCCGGTGAATAGGATCGAAATCACCAGGGCTGCGGTGGGAGTGCGAAGCTCCCCGAAATCCTCGGCGTCGTGCGGCGCAGGTTTCATTGCAAGGCCTCCCTAGGGTGATGGCGCCCTGCCCTGGCGGGCCTTGCGAGCCGCCAGGCGAGCGCGGGTTGCTTCTACCTGACGCTTCAGCTCCTCGATTTCTCGGCGACGCCTGTCGATCTCCGGCTGCATCTCCTCCCGGACCTCTTCCCGCGCCGCCTCCAGCGCCTCCTGCTCGGTCATCTTATGGCAACCGAGGGGCAGTGCCGCGGCGATGGCCAGCGATGCCACAATTGCCGCGCGACCCAAACGCGAGGACATCGCCTCAGCCCCCCGCCTGGGAAGCTTCCTGTTCCTGGAGCCGTTGCAATTCTCGCTTGAGCGACTCAATGCTCCGGTCCATGGCATCCAGCGATTTCTGTAGCGCGCTTCGAGTCTCCGACTTGGCCTTTTCAAGGGCGGGCTTGCTGACCTTGACTCCACGGTACCAGACCTTCTGGCTTTCGCGCCCCACGGCCTTGCCGACCTTGGCGGCGCTCTTGCCTACTTCCTTCCCCGCCTGGCCCACGGCTTTGCCCATCTTCTTGAAAGAGTTCTTCATGGAGTCTTCCGCCATGGCGGGGAGGGCGAGAAGCGGAAGGAGAATCAGCAGGGTCAGAACACCGGTCATCGAGATGGGTCTTTTCATGTCGGCACCATCCGGGTAGAATCAGCTTTGAAGTATCATCCCCTGCGGCAGCCGGCTCATTCTAGCAAAAGGAAGCTTCATGCGACGCGCGGCCTTTCGGCGACTGGTCTCCGAGGCTCTCGAAGATCTGCCGGTGGAATTCATGGAGAAGCTGAACAACGTGGAGGTCGTGGTGGAGGATCTGCCCACCCCGGACCAGCAGGTCCTCGCAGGAGGCGACGAGGAGGAAATGCTCATGGGCCTCTACGAGGGGACGCCCCTGACTGAGCGAACGACCGACTACACGTCCCTCCCCGATCGAATAACCCTGTTTCAGGACAATATCGAGGCGGTTTGTGGAACGGACGAAGAGATCCGGGAGGAGGTCCGCAAGACGGTGCTGCACGAGATCGCCCATCATTTCGGCATGGACGATGAGCGCCTTTACGAATTGGATTATTGACAGACGGCGCCCTCCCTCCCTATAATTCAGCTATCCCCGAATGCTGATTCAGCGCCGGACCCGCAATAGCCAGCAGAGGCGCTGACCCACCGGGAACAAGATGCCGGAAAAACCTGAAATCAACCGCGAGGGATTGATCTACGACTGGAACCGCGTCGGGGGGGATTTCGTCCCCCTCCAGCCGATCCAGCTGGACGACGAGACGCTTCGGGACGGAATCCAGAGTCCTTCCGTGACCGATCCGCCCATCGAGGAGAAAAAACAACTGTTGATCCTGATGGATGCCTTGGGCATTGACACCGCCGACGTTGGATTGCCCGGGGCGGGCCCGCGAGCGGTGGAGGACGTTACGGCGCTGAGCGCGTTCATTCGAGACCGAAAACTCAGAATCCGCCCCAATTGTGCCGCTCGGACCATGATCCGTGATGTGGAGCCCATCGCCCGGATTTCTCAGAAGGTGGGAATTCCCATAGAGGCGTGCGTCTTCATCGGCTCTTCCCCGATCCGTCAGTATTCCGAGGACTGGACCCTGGAGACGCTTCTCACGCACACACGGGAGTCGGTATCTTTCGCCGTGAAGGAGGGCCTCCCGGTCATGTACGTGACCGAGGACACCACCCGGGCCGATCCCGATACGCTTCGGGCGCTGTACACCGCCGCCATCGAGTGCGGGGCCAAGCGGGTGTGCATCTGCGATACGGTGGGTCACTCCCTCCCCGAGGGAGTGGAGCGCCTCGTCCGGCACGTTTGTGGAATTGTGGAGGCGACCGGAGAGAGCGTGGGCGTGGACTGGCACGGACACCGGGATCGCGGCCTGGCGGTCATCAACACGCTTGCCGCCATCCGCGCCGGAGCTACACGGGTCCATGGCTGCGCTTTGGGCGTTGGGGAGCGGGCCGGCAACACCCCCATCGATCTGGTTTTGGTCAATCTGAAGCTGCTGGGGTGGATCGACCGGGACCTGACGCGGCTGCGGGAATACTGTGAGGCCGTGGCCCGGGCGCTAAAAGTGACGATTCCCCGCAATTACCCCGTGGTGGGAAGCGATGCCTTCGAAACCGGCACCGGGGTCCACGCGTCGGCGGTCATCAAGGCATTCCGCAAAGGGGATGTCTGGCTGGCTGACAGGGTGTATTCCGGGGTCCCGGCGGGTGACTTCGGACTCAAGCAGCGAATCCGCATTGGTCCGATGTCAGGAAAATCAAACGTGATCTACTGGCTGGAGGAGCACGGCATGCAGGCAGGCAATGACGTGGTCGAGCGGATATTTGCAGCCGCCAAGCAGTCGGATCGCTTGCTGGAGGAGCACGAGATCCTGGCGCTGGCCGGCGGCGAGGCCGCCCGGTGAAGCACCGTCCTGCCCGGCTCGGCGACGTTCTCGACGACTGGTGCTCACGCTGCCGGCTTCTCATGAATCACGGTGTAGTGGGCATGGTGGGCGGCGACGTCAAAAAAGTACGTTGTCAAACGTGTCAATTCGAGCATCCCTACCGGCATGGACGTGCCGGAAAATCTCAAGACAGGAAAAAGCGCGAGATGAAAAAACTGTTCGATCAGGTATTGAGACACAAGGGCCCCGCGGTAGCCACTGCCGAGGCCCAGCACCGGCCCCCTGTGACCGGCCGCAAGGTCCGCATCGCCCGCCCCGAAGAGCGCGAAGACCATTCGCACTTGCACCGCAAGGCCGATCCCCCCGCTGCAACCCTCCCCCCTCCTCCCAAGGAGAGAGGCAAGGTGGCATCCTGGCGCCGGGCGTGGGAAGAGCGCTCCGGAAACAAGAAGGACGAAGACTAAAGGGCTCTGCGGCAGGAGAGACGGATCTCAACCGAGGGGGGAAGTCAGGCTCCTCAGTTGTCTTCCTCCGACTCGAAGTTCTGGATCTGATCCCAGGAGAGAATTCCTTCATCCACCAGGCTGTCCAGGGCGTCCACGAAATCCTCGGATCCCTTGGGCCCTTCCGCCTGGTGCACGGCGTCGGTGACCTCTCGGTAGATCTCCTGAGGTGTCATCGAGCGGAACCGCTCCAGAGTCTTGACATCGAACTTGACGGGCATGAAGGTCTCCTGGATGGGCCCGCGACGCAACGGGCAGGCATCAGGTTGATTTGCTTCTGAGGAAATTCTCAGGAACCCGGCCAGCCTATTCCACCGGGAGCTTCCGGGTCAAGCAGATGGGGTCAGGCTTTCCCGATTCCTCCGCGTGCACGGTAGCCCGCTTCGCCTTGGCGAAGGTGTTGTTGAGACAAGGCGAGCAGGTCTGACATAATGCCGGGCGGCCCCATGTCCCGCAAGGAAGAACCTTGACGTCTCCCAATTCCCCCCATCCGCTCTACTTCCGCCAGCTGCTGGCGGGAAGGGATTTCGCCGTCGACAACCCCGTGGCGGCCCAGATGATGAATTTCGCTTATCTGGTGGGCGATGCGGACACGCGGGAGTGCCTCCTGGTGGATCCCGCGTGGGACGTGGATTCCCTGGTAAAGCTGGCGCAATCCGATGACTTGAAAGTGATCGGGGCGCTGGGAAGCCACTACCACCCGGATCACCTGGGCGGTGAGATGATGGGTTACTCGGTGGAGGGGGCGCGCCGTCTGCTCGAGCTCCTCCCGGTGAAGATCCATGTCCAGGAGAAGGAAGTGCCGTGGGTAAAGCGCGTGACGGGGCTCGCCGATTCGGACCTGGCGGCGCACGCGGGCGGGGACATCCTGAAAGTGGGGAAGATCCCCATCCAGTTCGTCCACACGCCCGGGCACACGGAAGGAAGCACCTGCTTTCTGGTGGGGGGAGATCGACTGGTGGCCGGCGACACGCTGTTCGTGGGAAGTTGCGGGAGAGTGGATCTTCCAGGCAGCGATCCGGAGGAAATGTACCGGAGCCTCACCCAGCGTCTCGCCAAGCTGCCCGACGACGTGACGCTGTATCCCGGACACGACTACGGAGACTCGCCTACCTCGACCCTCGGCGCCCAGCGCCTCACCAACTACGCCATGAAGGTCCCCACCCTGCAGCTGTGGCTCGAGATGATGGGCCACGCGTAGGTCACATCGAGCGGGCGCTCCTAGACGGCCTCGGAGATCGATTTGGCCTGCAGGAAGAGGAGCAGATAGTCGCGGCCGCCGGCCTTGGAATCGGTGCCGGACATGTTGAATCCGCCGAAGGGATGCACTCCCACGAGGGCCCCGGTGCATTTCCTGTTCAAATAGAGGTTTCCCACGTGCAACTCCTCTCTGGCCTGCTCTAGGCGCTTGCGATCCCTGGAGTAGAGTGAGCCGGTGAGTCCATACTCGCTTTGGTTCGCCATCTTCACCCCTTCCTCAAAGCTGGAGGTCGGCAGGATGGCCAGCACGGGGCCGAAAATCTCTTCCCGGGCTATCCTGGAATCGGGCTTCACGTCGGCGAACACCGTCGGCTGGATGAAAAAGCCCTCTCCGGGAGCCTTCTCCCCGCCCGCCACCAGGCGACCCTCCTGCTTGCCAGTTTCGATGTATTGGAGGATTTTCTTCTCGGCGCCCGCATTGATCACCGGCCCGACATTGACTGCGGCGGAAGTCGTCGCGCCGACCGTCAGCGCCCGGGTTTTCTCCACGACCTTCTGCAGCAGTGTCTCGTAGACTTTGCGGTGCACGATGGCCCGGGAGCAGGCCGAGCACTTCTGCCCCTGGTAGCCGAAGGCCGCGGCGACAATTCCGGCGGCCGCGGCTTCCACATCTGCCGTCTCGTCCACCAGGATGAAATCTTTGCCTCCCATCTCGGCAACCACCCGCTTGATCCAGATTTGGCCGGGCCGCGGCTGCGCCGACTTCTCGTTGACTCGCAGCCCCACCTCCTTGGATCCGGTGAAGCTGACGAACCGGATTCGGGGGCTCTCCACCAGGAAGTCGCCGATGGCGCCGCCGCTTCCAGTCAGGAAGTTCACCACGCCGGGGGGCATGCCCGCCTCCTCCAGCGCCAGGACAAACCGGTACGCGATGGCGGGCGCGTCGCTGGACGGTTTGAGGATCACCGTATTCCCCGTGACCACCGCGGCCGTGGTCATTCCCGCCATGATCGCCAACGGAAAATTCCACGGAGATACCGCCAATCCCACGCCCAGCGGGATGTAGCGCAGCTCGTTCTTTTCGCCCGGGACGCGCGTCAGCGGCTGCTCGGCGGCATAGCGCAATGCTTCGCGCCCATAGAACTCCAGGAAATCGATGGCCTCGGCGGTGTCCCCGTCCGCCTCGGCCCAGGACTTCCCCACTTCCAGCACCATTCGGGCCGAGAATTCATGCTTTCGCTCGCGCAGGATCGCCGCCGCCCGGAAAAGCAGGTCGGCTCGACGCGCGGGACTCTCCCTTTTCCAAATCTCAAACGCTCGCTCGGCAGCTGTGATGGCCAACTCCGCCTCGCGGGTCGTGGCGGATTGAAACTTTCCGATGCTCTGGGAAGGCTTCGCAGGATTGATGGAATCGAATGTCCTTCCGACCTTGACTCTTTCTCCCCCGAGGATCAGCGGGTGTTCCACTCCCAGTTCCCCTTCCACCTTATCGAGGGCGGCCTCGAAGGCCTTCCGGTTCTGCGGTTGAGAGAAGTCGGTCAGCGGCTCGTTCTTGAATTCCGCGGTCATCCAAGGCTCCTTGTCTCGCAGGATTGGGGAGGAAATTCTAGCATCCTCCAGCAGGCTCCTGCAAAAGCGTCCGTCCACTGCGAAACAAGGGATGGCGGCGATTTCCAGGAGGCGGAGGAGGGGTAGGCGCCGGTCTATTCGTCTCCCCAGGCGGGGGACTCGAGGGCTTCGAGAAGGGCGGCGCGGCCCTGGGTGAGGGCCGGATCGCCGTGGGAGGTCAGCACCATCTCGACGTCAAGGGTGCCCAGCCTTCGGAGGCCGGTCCGAAACTCGCTCTTGTAGCGCTCGTGGCCTTCGGGCGTGTTTTCCGCCCATCTCAGGGGTGGAATGCGCACCTTCCCGCCGCCCGCGCCAAGGATCGCGTCGGAACAGATCAGGGCACGATGATGGCGATCATAAAAGACGGTCTCTTCGGGGCCATCCAGGCCCGAGATGGCGTAGGCGATGAGATCTCCCGGGAGTAGATCCCCCGGATGGAATGGGTGTTTCACTTCACAGGTAAATAGGCTCTTTCCCTTCTCCGGCGCCCAGATGCTCGCCCCCGGCCGGGAGCGGTAGCGATCCAGAAATGCCTGAGCATGGCGCTCGTGGAAGTGGTTCCCCAAAAGGATCGCCACGGGCTTCCCGATCCTCGCCACGTCGCGATCCAGCGCTTCATAGAACTTGGTGCCGTCCTCACTCCCTTCCGGCGGGGCCAGCGGATCGACGAGCAGGATTCCTTCGGGAGACCCCTTCGGCGTCTCCAGGTAGAGGCATCCCACCATCTGCCCCCAACCTCCCGGACGTTCCAGCACCGCTGGGGTCCAATCCGGATGCGGCGCGGTCCACCTCCACAGTCCTTCTGCCAGCTTGGTGATTTCCGTCATTTGACCTCGGTCCCCTTGAGGTATTCGAGCCTAACTCTCCCCTCCTCTACAGGTCAAGCGCAGAGATGGCCCGGGCCTGCCCCCTTTCCACCCATGCTCGGATGCATGCTGAATCCTGCGGCTCGCGGCGCGTCATCTTGTGCTAGGCTAGCCCGGAAATTGCGCCCTCCCTCCGGGCGGCCACCAAGGGGAATGGATGGCCCAGCCACCCTCGCTGCTGTGGGAACTGTTCGTCATCTTCGCCCTCTCCATTGCCGTCGTCTTCCTCTTTCAGAGACTCCGTCTGCCGGTGGTCGTGGGGTTCCTGGCCACCGGAGTCATTTTCGGACCGCACGGCGTCGGCCTCATCCGCCGCAGCGACGACGTGGAGAATCTCGCGGAGATCGGCGTCGTCCTGCTGCTCTTCACCATCGGCATCGAGTTCTCGATTTCCCGACTATCCCGCATGCGAAGGGAGATGCTCATCGGAGGATCCCTTCAGGTTTTCGGCACCGCCCTGCTGGCATTCCTGGCCAGCCTTCCCTTCGGCCTTCGCTGGACCGAGTCGGTCATCCTGGGCTTCCTTCTGGCATTCTCCAGCACCGCCATCGTCCTGCGCGTTTTCGCGGAGCGCGGCGAAATGATCACGCCGCCGGCAAGGGTCTCTTTGGGCATCCTCATCTTTCAGGACCTGTGCGTCGTCCCGGTGATGATGCTCATCCCCGTCCTCTCCGACTGGGGCCGAGCCACTCCGATGAAGCTCCTCCAGGTGGGCGGCATTTCCCTTCTGACCGTCGGAATAATTCTTTTTGCAGCGCGTTTTGCCATCCCGCCGTTCCTTCGACTGGTAGTGGGTACCCGGAGCCGCGAAGTGTTCCTCATCGCCGTCATTCTAGTGGTGCTGGGGACCGCGTTCGCCAGCTCTCTGGCGGGCCTCTCTGTGGCTCTGGGCGCGTTCATCGCCGGGCTGGTAGTCTCAGAGAGCGAGTACGGGCTTCAAGTCCTCTCCGACATCCTGCCGTTCCGGGATGCGCTGAACTGCCTGTTCTTCGTTTCCATCGGCATGCTCATGGATATCCGGTTCGTGGCACAGAACATCTGGGCCTTGTCGCTGTTCCTCCTCCTGGTCCTAGGGGTGAAGTTCCTGATCGTGACGCCGGTGGTGGGTTTTCTGGGCTATCCGGTGCGGGTTGCCACCCAGACCGGCGTGGCCCTGGCCCAGGTAGGGGAGTTTTCATTCATCCTGGCGCTCTCCGCGCGCGACTACGGCCTGCTCACCGACGGCGTGTACAAGACCTTTCTGGCCGTCAGCGTCTTGTCCATGATTCTCTCCCCGTTTCTCATCCGAGGATCGGCCCACGCGGGGGAGCGTCTCGAGAAGATTCCGGATTTGAGGCGATTTTTCCCGTCGGGGACCAGTGCCGCTGCCGAGGGTGAAATCTACTCGGCGGAAGCGCGTCCCGTGCTCATCGTGGGGTTCGGACTGAATGGGAGGAACCTGGCTCAGGTGCTCCGGCGCATGGAAATCCCCTACCGCATCCTGGAGCTGAACGCGGAAAAGGTTCGCAGCGCTGCGCGGGAGGGCGAATCCATCGTGTTCGGCGACTCCACCAGCCGGGAGATCCTCAGGAAGATCGGCATCCGCTCGGCAAGGGCCATGGTCGTGGCCATCTCGGATCCCGCCGCTACTCAACGGACGGTGCAGCTCGCCAGGGCCCTGGCGCCCAACCTGCCGATTCTGGTGAGAACCCAATATGTGACGGAAATCGACGGCCTCTACAAGCTGGGCGCCGATGAGGTCATTCCCGAGGAGTTCGAAGCCTCCATGGAGGTCTGCAGCCGAGTGCTGCGGCGCGTCGGCATCCCGGGCAATCTCATCGCCAGAGAGCTGCGGGCGATTCGTGAAGAACGCTATGGAATGTTCAGGGACGAGATGATCCGACCTGCGAAAGTATCGGAGCTTCCCGAGGGTATTCTGGGAGCCAACGTGGAGATCCACACACTGCTCCCCGGAGCCTGGGCGGTGAGCCGAACGCTGCGGGAGCTGGAGCTGAGGGCCCTGACCGGTGCTTCGGTGATTGCGCTGATGCAGGAGGGGGAAGTGCACTCCAGCCCGGATCCGGACCGGCCCCTGGTGGAACGGGACACCGTGATTCTGATCGGGTCCTTGGATCAGATTTCGCTGGCCTGCCACTTGTTGGACCAGGGGCCCGAGGGCTCCCCGATCCGCGAGCAGGTGCCCTCCGGTGCTTAGCCGGTCGCGAGGCGTCAGGGGTGTGAGCGTGGCCGATAGAACCGTTGCTGCGGACCACTGATGCCGACCGGAGCCGGTACCAGCCCCATGGCTCGGAGCATCGGAATTGAGACAGAAGAGTGTCGCCCGTGGGTGCTGGAGGCGACCCGGGTCCGTGCGGGTGAGGCCTTGCAGCTCGGCTTTCCAGCTGTCGGAATCAGACTCTGCAGCCGAGAGGCGAATCCCAGAAGCTGGTCCGAAATCAGATCTGGAATTCCTCGCCCTCGCTGGGTCTCCGCCAGGCGGGCGAATGCGCCGAGGACGTTGGCAACCGCGAGACGATTTCCTTTCGCGTCGGCTTCAAGAAGCCGACGCATAATCTGCAGTCTCCTCAGCAACCCCTCTCGCAAGCCTCGTTGAATAGCGGTCCCCTCCAGGTAATCGGCTTCCTCACGAAGGAAGGAGAGAATGTCGGGTGGGAAATCCTCCCCCGTGCTTCCGCAGAGCTTCACTACGGTGAAGTCAATTCCCGTTTCCTCGTTGAAGAAATATCCTCCTGCCGCGACGTTGTCCTCCGAATCCAAGCCCAATGCGGCGGCACCTTCGCTTATGGCGTCTGGACTGGTCGGATCTCCGCTTCCACCGAAGGAGCGCCTCCAGAGAAGGCGACCGTCCTGACCCAGCATTTTGGCGACGGTGAAATCGTATCCCGTGTCGCTGTTCACGGTGGTGCCTGCGACCAATGGGTCCTGCGATTTATCGAGAAGCAGCGCGGAGAGAAACTCGTAGCCTATACCCGACCCACTCAATGGTTGTGACCAGATTTCCGAGCCATCCGTCCCCGAAAGCTTCTGGACCACTCCCTCTATTCCAAGCATGCCGGATTTCCATTCAGTGCCGGCTGCTACCACATCGGCGAGGCGATCGACCGCCATTGAAGAGATCCCGGAGCCGAAGGCCGGATCGGTATTGAGCCAGGATGTGGCACCTGTGCGCCCCACCATCTTTATTGTCAAGGAATTATTGGTTTCAGAAGCGCCATAGCCCCCCGCGAAGATGTTGTCATCGGGGTCCACGGTCAGCGCCCCAATATTGCCCAACTCGGCGGATGTTCGCCAGATCTCTTCCCCGTTGTCTCCTGACAATTTCACAATCAGGTAATCAGGGTGATAGCCTATGTCTCGGCGGAAGTGCCACGTCTCTCCTCCCGCCGCTACGTCACCTCTGCTGTCGACCGACAATGCAAAAGCATAATCTTCCAGACTCGAGGCTCCATTGATGGTTTTTCGCCAAAGCTCTGAACCATCACGCCCTGAAAGCTTGGTCACGAAAAAATCGGCGCTCGCGCCGAGATTCCCGATGAAGCCGGCGGCCAAAACATCTCCCGAGGGAAGGACTGCGACCAACGACCCGAAAGCCGGGTAGTTGGGATCGCTGCCGTGAATATGATTGCGCCAGAGCTCGGTGCCATCCTTCCCTGCCAGCTTCACTACGGTAAAGTCATAATCTGTCTCCATATTCTCCGTGACACCAACCGCGATCACGTCTCCCGCAGGATCGACAGCCACACTAAAAGCGGCGTCCGAGAAGGCACGCTTTTGAGTCGCAGAGCCCTGGATGTCACGGCGCCATAATTCCAGTCCTGTCGGGCCGGACAGCTTGACCACCGTGAAACTAGTGGAGCGCGTTTCCAGGGTGAAGTAGCCAGCCGCAAGCACATTTCCGGAAGGGTCTAGAGCGATAGACAAGGCGCGGTCGTCATCAGTCCCGCTGCCGCTTGCGGTGAACTGCCAGGCAAGCAAAGGGGAGGCTGGACTGGCCAGAAGGACCGCGGCCAGAAGACAAACCCTCTCAAGGCAGACCACTCCTAGTGCGCTAAGCACGCGGCGGTTCACTTTGTTATTTCCTCCTAAGGACCCGAGAGGGAGACCGGGGTCTCTCGGGATGTTGGACGAAAGCTACGACGAGAGCGCCGTTCGCGCAATGCAACTTTTTGTCGATCCCTGGCATCGGCGCGGAAAGCAAAGTCGTGATGGCCGGCCCATCTGGCGAGAGTGGCTGGAACCTGGACAGGGGCGGGGCGAAGGGCCTCAGTACCCCTCCCGCTTGACCACCTCGTGCAAGAGCGAGTCGCCCTTCAGGTACCGCCCCAGGTTGACGATGAACAGGGAGGTGGATCGATCCAGGTAGTGAGGGTGTAGCCCGGCGATGTGGGGTGTGAGCACCACGTTGGGATGTCGGTAAAATACAGAAGTCGACGGAAGGGGCTCTTCAACAAAGACATCCAGGGCCGCCCCCGCCAGGCGGCCTGATTCCAGGGCCTTTGCGAGCGACTCCTCGCGGATGAGCTTTCCCCGGGCGATGTTGACCAGCACCGCCGTCGGCTTCATCGCAGCGAAGGCACGCTCGTCCAGAATGCCGTCGGTGGATGGGGTCCAGGGGAGGGTCATCACGAGGTAGTCCGCAAGGGCGAGAAACTCGTGCAGCTGCATGGAGCCAAACAACCGGTCGACGAGGGGATCGCTCTGAATTTGATTCCGCTTTAGGGCGAAAACCCGCATACCAAAGGCTCGGCCGCGCCGCGCAACTTCCCTGCCGATGCTCCCAAATCCCAGGATCCCCAGGACCTTACCGTCCAGTTCCACCGGCATGGGGTTGGCGTCGAAAAAGCGATCCCGGGCCCACCCCTTTTCCTGCTCGCGGATGGCGACGGCCAGACCCCGCGAGAACGAAAGCATCATTCCCAGCGCATGGTCGGCCAGCGCCGCCGCCGAGACCCCCCTCGAGCAGGTCATCCGGATGGGACTTTCCACCAGCGCGGGGTAGAGCGCCTCATCCACCCCGGCAAACGGGGTGTGAATCCAGCGCAGCCTGCCGGCGCGCGCCAGGTGCCTCTCGGGCAGCGACCAGGTATACAGGATTTCCGCATCCGGAATGTGCTGGAGAAATTCGTCCTGGCCCTTGGCGGCCACCACCTCGAGTTGGGGAAACTTCTCCGCGATGATCCCCGGATACTTCGGATCCAGGTTCCAGACCCGATGGCGCGAGCTGAGGCTTATCAGGACCTTGGGCATGACCCGCGAATCCTATCAAATGCCGACGGGAATTTTTTCCCTTACCCACGGGTTTGACACTCTTCGAAACCGGATGCTATAAAGCCCGAATGTCCCAGGATTTCATCGTCATCAAAGGTGCTTCCGAGCACAATCTGAAGCACATCGATCTCACGCTTCCGCGGAACCGGCTCGTCGTCATCACGGGCCTTTCGGGATCGGGGAAGTCATCGCTCGCCTTCGACACCATTTACGCCGAAGGACAGCGGCGCTATGTGGAGTCGCTCTCCGCCTACGCCCGGCAATTCCTGGAGCAGATGGAGAAGCCCGAAGTCGAGCTCATCGAGGGGCTCTCCCCCGCCATTTCCATCGAGCAGAAAACCACCAGCCGCAATCCCCGGTCCACCGTGGGCACGGTCACGGAGATCTACGACTACCTGCGACTGCTATTCGCCCGCATCGGCGTCCCCCACTGTCACAAGTGCGGGCGCGCGATCTCGTTCCAGACGGTCCAGCAGATCGTGGACCGTGTACTGGCCATGCCTGCCGGAACCAGGATTCAGGTCCTCGCCCCCATCGTCCGCGGGCGGAAGGGGGAGTACAAGAAGGACCTCGAAGCCATGATGAAGAAGGGGTTCGTCCGGGCGCGGATCGATGGCAAGGTGGTGGAGCTTTCCGACGACATCGAGATGGACAAGAAGAGGAAGCACACCATCGAGGTGGTGGTCGATCGGCTGGTCCTGAAGGACGACATCAAGACACGCTTGACGGATTCCATGGAGACGGCCCTGCAGCTCGCCGAAGGACTGGCCATGGTCAGCCTGCACGACCAGGAGAAGGACCTTCTCTTCTCGGAGAAGCTGGCCTGCACGCATTGCGGCATCTCCGTGCCGGACCTGGCGCCTCGGGCCTTTTCCTTCAACTCCCCTTACGGCGCCTGCCCTGAGTGCGACGGCCTGGGCGCGCGCATGGAGATCGATCCGGGGAAGATCATCCCTGACCCTTCCAAGTCCATCCTGGAGGGTTGTGTCCAATGGACGTTCGGCTTTTCCACCTCGATGCTCAAGATGGCCGCGACCGCCCTGGCCAAGATTCACAAGTTCGATCCCAGGGCTCCCTGGGAAAAGCTCCCCAAGAAAGTGCAGGAGCTCCTCCTGAACGGCACCGGCAGCAAAGAGCTGGATTTCGAGTACGTCGAGAACCGGAACCGCTACTACTTCCGCCGGCCCTACGAAGGGGTTGTCCCCAACCTGATGCGCCGCTACCGCGAGACCTCCTCCCCCGGCATCCGGGAGGCCATCGAGCAGTACATGTCGCTGCACCCCTGCACCGTTTGCGAAGGGAAGCGGCTCAAGCCCGAGAGCCTCGCGGTGAAGGTGGCCGACAAGAGCATCACCGAATACACCTCTCTGACGATTCAGGAGGCCCTGGCCTCCTTCGCTTCCCTGCCCCTCACGGAGAAGGAGCAGTTCATCGCGCAGCGGATACTCAAGGAGATTCGGGAGCGGCTGGGCTTCCTCGAAAACGTCGGCCTGGGCTACCTCTCGCTGGATCGCACCGCGGCGACCCTGTCGGGAGGAGAGGGTCAGCGCATCCGCCTCGCTACGCAGATCGGCTCACGCCTCACCGGAGTGCTGTACGTGCTCGACGAGCCCTCCATCGGATTGCACCAGCGGGACAATCGCAAGCTCCTGGACACCCTTTGCTCCATGCGGGATCTGGGCAACACCGTCATCGTCGTGGAGCACGACGAGGAGACGATTCGCTCGGCGGATCACGTCGTCGACCTGGGCCCCGGCGCCGGCGCCGACGGGGGGCGGGTCGTGGCCCAGGGGAAGCCCGCCGACATCGAGAAGGCGCCTGAATCGCTCACCGGGAAATACCTCTCCGGCCGTTTGCGCATCGAGATTCCCTCCAGGCGGCGGCCCCACGACGGGCGCTACCTGAGCGTGGAGGGGGCCGCGGAAAACAACCTGAAAAGCAACGATTTGCGCTTTCCCCAGGGATTGCTCA
>JAKEFJ010000118.1 GCA_022616665.1 Acidobacteriota bacterium
CTGGTACCGGAACCATGCACTTCGGCAGCTGGCGCATCGACTCAAGCCCGAAGACGAGGCGGCCGCCATCCTGGAAGCCGCGCTGGAACTCGGCTGCGGCGGGACCCTGCAGAGCGGCGGGGAGCTGCGGTGGCTTGGGCACGATGCGTCGCATTCGGAGAGATCCCTGGCTCTTACGGCTTCGATCCCGGCAGAGAAGCCCTTCAGGTAGTCGTGGTCGCTGTTGACCCGCCCGGTGATCCTGGAAGCCTCCTCCGTGGCCTGATCGATGCGAGCCTGGATGGCTGCATTGGTCTGCTCCGCTTTCCAGGCGGCGTGCCGGGCCAGCGTCCGATCATAGTCGTCGGGATATTCTCCGCGCTCGCGGTGATTCCAAAACCGTGATTGCGTGGCGCTTTCCTCGCTCACAAAGCGCAGCAAGAGCGGCTGGAGGGCCGCCTCGATTCTCCTGGGGTCGTTGCCCTTGACCACCGCGCGCGGCAGCTCCACATCCAGGCTCGCCAGGCAGCGGACCTCTTCATAGAGCGTGAAAGGGCCATCCTCGTAAGACATAAGAAGCGGTTCCGGAAGGCTGAGCGCCAGCTCGAGGCCGGAGCGCTCCAGATCGAAATCCTTCACCTGAGCCAGCTCGCCGCGGCGGAAGCGAAACCGCCCCTGGCTGCGGACCAGCTCGCCGTTGACGTCGTTGCGGGTGTAATTCCCCGCGCAATCGGAATAGATGTCCGTGGTCATCAGCACCCAGGCGCCGCGCCAGCGCGACTCCAGAACATCCTCCAATTGTCCGGCGAGGACGGGAGCCGACATCGTCACCAGCGCCAGAATTGCAGCTGCTTTCGCCGTCCATCGCGCCATCGGTCTGCTCCTTCCTCATGCCGGTCGAGTTGAAACGCAGCGGACCCCAGGCCGCGTCTGCGGCGGGCCGCTTCCTTGGAAGGAAGGCGAGGCCCCGGGGTCCGGCTACGGGGCTAAAAGCTAGGTTCCTCCATCCACTCTGTCAATGACATCCGGGCCTTCGGGAGAAATGGATCAAGGCGCCAAGACGATGACACGGGCAGGGGAGTTCGGCTCGATCAGGGACAGTTGGCGTTGGTGACATGCTGTGTGATGGCAGGGCACGCAGTGGATGCTCCGGAGTAGTTCTTCTCGTTGCCCAAAGAGTCGCGCGACCAGCTGCCGTCAGTGGATGCTCCGTCGGTGCCGGCCACCAGAAACCAGACGCTCCCGGGAAGGGTGATGGTCGCGGTGCCGCTGGGAGCGAGGCCGCAGAACCCGCCTGCGAAGGCTGAGAAATTCCCCAGATTTCCCCAATAGACATTCGCGGCCGCGGGTGGGCACTGGGTGGAGTCCCAGCTCAGGAGGAGATCGGACCCGCTGGTCGTCACGGTCAGGGGCTGTCCGGGGACGGACGCTCCGTCGGGGATGGGAGGCGGTCCCGCCGCCTGCGTCGTGCACGACCCCGGCACCAGGGTCTGGGTCACGTGGATGTCGTCCACCCACCAGGAGCCGGTGGGATAAAAGAAATCGCCCGACAGGCGGAATCGCAGGCGGACATCGCCTCCGGCCCAGTTGGCGAGCGAGGCGGTGTAGGTCGCATAGGTGGTGTGGTTGTCGCTGAAATAGGTCCTGCCATCCAGGATCGTGTCGCAGCTGGTTGCCGTCAGATCCACGAACGTCGGGTAGTCAGGGATGAGCGGCACGCGCGTCCAGTTGTTGAAGCCGGGTCCCGTGGCAATCTCCACCTCGCCGACGGATCCCTCGGGTGCTCCCAGAATTCCATCCTCCTCGAACTCGAGCGTGGAAATCGCGGAGAACGAAAGCTGCGGCCCTGACGCGGGGCCGGAAAGAGTCAGGATCGGGCTCGTCAGGTCGGCGCAAATCAGCTCCGAGCTGTCGCCCCGGTAGACCTTCGGGCCGGCATTGCCTTCGGTGGGGGCCAGGACCCAGGGAGGGGAAGGGGTGAAGGTCGGGATCACGGAGTCGCCGGCATCATCGGTGAAGGTGCCGGGTGAAGCGGGGCCTTTGGGGACGGCGGTGGCGCGCACGCTGTTGGTTTCCTCGTTGCCGCCACGGCACGGCCCGCCATGTCCCGTCGTGGCGTCCTCGGCGCGCACGACGTAGGTGTAGCTCGTCCCATGCGACAGGGAGACCGAGTCGGTGTAATGGGTGGTTCCAACGCACCGCGCGATTCGGTTCGAGGGACCTGGAGTAAAGGAAGCGGAAGTGCCCCGGTAAACATTGTAGCGGGCCTCCCCCGTGCATGGAGACGCTGCCTCGCTCCAGGTCAGGTTGACGGCGCAGGTGCCTGTTCCGGCACTGGTAGCCGCACTCACACCACCAAACGAAGGAAGCAGGAAACAGTCCCCTGTCGGGACGACCTGGGCGCACGAGGAGGGTGCAGATTCGCAGAAGGCTGCGGCGTCGGAAGTCGCACCCACATAATAACTGTAGGTAGCGCCCCCTGAAACAGTCGTGTCGAGGAAGGAGGTTCCCGTCACTGCCGAGGCCACCTGGACCCACGGCCCGCCAGGACAGGCACCTAGACTTCGATAGACATTGTAGGTGGCCGCCCCTGGCACGGCTCCCCAGGACACCTGAACCTGATGCTCCGCCGGTGTGGTCAGCACCGGTGCGGCAGGTGCGGCGGGAGCCGGACAGTCGGTCAATGCGCCATGCACGACCAGTGCGAACGGCTGGGGGCCCATGGGAACGTCAAGGCCCTTCACTCGCACGACCCAGCGCCCCGGCGCCGGATTGGTGAAGAGGATCCGCTCCTCCACATTGACCGCGTCGTGCGCGGCGGAAAGGCTGCTGGTCTGGACCGGCGCGCCGGTCGTCCCGTCAAGCGTCTGGAACCAGACCGTGCCGGCTGGATCGATCACCTCGAGCTTCAGCTCGTTGATCCGGGCCGTGGCGGCGTTCAGGGCAGCAGGATAGTCGGTCCAGACCAGAGTGGCACGAAACGGCTCTCCCGCTGCGACATCGTATGCGTGCGTGACGACGCTGCCGGTGGTGATCCCGCCGCGGTGGTCGTCCACTCGCAATTGAAACGGGCTTCCCGTGAATGCGAGGCTGGAGCTCAGAAGGATCCGGCCATATCCGGAGTCGAAATCGGCGCCGGGGGCAGCCGCCCCGAGGGCCACTGCGCCGTCGATGAGCGTCGCCTTCAGGAGCGCTCCGGTCGGGGTGATTCCGGCGCCGGGGTTGCGCCCTCCCGTAGCGTAGTAGCCGGCCGTGTAGTACTCGCGCACCAGCGCCGCGAGTCCGGCGGTGGTGGGCGCAGCCATGGACGTCCCGTCCAGCGAGCAGCTGTCGCAAGCGTTCGAGCCGGGATTCGCATCGGAGCCGGCGGAGACCACCGATTCTCCCTGCGCCGCCAGAGTCGGCTTCAAGCGCCCGTCGAATACAGGGCCCGGGCTCGAGAATGACGATGGCGTTCCGGCGGCGCTGCCGTGGCCCAGCGAGCCGACCGTAATCAGATTCTTGGCGTTGGCAGGAGTGCCGACGGAAACCGGAGGCGGGCAAAACTCGCCGCCGTTCCCCGACGAGGTCACGAGGAGCAAATCTGGATAGGTCCACATCGCCAGGTCGGCGTCCCGGGCGAACGAGTCATAGGGGATCGTGCAACCGGGAGTGCAAGTCCCGAAGATGTCGTAGCAGGCGCCTCCCCAGGAATCGGAATGAATCCTCACACCGCTCTGGAATGCGACGTCCGCCAGATTCCAAAGCGTGCCGCCGCGGTTGTTGAGGTATTCCAGTCCATCACCCATTTCCTGGATGACCAGCTTCGCGCCCGGTGCCTGCCCGTCTCCGCCCGATCGCCCCGGGGTGGTGAAGGCGGCGCAATCGGCAAAGGGAGCTTGATCCCCCGCCGCGGAGCCGGAGGTGTGGGTGCCGTGGCCGCTGGCGCCGCCGAGGAACGTCGGGCAGGTGTCATCATCTCCCGTGGGGGTTCCCGACCAGTTGTAATAGAGGATGTCCTTGCGGCGGTTCAATGCCGGAGAGCCCACGGAGCAAGGCGCGAACAGGCAAGGGGAAATAGGAGGAGGCCCGTTGACCGCGTCGCGGAAGAAACAGGAATCGTAATCCTGCCCCGAGTCGGCGAGGCCGAGGGTCTGGCCGCATCCAAAGATCCCCTGATCGAAAATGGGCGTCTGTTGGGGAGAAGGCCCGACGAACGACTGGTGGACCCACACGGCGTCCTGGTTCAGTGGGCGCATGGGACGGGCGATTTCCACCGCCTCCACTTCGGGCAGGCCCGAAAGGCGCGAGAGGACCGTGGCCAGGCGCTCAGATGGTACCGTCGCCTCTAGCCTCCACGCGCCATCTTTGCCCGATGGTGCCGCCACCACATCCAGGCCCGCGAGAACGTGATGGGCGCGCGTGGGGGGTTCGTTGGCTTCCAGGATGACGCGCACTCGGGCCGGCGATCCAGGATGTTCGGCACGCAAGCTGAATTCGGCTGAGACCTTGAGGTGCGCAGGCGGCTCTCCGAGCCAGGCGATGAAGGGAAGAGAGCGCAGCGCCTCGACTCGTGTGGGATCGATCCGGAGGCGGTATCCGTGCGCCGGAACGTAGCCGAGGATGGTTGCGCCCGCCGCCTCCATCTGCCGCCGCTGATCAGGCTCGAGCGAGGCCATTCCGATGGCGACCAGATAGCGCTGGCCTCGCGGGCTGTCTTTCTCGGAGGAGTCCTTGTACCAGGCGGGAAGTTTGGGAGGCGAGCCGCGGGGTCGGAACGTGCCTGCCGCATAACGTAGCTCGAGAGGCGCGGGATCCGGCGCGGCGGCTATCAAAGTCACCGCGCCCAGCAATATCAATAGAATTGCTCGGGCTCCCCCTCTCATGGCAACTCACCCCTCCCTGGTGCTCTCCGCCATTTTAATATTGCCGAATGCCAGGAGTGGCAAGAATCTTCGCTCACTTTTTCCTGAGGGCATTGTGCCATGTTGATCGAGCCGCAGGCGAGTCGTCCAGTGATTCCCCGGAATGGATGGGTCGAATGCCGGAGTAGCATCGGGCAAGCCCCGCCGGGGGCTCATTTAATGATGTTGCAGCATCGATGGCCGTGACGCGGCGAATCGATAGAAGCAGATTCTCCTGGCAGGCCAGATTCTCGTTGACGACACGCGAATTCCAGCGTAGGTTTACTCGGCTTTTCTCATCCGTGCCCCGGCGTAGGTTTACTCGTCTTTTCTCGTCCGTGGCCCGAGCTTCAGGGAGGGGGCTTGTTCCGCGTGAGCCCAAATCACCGACTGGATGTTTCGCATCATCCTGGAATGTGTTCAGAGCGTTCCGCCCGCCTGTCCGGATCTATCCCCACCTTCCCATTTCAAAGGAGACCGTAATGGATCGACGGTTACGCACATTCCTTTCCGTTCCGCGGACCCTCGGGATTGCCGGCATGCTTGCCGCAATCGCTCTGGTTGGGATCGGTCCCTCCACCGGTGCCGGTCCGGGCGCCAACGCCTACAAGAGCACTCCCGCAGAAACGCTGGTAGGTGGCATCACGGCTGAAGAGTACGCTGCCCAGATGGCCGATCTCCATGGTTGGCTCATGAGGGAAATGCCCGCCGGTGTGTTGGATCGGGCCGTGGTAGTGAGCCTGACCGATCAGGAGCGGGCTGACCTCGGCAAGCGCCAGGAGTCCAAGGAAGGTCCTGCGGTCGTGGGTCGGACCAAGCCGATCTCGGAAGTGGTCCGCTTCAACAGCCAGGACTCGGCTCTGCTCTCCTCGAACCCCAGACAAGTAGGGCACGGCACGATTCAGACGACCCCGGACGGCGGATTTGTATGGGCGATGGCTCTGGAATCCGCAGGGGCGGGGGGTCTGCGCGTCCACATCGGCGGCTTGAAGCTTCCCGGGGATGCCGATCTGTATTTCTACAGCCCCGACGGGCAGGCGTTTGGTCCCTACTCGGGGAAGGGTCACAACGGGAGCGGTGATTTCTGGACGAACACCGTCTTCGGCTCCAAGGGCGTGGTCCAGCTGCGCTACTACGGTCCAAACGCCGCCGAAGATCTCAAAGGAGTCTCTTTCGTGGTTTCCGAGGTCGGCCATATCGGACCGAAATTCTCTCAGGGTCTGATTGCGGCCACGGAGTCCTTCTGCAGCTTCAACGTTCCCTGCATCGAAAATGCCTCCTGCCACAACGGCACGCCGGCCGACCCGGCGAAGAGCGCCGTGGCGCTCATGCAGTGGATTCAGGGCGCGTTCATCTACACCTGCACCGGCGGACTGATCGCGGACTCCGACACCGGCTCGCAGATCCCCTACTTCCTGACCGCGAACCACTGCCTCAGTTCCAACTCGGTGGCCTCGAACCTCGAGACCTACTTCCAGTTCAGCATCTCTTGCGGCAGCACGAGCTGTCCGGGTCAGACCAATCCAGGGGGAATCCAGCGCCTCGGGGCGAGCGTGATGGCCACCGGGTCTGCCGGCGACTTCACGCTGCTCCAGTTGAGCCAGGCTCCTCCCGGGGGTTCCGTGTTCCTGGGTTGGAACAACGCTCCAGTGGCCAATACGAACAACGCACCGCTCTACCGGATCAGCCATCCCGCCTGGGCGCCCCAGGCATGGTCCTCGGACAGCGTCAGCACGACGGCTCCCACCTGCAACGGGTGGCCGCGCGGCCAGCGGATTTACAGCCGGACAACGGGCGGCGGGACCGAGGGCGGTAGCAGCGGTTCACCGGTCGTCAACGCCTCCAGTCAGATCGTCGGCCAGCTCTCCGGTGCCTGTGGCACGAACGTGAACAACGATTGCGACCACGTGAACAATGCCACCGTGGATGGCGCCTTCGCCTACTACTGGCCGTCGGTCGAGCCATTCCTGGGCGGCGCCTGCGTTCCGGTGACGGAGCTCTGCACCGACGGCATCGATAACGACTGCGACGGATTCACCGACTGCGCGGATTCGAATTGCTCCGGATCTCCATCCTGCAGTTGCAGTCCCGTTGGAGCCAGCTGCACCGTCAACTCCGACTGCTGCGGCAACAAGTGCAAGGGACCAGCCGGCCGGAAGACCTGCAAGTAGCGGATCGATCCCTCGGCATTTGAGGATCGAGTTCTGACAGTAGTTTCATTCCAGAGGACGGACCCGCACGAGGTGCGCTCCGTCTAGTGTCGGTCAACGCCCCCGGTCTCGCTTTCGCGAGGCCGGGGGTTCTGTTTTCGCTTGATGTTCAGCGTGCGCTGGAATATCGGTACCTAGCGCGCCTTCCGTTCGCCCGGGTGGCCGACTTTTCTGACCGTCCGAGAAGACCGCGATCGATCCGGGACAACCCCTCGAGCAGCTCCTCGCGCGACGAGCCGTAGCCAATCCGGATGTGCTTCCCGAGCCCGCACTGATCCCCCGCCACGATCAGCACCGAATGCTCCACCCTGAGCCTCTCTACCAGCGCCAGAGATCCCAGCGGCAGCCGATAGCGCAGGAAAGCAATGGCACCCGCCGCAGGCGGGACGAATTCCAGCAGGTTCCCGTGAGACCACACCCACTCATCGAGCACCGGCAGGTTGGTTTTCAGAATGGCGCGCGTGCGCTCCAAGATCCTGGCGCGGGGCTGAGGTGCCATGGCAATTGCCGCCAAGCGGTCCGAGAGCGAGGAGGGGGCAATCGTGGTGTAGTCCTTGTGGGACCAATCAGCAATGGTCTTGGAGGGGGCGACGAGCCAGCCGATGCGCAGGCCCGGCAGGCCGAAAACCTTGGAGAGCCCCGCGGTGACGATCACTTTAGGGTAGCGCCCCCAGAAGGTCGCCGTGATGCGGCCGGAGAGCTCGGCGCCCCGGCAAATCTCGTCGGATACGATCCAGGCGCCCACCCTGCGCGCGGCGCGGATGATTGCCTCCATCTCCTCTTCGCTCAGGATGGCTCCGGTGGGATTGTGGGGGTTGGTTATTAATAAGATACGGGTTTTCCTGGTCACTGCCCGGCTCAGGAACTCCAAGTCCAAGGCCCAGCGGGTGATACCCCCCTGCCGCCGGGGCTTCAGGTAGAAAGGGTCGGCCCCTCCTCCGTAGGCCCGGGCGAGACCGACGGTTTGCATGTAGTTGGGGATTTCCACGGCGACACGGTCGCCGGATTCCAGCAGGCTCCAGAAGGCGAGATAATTCGCCTCGGCTCCGCCACAGGTGACCAGGACGTTTTCGGGAGTGGCGCCGGGATAGAAACCGGCGATTTGCGCGCGCAATTCGGGGGAGCCGCTGGTGTGGCCGTAGCCCAGTCTTCGGGAGAGGATCTCCTCGAGTTGAGCGGGATCCTCCACAAGCTCTCGGACACTCATGGGTTCCACGCCGCTTTCGGAGAGGTTGGACTTCACCTCGTGATCGTGCAGCGATTGCCACCTCTCCATCTTGAATGGCTGGACGCGCAAGTCGAATCTCCTGCAGGGTACGGAAATTGGCCGGTTCGGATCAGGCGCAGAATAACAAAGCGGTCCGGTGGTGTAAAGGTTTGAGCGTTGGTTCGGGAGCCATCCCGAGGGACGGCGACTAGGAAGGGAGTCCGACTCGCTTCTGCAGATCCAGGAATCGAGGATCGGAGCGCAGAGAGTCGAAGGCTGGATCGGCCGACAGATAGCAGAGCAGGTTTCCCCGCTCCTGGAATGCCTTTTCCAGCCACTCAAAAGCCAGCCCCTGATTGCCCAATCCGGCGTGGACGATGGCCATTCCGTAAGGCATGACGTACCGGCGCTTCGCCGATTCCTCGAGCCGCTCCAGGGTCCGCATGGCGCCCTCCCGATCTCCTGAGAGCGCCTGGATGTATCCGAGGCTCGCTTCCGTGAGGGGCAGCCGCTCTGAGAGCTCGACCGCGCGGGAACACTCGGCGAGCGCTTCGGGGTATCTTCCCTGTTGCGCGGAAATCAAGCCGATCCAGTTGTTCCTGATCCAGAATTTCGGGTGGCCTTCAAGGGTCTTGAGAAGCTCGAGGATGCCTCGATCGTATTGCCGAGTCATATAGAGAACGAAGCCCATGGCCGAGTTGATGATGGGTGCCAGAGGATCGAGCGCCTCCGCCTTTTCCATCTCCGCCACGGCCCCCTGCGGCTTTCCCAGGCTGACATGGAGGAGAGCGTGCCAGTGGTGGGCAGTGGCGTAGCCGGGGTTGAGCTCGAGCGAGCGCCGGAACTCCTTTTCTGCGTCTGCCCAGTCCCAGTCATAGTGGTGCCGTGCGTAGGCCAGCGAGCAGTGAGCCTCGGCGAGGTCCTTTTCCAATTCCAGCGCCTTCACGGCAGCGGCCTTGCTCCGGCCAAACGATTCCTTGGGCGGAAGCATGCCCATCCATCCGAGAACGCTGTAGCAGTCCGCCATCCCGGCATACGCCCGGGCATAGGTCGGGTCTTTCTCGATGGCCAGCTGAAAGTACTCGATCCCCTGCCTGAGGCCCGACTCGGTGCGCTTGTTCCAGCTGTGCAACCCCCGGAGGTAGGCTTCATAGGCGGCGGGATCCACCGTTCTGCAATGCGCCAGGCTCGCTTCTTCCTTGGGCGTCAGCTTGACCTGAATCTCCTGCGCGATGGCGCGCGCCACCTCGCTCTGCAGGGCGAGGACGTCGCGCAGGTCACGATCGTAAGTCTCCGCCCACAGGTGCTCGTCGGTGGTGGCGCGGATCAGCTGCGCCGTGATTCGCACTTGCCCGCCGGAGCGCAGCACCGATCCCTCCACGACCGCGTCCACCTTCAGCTCCCGGGCGATCTCCGGGAGCGGCTTGCGGGCTCCCTTGTAGAGCATGGCCGAAGTCCTGGAAATCACCCTCAGAGTCCCGATCTTCGCCAGCCGGGCGATGAGGGCCTCGGTCATGCCGTCGGCGAAGTACTCCTGTGCCGGGTCTCCCGAGAGATTCTCCAGGGGCAGGACCGCCAGCGAGCGGATGGGGCCCGAGGCTTTCGTGCGGCGCCGGGCGGCAGCGCCGCGCGGGCGTGCCGTGCCGGGAACCGGCGTGACATTGGAGGAGAGGGCGTCCAGCGCCGCACGCAGCTCGCCGGCACGTTGATAGCGTTGCTCCGGCTCTTTGACCAGGCAGCGCTGGATGACACCGCGCAGGCCCGCAGGGACGCGAGCGGGAAAGGGGGCGGGAGGCTCTCGAAGAATGGCGGAGCTGGTCTCGAAGGGGGTCGTGCCTCGGAAGGGGAGATGACCGGAGGCCATTTCGAAGAGCATCACCCCCAGGGCCCAGATATCTCCCCGGGGATCGGCCTCGGCGCCGCGCAGCACCTCGGGAGGCAGATAGGACAGAGTGCCGACCACCTGTCCGCCCGTGGGACCGATCGATTGGGTCATCTCGGCGTCGGAAGCCTCGCCGCTCAGGCGCTTGGCAAGGCCGAAATCCAGCACCTTGGCGCGCCCCTCGGGCGTGATGACCACGTTGAGGGATTTCAGATCCCGGTGGACGATGCCGCGCTCGTGGGCGTGGGCCAGCGCGTCGGCGATCTGGGTCCCGCAGTGGAGCACCGTGTCGAGGGGAAGTCCGTCCGTGGGGATGGAGGGCGCTCAGGGGTTTTCCTTCCACGTGCTCCATGACGAGGTAGGCCACGCCATCGGCCTCGCCCACTTCATGGATGATGCAGAGGTTGGGGTGATTGAGGGCCGAAGCGGTGCGCGCCTCGCGCAGGAACCGGGCTCGGGCGCTGCTGTCGGCGAGGAGCCGCTCGCCGATGAATTTGATGGCGACGCTGCGCTCCAGGTTCTGGTCCCAGGCCCGGAACACCAAACCCATGCCCCCCTCGCCGAGCTTTTCGTCGAGGCGGTAATGGGAGAGGACCTGACCGGGCTCGAGTCGCATGAGCGGAGGATACCACGGAGATGACGGGTGGAGGGAGGCGCCTTCCCTGCCGAGACCCGGGCTCAACCCATGCTACGATACGCAAACTCAGGCCCGAGCCCGCCAGGATCTGGAAGACGACGGGACGGGCGCTTCGGGCCTGCTCGGAGACGCATGGGTCTCTCCCCGGGTACCCGACTCGGCCCCTACGAAATCGCCGCGCCACTGGGCGCGGGCGGCATGGGAGAGGTGTATCGAGCCCGGGACACCCGGCTGAAGCGCGAGGTGGCGGTCAAGGTGCTGCCGCAGCGCCTCTCCGCGTCGCCGGAGATCCGCGAGCGCTTCGAGCGCGAAGCCCAGACCATCTCGCGCCTCTCGCACCCGCACATCTGCACCCTGTTTGACGTCGGCTCCCACGATGGCACCGAATATCTCGTCATGGAGTTGCTGGAAGGGGAGACCCTCGAGGCACGGTTGAAGCGCGGGCCGCTCCCCATGGAACAGCTGCTGCGCATCGGGATCGAGATCGCCGATGCTTTGGACAAGGCGCATCGCGAGGGAATCGTCCATCGCGACTTGAAGCCGGCCAACGTCATGCTGACCAAGGCGGGTGTCAAGCTCCTCGATTTCGGCCTGGCGAAGGCGATCCAGGCTACGGCATCATCGGGCGGATTGACGTCGCTTCCCACATCGGTGGGCAACCTCACCCAGGAAGGGACGATCCTCGGGACCTTCCAGTACATGGCCCCCGAGCAGCTGGAAGGGAAGGAGGCCGACGCCCGGACTGATCTGTTCGCCTTCGGGGCGGTCCTCTACGAGATGGCAACCGGCAGAAAGGCCTTCAGCGGCGGGAGCCAGGCGAGCCTGATCAGCGCCATCATGGCTTCCGAGCCGGCGGCGATCTCCACGCTCCAGCCGCTGGCTCCGCCGCTTCTGGACCGGGTGGTCGCGACCTGCCTGGCGAAAAACCCGGAAGATCGCTGCCAGAGCGCCCGCGATCTGATGAGTCAGCTGAAGTGGATCTCCGAAATGGGATCGTCTCCCGGGGCCTTGAAAGCTGCCGGCGCGCCTATCCGGGGCCGGGAGCGGTTCCTGTGGGGGCTGACGGCCCTCTCTCTCCTGGCCGCGCTGGCGGCCGGAGCAGCCGCGATGCGCTCGGCGCGGCAATCTACCGGGCCACAGCGTCCAACACGCTCGTCGATCGTGACGCCCGAGTTGTCGGCGCTGCGTGCAACCGCGATGTCGCCCGACGGCTCCAGGCTGGTGATCGTGGCCAGGGACTCCTCCGGGAGGAAGATGCTCTGGGTCCGGTCACTGGCCTCCCTCACCGTGCAACCACTCGCCGGGACGGATAATTCTTCCTTCCCATTCTGGTCGCCCGACAGCCGATGGATCGGTTTCTTTGCTGACGGCAAGCTCAAGAAGATCGACGTCTCCGGCGGGCCTCCGCAGACCCTGTGCGACGCACCACTCAGCCGCGGCGGGAGCTGGAGCTCGGCCGGGGTCATCCTGTTTGCTCCCGTCGTCGACGGTCCGCTTTATCAGGTTTCCACTTCCGGAGGAATCCCTGCTCAAGTCACCCAGCTCGACACGTCGAGAGGAGAGAGCACCCACCGGTGGCCCTCTTTCCTCCCCGACGGGAATCACTTTCTCTACCTGGTGGCCAGCTTCGGTGGACGCAGGGAAAAGATGGGAATTTACGCGGGTTCGCTGGATTCGAAGGAAGAGAAGTTCCTGGTCAGCGCCGATTCCAACATGGCTTACACGCCTCCCGGGTACCTGCTTTTCCTGCGCGAGCGCAATCTCCTGGCGCAGCCTTTTGACGCGGGCAGTCTCCGAATGACGGGAGATCCCCTCCCGGTGGCCGAGGACATTCAGCACTTTCCCCAGACATACAACACGCTCTACTCCGCCTCCCAGAACGGAACGCTGGTCTACGAGAACCGCACCGCCGCGGGGGTTTCGCAGCTCGTCTGGTTCGATCGGAGCGGCAAGCAGGTAGGTACTCTGGGAATGCCCGCCGATCAGGGGAACCCGCGCATTTCCCCCGACGGAAAGAGGGTCGCCCTGGACATCGTCGATCCACAAACCGGGAACATGGACATCTGGACCTACGAGACCTCGGGGGGGCTTGCCACCCGTCTCACGTCGCATGCCGCCCTCGACGCGGCGCCCATCTGGTCCCCGGACGGGAGCCGCATCGCCTTTTTCTCCCTGCGCCTGACACATCCGGATCTCTTTCTCATGAGCTCGAACGGCGCCGGCGAGGCGGAGCTGATGGTTCAATCCCCGATGTCCAAGTACACCACCGACTGGTCCCTGGATGGCCATTTCGTCCTCTATCGGCTTCTCGATCCCAAGGCCAATCTGGAGCTGTGGATGCTGCCTGCTGACGGAGAACGAAAACCGGTGCCCCTGATCAAGACGTCTTACGGCGTGAGCCATGGACAGTTCTCCCCTGAAGGGCGGTGGATCGCCTATTCCTCCAACGAGACGGGGAAGTGGGAGATCTACGTCGCTCCGTTTCCGGGCCCGGGAGGGAACTGGAGGATTTCCACGGGGGGAGGCATCGAGCCGCGCTGGCGGCGCGACGGAAAGGAGCTGTACTACCTGGCTCCCGATGGAATGTTGATGGCCGTGGAGGTGAAGGAAGGGGCGACATTCGATGCTGGGGCGGCCAAGCCCCTGTTCAAGAGCCGTCGGCGGGAGCACGTATCGTCGGGTGATCTGTACAGCTACGACGTCTCGGCCGATGGCCAGCGGTTTCTCGTCAACACCGATGTGGGGGAAGCCGGCGCCTCAACCTTGAACCTCGTCCAGGACTGGACCGCGGAATTGGAGCGCTAGGTGCCGCTCTCTTCCGGATCCCGGCTCGGACCCTACGAGATCGTCGCACCCCTGGGCGCGGGTGGCATGGGGGAAGTCTACCGAGCCAGGGATACCCGCCTGGATCGCGAAGTTGCCATCAAGGTCCTGCCTGAAGGTTTCGCCCGGAACGAGCAGCTCCGGGCGCGCTTCGAGCGGGAGGCGAAAAGCATCTCCTCGTTGAACCACCCGAACATCTGCACCCTGCATGACGTCGGGCATCAGGATGACATCCATTTCCTGGTGATGGAGCTGCTGGACGGCGAGTCGCTGGCGGATCGTCTCGGGAAAGGGCCCTTGCCCCCCGACCAGGTGCTGCGCTACGGGGCGCAGATTGCGGACGCCCTGCACCACGCCCACAAGCACGGGATCGTGCATCGGGATCTCAAACCGGGAAATGTGGTGCTCACGAAGAACGGCGCCAAGCTGCTGGATTTCGGCCTGGCCCGAACGGCCGCCGAAGCACCGCCGGTGATCCAGGGGCTGACGAGCTACCCGACGCAGATGAAGCCTCTGACCCAGGAAGGCACGATCCTGGGGACTTTTCAGTATATGGCCCCGGAGCAGCTGGAAGGAGTGGAGGCCGACGAGAGAACCGACCTGTTCGCCCTGGGCGCGCTTCTGTACGAGATGGCCACCGGGAGAAAGGCGTTCGAGGGGAAGTCCCGGACCAGTCTCATCGCGGCCATCGTGGCATCGCAACCGCCGCCGCTCTCCTCCATCCAGCCGATGACGCCGCCGGCGCTGGACCACGTGGTGCGGAAGTGCCTGGAGAAGAGCCCCGACGACCGGTGGCAAAGCGCTCATGACGTGGCAGGGGAGCTTCGCTGGATATTGGAGGCCGGCTCACAGGCGGGACGCCCCGCTCCCATCGCCGTCCGGCGGCGCTCCTGGCGCGCTTTGGCGTGGGGCCTGGCGGGAGCGATCGTCGGCGCGGGACTGGCGGCTGCCTGGGTCGCGGGGTTTCAGCTGCGCCCGGCCATCGAGAGGGCCGTCCTGCGAAGCGCGATCGTTCCCCCGCAAGGCACGCAGTTCGATTTCTCCGACGCCAACAGCGGAGCGTTGACCCTGTCGCCCGACGGTCGTTATCTGACCTTCGCGCCTCGCTCGCCCGGCGGGGAGGGGGGCCTTTGGCTGCGCCCGCTCGACTCACTCGCCGCTCGGCCACTCCCGGGCACCAACGGGGCCGCCTGGCCGTTCTGGTCTCCCGACAGCCGCTCGATCGCCTTCTTCTCGGATGGCAAGCTCAAGAAGGTCGACCTGATGGGCTCCCCTGCGATCACGCTGTGCGATGCCCCCGACGGGCGAAGCGGTGATTGGAACAAGGAGGGTGTGATTCTCTTTTCACCGACCCCCACCTCCCCGATTCATCGGGTGGCGGCGGGAGGGAAGGGCACACCGGTCAGCCAGCTCGATGAGGAGCACGGTGAGACCACGCATCGTTGGGCCACGTTCCTTCCCGACGGCCGGCACTTTCTCTACATGGCGGGCACGCACAGTGCCGGCATCAAGAGCGATGCCAATGCGGTTTACCTGGGGGAGCTGGGATCGGACAAGAGGACGCTCTTCCTCCGGGCCCGTTCCAACGTCTCAGTCGCGTCCGGCCATCTCCTCTATGTCCGGGATCGGATTCTGCTGGCGCAGCCGTTCGATGCGCGCGCCCTGCGGATTTCGGGCGATCCGGTTCCGCTGGGGGAGGCGGTTGGCTACGATACCGGCTTTTTCCGGGCTGTGTTCGGCGTCTCGCAGAACGGATTGCTCGCCTACTCGGAGGGGGGAGCGGAAGGGCAGGCCCGCCTGGTCTGGGCGGATCGGACGGGAAAGGAGCTTTTCGAAGTGGGGCCAGCCGAGGATTATCAGACTTTGCGCCTGTCACCCGATGGGAGAAGGGTCGCGTACGAATCGACCGATGGCGAGTCGGGAACCAAAGACATCTGGGTTCAGGATTTCACGCGCCCGGGGCGGACCCGTCTGACCTTTGGACCCCACAGCGAGACCAATCCCGTCTGGTCGCCCGACGGCGCACAGATCGTCTATGCCGTGGGGGGAAAATACGACGATCTCTACATGAAGCCCGCGACCGGAGGAAATGAAGTCGCCCTCCTGCGCTCCGAGCAGCACAAAGTTCCGCACAAAGCTCCGACCGACTGGTCCGCCGACGGCCGCATGCTGGTTTTTGACGCCAACGATCCTCAATCGGGCACTCGCATGGACATCTGGATCCTGCCCATGACGGGGGAGAGGAAACCGTACAAATACCTCGGCACTCCGGCCAATGAGAGGGATGGGCATCTTTCGCCGGATGGTAAGTGGATGTCGTACGTCTCGGGAGAATCGGGCAGAGAGGAGCTGTACGTGTCGCCGGTTCCCGCCACCGGGGCGAAATGGCAGGTCTCCAGCGGCGGTGCCGTCGCCAGCTCGTGGACGCGTGCTGGACGGGAAATCATCTATCTGACAGCGGATTCGATGCTCATGAGCGTCGAGACTCTGGCGCAGGGGAATGCCATTGAGGTAGGTCCCCCCAGGCCTCTTTTTTCCGTCAAAGATACCACCGGGGGAGCCATCGCGCCGGATGGCCAGAGAGTTCTCGTTGCCCGCCGTCTCAACCTCCAGCAGGACCTTCCCCTGCTCCTCGTGAGCAACTGGGTGGAGATTGCCAGAGTAAAGTAGGCAGGCGCATTCTCACCCGTCCATTACTCCTGTCCCGCCGGATTTCGCGTCAGGGGGTCGGATCCCTCGTCTCCTTCAAGGGCCCGCAGCCGCCGCATCAGGAACTGCCGCTCGGGGGTGCTGCCGGCCAGGTCCAGCGCGCGGCGGTAAGCCTCGCGGGCTTCGGCGTGGCGGCGCAGGCGACGCAGGAGATCGGCGCGGGCCGAGTGAAAGTGCAGATAGTCTTCCAGAAACCCATGACGGCCGATTTCCTCGATCAGCGCCAATCCCGGCTCGGGGCCTTCGGCCATGGCCACCGCCACGGCATGGTTGAGCGCCACGACCGGAGTGGGGTGTAGCCGGAGCAGTGTTTCATAGAGCGCGACGATCTGCGGCCAGTCGGTGTCCTCGGTAGTCTCGGCTTCGGAGTGCAGCGCCGCGATGGCCGCCTGGATCTGATAGCTGCCCGGCCGGCGCAGGGAGAGCGCCTCATCCAGCAGGCGCTTTCCTTCCTCGATCTCATCGTGGTCCCACAAGCCGCGATCCTGCTCTTCCAGCAGAACGAGCTCCCCCTCGGGTGAGATGCGGGCCGCGCGCCGAGAATCCTGCAGGAGCATCAGGGCCAACAGCCCCAGGACTTCTCCCTCCCGGGGCATGAGGGAGGCGAGAATCCTGCCGAGCCGGATCGCCTCGGAGCAGAGCTCGCCGCGGATCAGATCGTCGCCGGCCGTGGCGGAGTAGCCTTCATTGAAGATGAGGTAGAGGACGATGAGGACCGCGGGAAGCCGTTCGGGGAGCAGATCCACGTCGGGAACCTGATAGGGGATCCCTGCTTGACGGATTTTCTGCTTGGCGCGCACCAGGCGCTGGCCCAGGGTCGCCGGCGGGAGCAGGAAGGCCCGGGCGACTTCGGGAGTGGTCAGTCCCCCCAGGGTGTGCAGCGTCAGCGCCACCTGCGCCTCCCGATTCAAGGCGGGATGGCAGCAGGTGAAGATCAGCCGAAGGCGGTCGTCCGAGAGCGTCGATCCGGATCTGGATTCCAGCAAAGCGATTGCCTCCTCCTCCGCCTGTGTGTGGCTCCGGGAAGCTTGCGCGCCGGGGGCCGGATGCTCCCCCTCGAGCAAGGCGCCGGCTGTTTCCTCCCTGCGGACCTTGCTCCGCCGCAGAAGGTCGATGGCCTTGTGCCGGGCTGCGGTGGTGATCCAGGCGCCCGGGTTCTCCGGGACTCCGGCGGAGGGCCAGCGCTCCAGGGCGACGGCGAAGGCGTCTTGGAGAGCGTCCTCGGCCAGATCGAAATCGCCGAGCACACGGATCAGGCTCGCGAGGATGCGGCCCGACTCCTCGCGAAAGACTCGCTAGATGGATCCACTGGGAACAGCCACGAAAAGGAGGCCCCCACCCGCGGCCGGTCCCGCCGCGGGTGAGAGCCGAATCGCTACTTGCGGGCCAATTTGAAGGACGCGTTCATGATCTGCTTGCCGTCCTTGAACTCCAGCCATTCTGACTGGATGTGGTCGCCATCCACCAGGACCAGGGTGGCATGGTGCATGTGCTCGTCATTCTCGGATTTCATGTTGCTGCCGCCATCGCAATGGAAGACGATCTTGTTGGGCTCGACCGGCTTCTCCGCTTTCATGCGGGGCTGGTTACCGGCGACGCAATAATGGGTGAGCATCAGATTGTCGCGGTCCATGTAGTACATGGTGACCATCTCGTGGGGGGTGCCCCCGAAGAGGGTCTCCTCGACCACGGTCCCTCCCGCGGTGGTCCGGTAGACGGCCACCACCTTGTCGGTGGGCTTGCCGTCCTCTCCGATCTCCACCCACTCTCCCGAGAGCTTCTTGATGGCATCCAGCCTGCTGGGAGGGGTCGGTTTCGCCGCCGCCTCCCTGGCCTTGTCTTCCTGGGTCGTGCCGAACAGCGCGCCCGCGGCCACGAAAATAGTCACACCGAGCAAACTCAGAATCCTGCGCATGGCTCTCTCCTCTTGGGGGGTTGACTGGCGAATGACGAGTTTTACTGCTCGTTCTCTTCCCAAACCGGCCGGACTTCCACGCAGCCATGATTGGCCGAGGGGATCTTCGCGGCCCAGCGGATCGCTTCATCCAGGTTTTTCACGTCGATCAGGTAGTAGCCGCCCAGCTGCTCCTTGGTTTCGGCGAACGGGCCGTCGGTGGTCAGCGTCTTGCCGTTGCGGACGCGCACGGTGGTCGCGGTGGCCACCGGCCGAAGCCGCGCGGCGTCCTTGAAGGCGCCGGAGGCCGACAGCTCTTCGTGGAACTTGCCGTAGTCCCCCATCATCTTGCCCATCTCCTGTGGGGACATCGTGGCGAACATCGACTCTTGATCGTTGATCAGCAGCAGGTAGCGCATGGCGGTTCCTCCTGGAGGTTTGGGGGGCGGGCTCCCTGCCCGCTTCACCGATACGACGGGCGAGGGAGGTCCGTTTCGACACTATCGGTTAAGATTTTCCAATTTTTTCAGCGACCGACGCCGCCGATCGGGCCGGATCGTAGGCCAGGCTCGGCGCCAGCCAGCGCTCCACCTCCTCCACCGGCATTCCCTTGCGCGCCGCATAGTCGGCCACCTGATCGCGGCCGATCTTGCCTACCGAGAAATAGCGCGCCTCGGGATGGGCGAAGTAGAGCCCGGACACCGAGGCCGCCGGGTCCATGGCGCAGCTCTCCGTCAGGTCGATCTCCACCGCCTCGCGGGCGCCCAAGAGCTCCCAGAGAATGCGCTTCTCGGAGTGGTCCGGGCAGGCCGGGTACCCCGGGGCCGGACGAATTCCCCGATAGCGTTCCTTGAAAAGCTCTTCCCGGGACAGCTGCTCGCCCCGCCCGTATCCCCACTCACGGCGGGCCATCTCGTGCAGCTTCTCGGCGAATGCCTCCGCCAGACGGTCGGCCAGCGCTTTGGCCAGGATTGCGTTGTAATCATCGTGGTCGCGCTCGAACCGTTTCACCAGCCGATCCACTCCGAAGCCCGCTGAGACGGCGAACGCGCCGAGGTAATCGGGGAGCCCGCTTTCGCGCGGCGCGATGAAGTCCGCCAGCGCCAGCCGCGGCAACCCTCCCGGGGAAGGAATCTGCTGGCGAAGGGTATGGAGGCGCAGCACCTCCCGGGTCCGGCCCTCGTCGGCATAAAGAATGATGTCCTCCCCTTCGCTGTTGGCGGGGTAGAAGCCATAGACGCCGCGGGCGGTCACCAGCCGCTCGCGGATCATCCATTCCAGGAGCGCCTTTCCCGACTTGTGCAGGTCGCGGGCCGCCGCTCCCTGCTCCGGGTGATCCAGGATGGCCGGGTAGACGCCGCGCAGCTCCCAGACGTGGAAGAAGGGGGTCCAGTCGATGTAGGGCGCCAGTTCCTCCAGCGGAACCTCGTGGTACACGCGCCTTCCGAGAAACGACGGCCGATCGAGCGGCGCGCTCGTCCAGTCCAGTGTCAGGCGATGGCGGCGCGCCTCGGCGTAGGGAAGAAGCTCCCGATCCTGCGAGGCTTCGTGCCGCTTCCGGTCCGCATCCTGCTCGCCGCGGATTTTTCCCAGGAAAGTCTCCCGCGAGTTGTCGCTGAGGAGCTGCCCCACCACATCCACTGCCCGGGAGGCGTCCAGCACGTGGACGGTGGGCCCGCCGTAATGAGGCGCGATCTTGATCGACGTGTGCTTGCGGCTGGTGGTGGCCCCGCCAATGAGCAGTGGCAGGCGCAACCCCACTCGCTCCATCTCGGAGGCCACGTGGACCATCTCATCCAGACTGGGCGTGATGAGCCCGCTCAATCCGATGAGATCGGCCTTTTCCTCCTGCGCGACGCGCAGGATCTGAGCCGCCGGCACCATCACCCCCAGGTCGATGATGTCGTAGTTGTTGCACCCTAAAACCACCCCAACGATGTTCTTGCCGATGTCGTGAACGTCCCCTTTGACCGTGGCCATGACGATGCGCGCCCGGGCCCCTTGGCGCCCGGCCGCCTTCTTTTCCGCTTCCATGAGCGGCTCCAGGATCGCCACCGCCTTCTTCATGACCCTCGCGCTCTTGACCACCTGGGGCAGGAACATCTTGCCCGAGCCGAAGAGATCTCCCACGATGTTCATCCCGGCCATGAGCGGACCCTCGATGATGGCCAGAGGCTTCGGGTATTGCTGCAGGGCTTCCGCAATGTCGGCGTCGATGTACTCAGTGATCCCCGCCACCAGGGCGTGCGAAAGGCGGCTCTGCAGCGGCTCGCGCCGCCAGGCCTCGTCCTTCTCACGGGTCTTCGCTTCTCCCTCCACGGTGGCAGCGAATTCCACCAGCCGCTCGGTGGCATCGGGACGGCGGTTGAGAAGCACGTCCTCCACCCGCTCCTTGAGGTCCGCGGGAATCTCGTCGTACACCGCCAGCTGTCCCGCGTTGACGATTCCCATGTCCATGCCGGCATGGATGGCGTGATAGAGGAAGGCGGAGTGCATGGCGTCGCGCACCCGGTCGTTGCCGCGGAAGGAGAAGGACAGGTTGCTGATCCCGCCGCTGATCTTCACCTTGGGGAACAGGCGCTTGAGCTCGCGGGTCGCCTCGATGAAGGAAAGCGCGTAGTCGTTGTGCTCCTCCATCCCCGTGGCCACCGCCAGGATGTTGGGATCGAAGACGATGTCGGACGGGTCGAAGCCGACCTCCTCGGTGAGGATGCGGTAGGCCCGCGAGAGGACGGCGACGCGCCGCTCGGTTTCCACCGCCTGACCCTGCTCGTCGAAGGCCATCACCACCACCGCCGCTCCGTATCGCCGAATGAGCCGGGCCTGGCGTTTGAAGGCTTCTTCCCCCTCCTTCAGGCTGATGGAGTTGACCACTCCTTTTCCCTGCAGGCACTTGAGCCCCGCTTCCAGAACGGAGAATTTGGAGCTGTCCACCACGATGGGCAGGCGCGCGATCTCCGGCTCCGAAGCGATCAGGCGCAGGAACTCGGTCATGGCCTTCTCGGAATCAAGCAGTCCTTCGTCCATGTTCACGTCCAGCAGGTTGGCGCCCCCCTCCACCTGGTCACGGGCCACCCCCAGCGCTTCCTCCATCTTGTTGTCGCGGATGAGCCGCGCGAAGCGGCGCGAACCTGTGATGTTGGTGCGCTCGCCGATCAAGATGAAGTTGGACTCGGGCCGGATGGTCAGCGGCTCCAATCCACTGAGCTGGGTGAAGGGGACGGGCTCGGCCGGACGGCGGGGGGGGCAGTCCCCGGGTGGCCTCGGCGATGGCGCGAATGTGCTCCGGGGTGGTGCCGCAGCAGCCCCCCACCAGGTTGAGCCATCCCTGCTCGGCATAGCCGCGCAGGATGGCCGCCATGGTTTCGGGGCTCTGTTCGTAGGCGCCCAGCTCGTTCGGAAGGCCCGCGTTCGGGTAACAATGGACCCACAGCGGCGCTACTCGGGCGATCTCTTCCAGATACGGGCGCATCTGCTCGGGACCCAGAGCGCAATTCAGTCCCACGCCGAAGAGATCGGCATGCTGGATCGAGATCCAGGCGGCTTCCAGGGTCTGTCCCGACAGAGTTCGGCCGCTGGCGTCGGTGATGGTCAGGGAGGCGAGCACCGGCACGCGGATCTTCAGCTCATCGAAACAGCGGGCGATGGCGAAGAGCGCCGCCTTCAAGTTCAGCGTGTCGAAAGTCGTCTCGGGGAGCAGCAGGTCCACGCCGCCTTCCAGCAGTCCCCGCACCTGCTCGTGGTAGGCGCGCTCCAGATCCTCGAAGCTCACCGCCCGAAACCCGGGGCGGTTCACGTCGGGGGAGAGGGAGGCCGTGCGGTTCGTGGGGCCCATGGAGCCGGCCACGAAGCGCGGGCGCGCGGTGTCCCGGGCGGTGGCGGCATCGGCGGCGCGCCGCGCCACCTCCGCGGCGGCCTTGTTCAGGGCAAAGGCGTGTGCTTCCAAGCCGTAATCCGCCAGCGAGATGGAGGTGGCCGTGAAGGTGTTCGTCTCGATGATGTCGGCGCCGGCGGCGAAGTATCGATGGTGGATCGACTCGACGATTTCGGGCCGGGTGAGGCTCAGCAAATCGTTGCAACCCTTAAGGTCTCGCGGATGATCCCGGAACGCCGTGCCGCGAAACCCCGCCTCATCCAGCTTTTCGGCCTGGATCAAGGTTCCCATGGCGCCATCGAGGATCAGGATCCTCTGACGCAGCAGGGTTTCGAGCTGTTCGCGCCTGGACAACGCGGCCTCCGCAAGAAAGAGATGCCTGGGAAAGGCATAAGAATAGCGTGGAATGGCGTTTCATGCACGGCCCGAGACTCATTTTCCGCCCGGACGGCTGTTTGCGCGGCTTTTGGGGTAAACTATGCGCCATTTTTCCAAGGTTCGGAGGTTTCCGGTCGTGCCGCCCGGTTCCGGCCAGATGTTTGCGCATTACCGCCTCGACGAGAAGATCGGCGAAGGTGGGATGGGGGTGGTGTGGAAAGCCATCGACACCACGCTGGGCCGCCCCGTCGCCATCAAGATCCTGCCCGAGATATTCTCCGAAGACCCGGAGCGCCTCGCCCGCTTCGAGCGGGAAGCGAAGCTGCTGGCCTCTCTCAATCACCCCAACATCGCCGTGATCCACGGATTGCATCAGGCGGAAGGGGTGCACTTCCTCGCCATGGAGCTGGTGCAGGGGGAAGACCTGGCCCAGAGGCTGCAGCGCGGAGTAATGCCGGTGGAAGAAGCCATCGGGGTGGCGAGACAGCTCGCCGAGGCTTTGGAAGCGGCCCATGAAAGCGGTGTGGTTCACCGGGACCTCAAGCCCGCCAACATCCAGATCACCCCCGATGGTCAGGTGAAAGTGCTCGATTTCGGACTAGCCAAGGCATTCGAGTCCGATTCGGCCTCGGGCAGCCCCTCGCTATCCCCCACGGTGACCTCGGCCGGCACTCGGGCCGGACTGATCCTGGGCACCGCCGCTTACATGAGCCCGGAGCAGGCCCGCGGCAGGTCGGTGGACCGGCGGGCCGACATCTGGGCCTTCGGCTGCGTTCTGCTGGAGATGCTCACGGCCCGGCAGACCTTCGGGGGCGAGACCATTACCGATTCGATGGCCGCGGTGCTGCGGGCCGAGCCCGATTGGAAGGCGCTGCCTCCGGACACTTCGCCAGCTCTGAGACGGCTGCTCCGCCGCTGCCTGGCCAAGGACCCGAAGCAGCGCCTGCGCGACATCGGCGAAGCCCGCATCCTCCTGGAGGATGTGATCAAGGGAGTCGCGGACGAGCCGGCCGCCCCGGCGACCA
>JAKEFJ010000119.1 GCA_022616665.1 Acidobacteriota bacterium
AGAGGCGCTGCCGGGAGACGATTTCTGATATCCGGGGGGTCCTGGTACGGGAACGACAGCATCTGGCGGATGATCTACGACCTGAACAGGATTGTGCTGTATGCGAAACCGGAGGGAGGCGTGCTGTCGGAATCCCCGCAGCGCCAGTACCTGGCCATCGTGGATGGGGTGGTATCCGGGGAAGGGAACGGACCCCTTCAGCCTCTGCCGGTGGAAACCGGCATTATCGGAATCTCCAACAATCCGTTTGTCGTGGATACCGCCCTCGCCCACCTCATGGGGTTCGATTACCGAAAAGTTCCCCAGCTGTCACACCATCGTGAGTTCGGTAAGGATTCGTGGGGAGATTTCGATCCGGCGACCCTTGTGGTGCAGATGGATGGCCGGGAGCTCCGCGGCATCCAATCGCTTCCGGTCTTGCATCCCTTTTTGCCTTCCGCCGGCTGGAGGGGGCACATCGAGCTGCTAGCCGCGGATCGAGTCGCTTGAGAAACGCTGCGCGCTAGGCGGGTCAACACGAGAGAGCATGGAAGACATCTATCTACTGGTGGACTACAAGGGCCATTTCGGAACGAAACATGGCGCCGTTCCTTACCGGAGCGGCCTGGATCGGGAAAAGCTCGCGCGCCACTTCCAGGATCGCGGATACCGCGCAACGTTCCTCAATTTCTGCGATGTGGATTTCCAAAACGGAGATCTCCGGGGCCGATGCTTCCTGTACACCTCCGCCGAGGATCACGATCTCCTCTACCAGTCATTCATCGAGGACATCATCCTGGGGCTCGAGAATTGCGAAGCGCGGATTTTGCCCGCGTACAAGTTCCTCAGAGCGCACCACAACAAGGTATTCATGGAAATCCTTCGGGATCAATTGCTGGGAAACGAGCAGCGAAGCCTGAAAAGCCGCTTCTACGGCACGCGTGAGGAGCTCGAGGCCAGGCTCGGCGGTGTCGCGTTGCCCAGTGTGGTCAAGCCGGCCTCAGGCTCGATGAGCGTTGGGGTTCGCCTCTGCAAGAGCCCAGAAGAGCTGTTGCGTGCCGCGTCCCAAGCGAGCGCCAGTCAACACTGGCCTACGGATGCTTGGGATTTCGGCCGAATGTGGAGGCGGAGAGGGTACGTCCGGGAATCCTTGCATCGGAGAAAGTTCGTTGTCCAGTCCTTCCTTCCGGGCCTCGGGAACGATTGGAAAATCCTCATCTACGGGAAGAAATACTACGTTTTGATGCGCCGAACACGAAAGCACGACTTTCGTGCCAGCGGCAGCGGGCGTTTCGAGTTCATCACGGAGCTTCCCGCGGGATTGCTGGATTTTGCATCGTCGATCTTCAATCGGCTCGACGTGCCGCACCTGTCGATGGATATCGGTGTGGCGGAAGGACGCTTTCATCTGTTCGAATTTCAGGCGCTGCATTTTGGGACCAAGACCATTGAGGAAGCCCCCTTCCACTTCGCCCGATCCGGGCAGGAGTGGAAGCGGGTTGACGGCCCTTCGAGTGTTGAAGAAGAATTCGTCCGAAGCGTTGTGGACCATCTCCCCAAGATGGGGCAGAGGCCAACTTGAAGATTCTCTGTGTGGTCGGAGCCCGGCCCAATTTCATGAAGATCGCGCCTTTGCTGGCCGAAATGTCGCATGACCCGCAAATCCGACCGGTCCTGGTCCACACCGGACAACACTACGATCCGGAAATGTCCGATGTGTTTTTCCGGGACCTGGAAATACCGCCGCCCGACCTGCACCTGGGAGTGGGCTCCGGAACGCAGGCCGAGCAGACCGGAAAGGTCATGGTGGCCTTCGAGGCGGTGCTCGAGAAGGGAGGCGCCGACCTGATCCTGGTGGTGGGAGATGTGAACTCCACGCTGGCCTGCAGCGTCGTCAGCGCCAAGAAGGGGATTGCCGTGGCCCACGTGGAGGCGGGCTTGCGGAGCTTCGACCGATCCATGCCCGAAGAAATCAACCGCATCGTGACGGACGCTCTCTCCACATACCACTTCACGACGTCCCGGGACGCCGATCAGAACCTTCTACGCGAGGGAGCCAGGAAGGAAGGAATCTTTTTCGTCGGCAATGTGATGATCGACACCCTTCTGCGGTTCAGTGCCAAGGCGGAGGCCTCTCCCATTCGAAGAGACCTGGGACTGAATGGGGATTACGCCTTGCTCACGCTCCATCGCCCCAGCAACGTGGACCAGGCTGAGCCCCTACGGAGAATTTTCAGCGCCCTGGAGGTGGTGGGCAAGAGCCTGCCAATCCTCTTCCCGGCCCATCCCCGAACCAGAAATATGCTGGAGGAATTCGGGGTTGCCACGACGCAGGAGGGGCTGAGGATGGTCGAGCCGATAGGCTACCTTGACTTCATTCACCTGGAGAAGCATGCGCGACTCGTCCTCACCGATTCGGGGGGAATCCAGGAGGAGACCACAGTTCTGGGAGTCCCTTGCCTTACCTTGCGAGAGAACACGGAGCGGCCGGTCACGCTCACCCAGGGGAGCAACGTGCTCGTCGGGAACAGCACGGAGCGCATTCTGCAGGAAACTGCTCGGGTCCTGGAGGGGAGAGGCGGCGCCACGAGAGTGCCCGAGCTGTGGGACGGCAAGGCTTCCGAGAGGATCGTGGCGAGACTCCGGACGATTGGCGGCCTTGCTTGACTGCACCCTCCTGGCAAGGGATGAGGCGTGTCCAGGCGTAGGAGGGCCTTGTTCACAATCCTGGGACTCCTCCTTTCCTCCGTTTTCGCCATCGTCATCGTGGAGCTTGTGCTCAGATTCTTCTATCCGCAGGAGACCCTCTACCCGCGCTGGGTTTTCTCTACGCAGTATTGTTCCACCGTCGACCCGGGTGTCCTCATGGTCCACGAGCGACCGGGGCGATGGCGCTTTGTCTATACCATCAACGATCTTCGGTATCGGGGAAGGGCTCTTCCGCCCTCCAGCAATCGCTCCCAGCCCAGCATCGTCGTCCTCGGGGATTCTTATACCTTTGGAGCCGGAGTCAACGACGGTGAGGAATACACTTCAGTGTTGGAACGGGAGCTGGGAGGCGCCGGTCGCGTCATCAATCTGGGGATCGGAGGCTGGGGACTGACTCAAGAAGTCCGCCGGTACTATGATTTCGGTGCTCTGTACAGGCCCAAGGCGGTCATTCTGCAATTCTCGGCGAACGATCCCAGAGACAATTTGAAATGCGCCATAACGGAGTTCCGTGACGGACAGTTCGAATTTCGTGATTCCGGCGAGGGCATCTATCGCATCAAGGAGTTACTTTCGCGCTCCTGGATTCAGAAGAGCCAGCTATACAACCTGTTTCGCGATCGCATCTACCGGCTGATGGAATCGAGGGTGGTGGAGAAGGAGCGGGCAACCCTGGATCGGGGAAGGGTTGGGGCGGGGGAATCTGCCGAAGAGAGTGTTTACGTTGAGCTGCTGAGGCACTTCGCGGAAGACCTCCATGGGAGCGGAGTCAATCTGGTCTTCCTTTCCGTGAATGGGCAGCTGGAGGGCTTTCCTGAAATCGCCGCGGAGGTGAGGCGGCTCCAGGGGGAGGGTCTGCTCCGATACATTGATGCGGCAGACTGGTTGAAAGGTGAGAGCGATTATTCCTCCCCCGAGGGCCACCTCTGGGGTGCCAAGGCTCACCGCATCATCGGAGAGCGGCTCGCAGAGCTAATCCGTGACGATGGGTCCCGCGACCCTCGAGCCCCACGCACACCGTGAGCCGTCGTTCGCAGTGGACGTTCCGCCTCCTCGCCATCTCGCTGGCAGGCGTCTGCTTCCTTCTCCTCAGCGAAGTGGCTTTTCGCATCTTTCTGCCGGTAAGCGACATTCCGTACTGGGAAACGGACCCCGTGCTGGGGTACCGCCACCAGCCTGGGACCGAGGGGCGGTTTGTCTCGAGGGCCTACAACGCGCGCTTCCGTATCAACAACCGGGGCTGGAGCAACCTGACGGACTATGCGCCGGACAAGCGCCCAGGCGTTCGGAGGGTCGCCATCGTGGGCGATTCCTACGTGGAGGCGCTGCAGATGGATGTGGGGAAAG
>JAKEFJ010000120.1 GCA_022616665.1 Acidobacteriota bacterium
ACCCGCTTGTAGGCCGGGACGATCCGGTTGCGCAGGCGGCGCCTGCGGATCTCGTCCTCGCTCGACCCTGTCAGATGGGCGATGCGCCGATCCGAGAAGCCGTCCCGCTTGGCCTCCCACAGCACCTCCGGCGTAAGGTCTTCCAGCCGGTGGGCGGCGAGGATCTCCTCGGAGCGGAGGATTTCCCGAATCTTCTCCAGGAACCAGGGATCGATGCGGCTCAGCGCGGCAATCTCGTTGAGGGGCATCCCCAGACGCATGGCCGAGCGCACGGCCATCAGGCGCTCCCGGGTGGGGGTGATGAGCTTCTCCCGCACCAGCACGGGATCTTTCATCTCCACCCCGTCCCAGAAGGAATCGTCGCTTCCTGTTTCCAGCGAGCGAATCCCCTTCTGCAACGCCTCCTTGAAAGTCCGCCCGATGGACATCACCTCCCCCACCGACTTCATCTGGGTGGTCAGGGTTTTGTCGGCGCGGGGGAACTTTTCGAACGTGAAGCGCGGGATCTTCACCACCACGTAGTCGATGGTGGGCTCGAAGGAGGCGGGGGTCTCCTTGGTGATGTCGTTGGGAATCTCGTCGAGGGAGTAGCCCACCGCCAGCTTGGCGGCGATCCGCGCGATGGGATACCCCGTGGCCTTGGAGGCCAGGGCCGAGGAGCGGGAGACCCGAGGGTTCATCTCGATGACCACCTGCCTCCCCGTGGCGGGGTCCACCGCGAACTGGATGTTGGAGCCGCCCGTTTCCACCCCCACCTCCCGGATGATCCGGATCGCGGCGGTGCGCATTTGCTGGTATTCCGCGTCGCTGAGGGTCTGGGCAGGGGCGATGGTGATGGAATCTCCGGTGTGCACGCCCATGGGATCCAGGTTTTCGATGGAGCAGATGATCACCACGTTGTCCTTCAGGTCGCGCATGACCTCCAGCTCGAACTCCTTCCAGCCCAGGACCGACTCCTCCACCAGCACTTGGTGCACCGGGCTCAGACCAAGCCCCCGCTCGACGACCTCCTCGAATTCCTTGGCGTTGTAAGCGATGCCCGCCCCCGCCCCACCCAGGGTGAAGGAAGGGCGGATGATGGCCGGGTAACCGATGCGCTCCAGGATGGCGCGGCCCTCCAAGAGCGTCCCCGCGTAACCGCTCTCGGGCACCTCCAGACCGATTCGCTTCATGGCTTCTTTGAACAGCAGCCGATCCTCGGAGACCTGGATGGCCGGGAGCTTGGCGCCGATGAGCTCCACACCGAAGCGCTCCAGGATCCCCTCCCGCCCCAGGTCGATGGCCAGGTTCAGCGCCGTCTGCCCGCCCACCGTGGGGAGCAGCGCGTCGGGCCGCTCTTTGGCGATGACCCGCCCGACCATGTCGACGGTCAAGGGCTCCACGTAGGTCGCGTCAGCCATCTCCGGATCGGTCATGATGGTCGCCGGGTTGGAATTCACCAGCACCACCCGATACCCCTCCTCCTTCAAGGCTTTGCAGGCCTGCGTCCCGGAGTAGTCGAACTCACATCCCTGGCCGATCACGATCGGACCGGAGCCGAGAATCAGGATGGTCTTCAAATCATCGCGACGCGGCAGGATCACCCCCTGGACCCTTCAGGATAAAAAAAGGGGGGGCCGATGGCTCCCCCGGGTGAGTGCGAAACGGATCATGCTCTTCCCGATCATTTCCCCGACTTCTTCTTGCCTCCGGATTTCGTCCTGGCAATCGGAGCCTTCTTCATGGATCTCGCCACGCCCTTCTTCCCGGAGTCGGGCGCGTCGACGTGCTCGTGGCCTTCGTGATTGTGAGAATGGCCGGCCGCAGCTCCCGCCGCGGCGGAGCCGGATTCCACCTTCGGCTCCTTGCTCTTTTTCTTCTTCTTTTTGGCGCCCTTGTCGAACACCGGCTCGGAACCCAGCAGCTCCACCATGGCCACCTCGGCTCCGTCGCCCTGGCGCCAGCCCAGCTTTAGAATCCGGCTGTAGCCTCCGGGGCGCTGCGAAAAGCGCGGTCCCAAGGTATCGAACAGTTTCTTCAGCACCGCCCGATCCTGAATGTCGCGGGCCGCGAGCCGCCGGCTATGCAGGGTGTCCCGCCGGGCCAGCGTGATGAGCTTTTCGGCAAAGGGCCTGAGCTCCTTGGCCTTGTGCAGGGTCGTGGTGATCCTCTCCGCCTGGAACAGCGAGGCGGAGAGGTTTCTCAGCAGCGAGATGCGATGCTCGCTGGTGCGTCCCAGCTTGCGCAGTGCGTGGCCGTGCCTCATGGTTCCTTCTCTCCGTCCTGCTACTCGAGCGCTTGTAGCTGGGCAGGCTCGTCCACCTTCATGCCCAGGGAAAGCCCCATCTCGGCCAGAATTTCCTTGATCTCATTGAGGGATTTCCGGCCGAAGTTCTTGGTTCTGAGCATTTCGGCCTCGGTCCGCTGCACCAGGTCACGGATGGTCCGGATTTCGGCGTTCTTGAGGCAATTGTAAGAGCGCACCGACAGCTCCAGCTCCTCCACCGACCGGTTGAGGTTCTCGTTGAGCTTCTCCCGCTCCTTGTCGATCTCCTTCTCCTGGGCTTCGTGGGTCTCTTCGAAGTTGATGAAGATCGTCAGGTGGTCCTTGATGAGCTTGCTGGCCAGCGCCACCGCGTCCTGGGGGCGCAAGGCGCCGTTGGTCCAGACATCCAGCGTGAGCTTGTCGTAATCGGTGGTTTGCCCCAGCCGGGCATCCTCCACCGTGTAATTCACCTTCTTCACCGGCGAGTGCACTGAGTCCACCGGGATGTACCCCACCGGGAGGTCCGTCTCGAAGTTGCGATCCGCCGAGACATAGCCTCGCCCGGGCCGCACCCGCATCTCGATGTTCAGCCGCCCCTCCTCCTGCAGGGTCGCGAGGTGGATGCTGGGATCCAGAATCTGCACGTTGGGATTCGTCTCGATGTCGCCGGCCTTGATCTCGCCGGCCCCCTCCACTCGCAGGTAAATGGTCTCAGGGTGATCCACGGACATCTTCAGGGGAACCTGCTTGAGGTTCAGGATCAGATCGGTGGCGTCTTCCACGACCCCGGGGATGGAGGTGAACTCGTGCAGCACCCCCTCGATTCTCACGGCGGTGATGGCCGCCCCTTCAATGCTGGACAGGAGCACCCGCCGCATGGCGTTGCCGATGGTGGTGCCGAAGCCCCTCTCGAAGGGCTGAGCGTGAAACTGGCCGTACGTTCCCGAGATGGTCTCGGGATTGAACTCAAGGCGCTTGGGCCGCTGGAAATCTTTCCAAAGCATTCAGCATTCTCCCGTAAATGGGGATTACTTCGAGTACAACTCGATGATCATCTGCTCCTGGATGGGCAGGGTGATGCTCTCCCTCGACGGCAGAGCCACGACGCTCCCCTTGAGCGCGTCCGCGTCCAGAGCGAGCCACTCGGGAATCCCCCGGGCACGGGTGTGATCCACCGCGGCCAGGAGGAACGTGTTCTTGCGGATCCTCTCCTTCAGGGCGATCTGGTCTCCCGCTTTCACCAGGTACGAGGGGATATCCACCTTTCGATCGTTCACGCGAATGTGCCCGTGGCTGATGAGCTGGCGAGACTGCCACCGCGACGAAGCGAAGCCCAGCTTGAGCACCACATTGTCCAGCCGCCGCTCCAGCATCTGGAGCAGAACTTCGCCGGTGACCCCGCGGGAGCGCACCGCCTTCTGGTAGGCCAGGCGGAACTGGTTTTCCAGCATTCCGTAAATCCGCTTGACCTTCTGCTTCTCCCGCAGCTGGATTCCGTACCCTTGCACCTTGGTGCGCCTCTTTCCATGCTGCCCAGGAGCGAAACGCCGCTTCTCGACGGCGCACTTCTCCGAGAAGCACCGCTCGCCTTTCAGGAAGAGCTTCATTCCCTCCCTGCGGCAGAGCCGACAGACCGGACCGCGAATTCTCGCCAAGTGTTTTTCCCCTTTCCTTTCCTGATGACCTCTAGATTCCCGTTCCTACACACGCCGCCGCTTAGGCGGACGGCAGCCGTTGTGGGGAATGGGCGTTACATCCTTGATGGCCTTGATCTCCATGCCGATGGCCTGCAGCGCTCGAATGGAGGATTCCCGGCCGGAGCCGGGCCCCTTCACGCGTACCTCGAGGGTGCGAACGCCATGTTCCTTGGCGGCGTTGCCGGCGGTCTGGGCGGCCATCTGGGCTGCGAAGGGCGTTCCCTTGCGGGATCCCTTGAATGCCAGGCATCCCGCCGACGACCACGCCAGCACGTTCCCCTGCATGTCGGTGATGGTGATGACGGTGTTGTTGAAGGTGGCGTGAATATGCGCCACCGCCACTGGCACGTTCTTCTTTTCCTTGCCGCGACCCCGCTTCGGCGTGGGGGCCGGCTTGCCCGTTTCCACCGCCGCGGTCTCGGGAGCCGTGGGTGCGGCCTGGACTGCCTTCTTCTCTTCTGCCATAGGTCCTTCCTGTTATCCCTTCTTGCCCGCCGGGGCCTTCTTCTTTCCGGCCACGGTTCTCCTCGGGCCCTTCCGGGTCCGGGCATTGGTGTGGGTCCGCTGTCCGCGCACCGGCAAATTCCGGCGGTGGCGTGCGCCCCGATAGCACCCGATGTCGATCAGGCGCTTGATGTCCATGGAGACGTTCTTGCGGACGTCCCCTTCCACCTGACCCTCATCCTGGATGACGTCGCGGATCTTGCGCACTTCTTCTTCGGAGAGGTCCTTCACCTTGATGTCCGGCGAAACCCCCGCCTTGCCCAGAATCCGGTTGGAGCGCGATCGGCCGATGCCGTGAATGTAGGTCAGGGCAATTTCAACTCGCTTGCCCTGGGGCAGGTCCACACCTGCGATTCGAGCCACTCTTCCTCCCTTATCCCTGCCGCTGTTTGTGCTTGGGGTTCACGCAGATGATCCGGATGACCCCCGCGCGGCGGATGACCTTGCACTTGGAGCAGATTTTTTTGACCGATGCCCGGACTTTCACGTTGCCTTCCTTTCCACCCCCCTGGGAGGGCGGGAATCACTTGTAGCGGTAGACGATCCGCCCGCGGCTCAAATCGTAGGGCGAGAGCTCCACGAGCACCCGATCCCCGGGGAGAATGCGAATGAAATTCTTGCGCATTCTGCCCGAGATGTGGGCCAGGACCTTGTGCTTGTTCTCCAGCTCCACACGGAACATGGCGTTGGGCAGCGGCTCCAGCACCGTGGCTTCCACCTGAATCGCCTCTTCCTTCGCCACTTTCTTTTCTCAGCCCCTTCCGGAAGACGAGCCCAGCAACCTGGGCCCCGAAGAGGTGATGGCTACGCACCGCTCGAAATGGGCGGAGGGGAGCCCATCCACCGTCACCGCAGTCCAGCCGTCGGATTGGATCCGCACTTCCGGCGATCCCTGGTTGACCATCGGCTCCACCGCGAGCACCAGCCCTTCCTTGAGCAACGGGCCCCCGCCGGGGGTCCCGTAATTGGGGACCTGGGGATCCTCGTGCAAAGACGTCCCGATACCATGCCCGACGAACTCCCGCACTACCGAGAAACCCGCCTGCTCCACGTGGCTCTGGATGGCGAAGCCGATATCCGACAGCCTGAGGCCGACCTGGGCCTGAGCGAGACCTTTTTCCAGCGCCTCCCGGGTTACTGCCAGGAGCCGGCGCGACTCCTCCGGAATCTTCCCCACCGCCACGGTCCGGGCCGAGTCTCCGTAGTAACCGTCGAGAACGACGCCGAAATCCAGGCTGACGATGTCACCCTCCTTGAGAACTCGCTTCTTCGAGGGGATTCCGTGGATGACCTCCTCGTTGATCGAGGCGCACAGCGAGCCTGGAAATCCCCGGTACCCTTTGAACGCCGGCCTGGCTCCCGCCTTGCGGGTCAGCTCTTCCGACTCCCGGTCCAGATCGGCCGTGGACACCCCCGGCGCCACCATCGCCTCGAGGGCATCCAGAATTCTCAGGACCAGGGCATTGGAACGCTCCAGCGACTCGATCTCGCCCGGCGACTTGTAAAGAATCAACGCGGTCCTTCCTCGATCGCCCGGGCCAATGACGCGGTAATCGAATCGGGCGACCCGGCCCCTTCCAGTTCCGTGAGCAGGTCGAGGTTCTTATAGTGCTCCAGAAGCGGCCGGGTCTGCTCCTCGTAGACCCTCAGCCGCTCGCGCACGACCCCTTCCCGGTCATCCGGGCGCTGCGACAGCGAACCGCCGCACCGATCGCACAGCCCCGGCTGCTTGGGCGGCTGGCTCACCACGTGGTAGCCCGCGCGGCAATTTCCGCATACCCGTCGCCCGGTCAGGCGCCGCACCAGCTCCTCCGGGGCGACCTTGAGCGCCAGGACCTGATCGATCTTGCGGCCCAGGCCACCCAGGATTTCTTCCAGCGTCAGAGCCTGAGTCAGGTTCCTGGGATACCCGTCCAGCAGGAAGCCGCCTCGGGCATCGGGCTCCGCCAGGCGCTTGCCCACCATCTCGGAGACCAGGCTATCCGGAACCAGCTCCCCGCGCGCCATGATCGCTTTCGCCTTGCGGCCCAGCTCCGATTCCCGCTTCACGTGCTCCCGGAGCATGTCCCCGGCCGACAGGTGCAGGACTTTCAGCTTCTCTTTCAAGCGAACCGCCTGGGTCCCCTTTCCCGCCCCCGGGGGGCCCATCAGGATCAGGTTCACCCTTCCTTACCCCCGCCGGCCCCGGACTCGCGCGCCTTTCAGGAAGCCCTCGTAGTGCCTCATGATGAGCTGCGATTCCACCTGCTGAACCGTGTCCATCGCCACCCCCACGACGATGAGCAGCGATGTCCCGCCGAAATAGAATTTCACCCCCAGCCCCTGGGTCAGGAATGCCGGAAGGACGGCGTCCAGCGCCGGGCCTATGCCGGGTAGCGTTCCGACGTTCAGTCCGGAGATCAGGATGGTGGGAAGCAGAGCGACGAGGGCCAGATAAAGGGAGCCCGCAAAGGTCAGCCGGGTCAGGATGTTGTCGATGTACTCCGCCGTCCTCCTGCCGGGACGAATCCCGGGGATGAAGCCGCCGTATTTCTGCAGATTGTCGGCGGTGTCCATGGGGTTGAAGATGATGGAGACGTAGAAGTAGCAGAAGAAGATGATGAAGACGAAATAGAGAAAGTTGTAAAGCGGCATGGTGTAGTCGAACTGGTGGATGATGTCCCGGACCCATGGAAACGTCTGGAGCACCGGCACCTGCCCGAAGGTCTGGAAGATGGAGAGAATCGAGGAGGCGAAAATGACCGGAATGACGCCCCCGGTGTTCAAGCGCAGCGGAAGATGCGTGGACAGCCCCCCGAACGTGCGGCGACCCACCACCCGCCGGGCGTATTGCACGGGGATTCGGCGCTGCGCCCGCTCCACGAAGACAATCGCCGCCACCACCGCAACCATGAGGGCGAGCAGGAAGACCAGGGCGATCATTCCGATGTTCCCGGTCATCAGATCCTGGACCGTGGCCAGGATGGCGCCCGGCAGCCCCACGACGATCCCGGCGAAGATGATGAGGGAGATGCCGTTGCCAATCCCCCGCTCCGTGATCTGCTCTCCCAGCCACATGATGAAGGCGGTTCCCGTGGTGAGGGTGATGACGGTCAGGAAGCGGAAAAACCAGCCCGGATGCAGGACCACTTGCGGCCCGCCGGAGGTTTGGAAGTTCTCCAGCCAGAAGGCGATTCCCAGCGACTGAACGACGCTCAGCACCACCGTCCCGTATCGGGTCCACTGGGTGATCTTCCTTCGACCGACCTCGCCGCCTTCCTTGGAGAGCTTTTCCAGGTACGGCCAGATCACCGTGAGGAGCTGCAGGATGATCGAGGCGGAGATGTAAGGCATGATGCCCAGGGCGAAAATCGTCAGGCGCCTGAGATTTCCGCCGGAAAACAGATCCAGGAACCCGAGAAGGGACCCTGCCTGAGTCCGGAAGATCGAATCCAGCGCCTCGAAATTGATGCCGGGCACCGGGACGTGACCCCCGATCCGATAGACCGTCAAGAGGGCAAAGGTGTAGAACAGCCTCTTCCTGAGGTCCGGGATGCTGAAAATGTTCTTGATGCTGTCCACGAGCCTTCCGCTCAGCGGGTCAGGATCTCCACGGATCCGCCCGCCGCTTCAATCTTCTTGCGTGCTTCGGCGCTGAATCGGTGCGCCTTCACCTTGAGTCCTGCCGGGGAATCGCCCCTGCCCAGAATCACCACTCCATCCAGGACCTTCCTGATGATTCCCGTAGCCAGCAGGCTTTCCGGGCTGACTTCCCCCTGGAAGCCCGCCATCTGGTCCAGATTCACGGTCGCGAAGCGCTTCTTGAACAGGTTCCGAAAGCCTCGCTTGGGCAGCCGGCGGTGCAGGGGCATCTGTCCCCCTTCGAACCCCCGCTGGTGGACGAAGCCGGATCGGGAGAGCTGCCCCTTGTTTCCGGCGCCGGCGGTCTTGCCGTTCCCGGAGCCGGGGCCCCGGCCGACCCGCCACTTCTTCTTGCGCGAGCCCGCCTGAGGCTTCAGGCTCTCCAGAGAGATTTCCTTCGGTATCTCCGCGACTTTCTTTTTCCGGGGCATACGACACTCCTGAGGCGGAGATCGCTCTCCGCCTCGAGTTTATTCGCTGACGATACGGACCAGATGGGGAATGGTGTCGACCATCCCCCGGATGGCCGGATTGTCCGGCCGGGTCACTTTCTGGTTCAGGCGGGAGAAACCCAGCGCCTTGAGAGTGCGCTTGTGATTCTCCGGCGTGCAAATGCCACTGCGCACCTGGACGATCTCCAGGGTCTTTCCCTTTTTCTTAGCGGCCCGCGGCGCCATTCTTCTCCCCCTGCACCTCGAGCGGTTTCCGGCGGAACTGCGTTTCCGGATCCTTGAGCATGAGCAGCCCCGCGAAGGTCGCCCGGACGACGTTGTAAGGATTGGTCGTTCCCAGGGACTTGGTGAGGATGTTCTGGATCCCCACGGACTCCATCACCGCCCGCACCGCGCCCCCGGCGATCACGCCGGTTCCGGTGGAGGCGGGTCTGAGCATCACGTGTCCCGCGCCGAAGTGTCCCACGATGGGGTGCGGAATGGTGCCATCCTTGATGGGAACCCGGATGAGATTCCGCTTCGCCCGCTCCACTCCCTTGGCGATGGCCACGGGAACTTCCCTCGCCTTGCCCATCCCGAAGCCCACGTGCCCATGGGCATCTCCCACGACGACCAGGGCGGAAAAGCGGAAGTTCTTTCCTCCCTTGACGACCTTGGTCACGCGGTTGATGTGCACCACGACATCCTTCAGGTCGAGCTCTGAGCTCCTCAACGGCTCCAACTTCTCACCTCGTCCTTCTGCGCGCATTCGCTAAAACCTCAGCCCCTTCTCCCGGGCCGCGTCGGCCACCGCCTTGATCCGGCCGTGGTACCGATAGCCGCCCCGGTCGAATACCACTTCCTCCAGGCCCTTTTCCTTCAGGCGTGCAGCGATCAAAGCCCCCACTGCCCGAGCGGCCGCCAGGTTTCCACCCGATTTGCCCCCTGAGCACTCCTTGTCGAGGCTGGAGGCCTGGGCCAGAGTGGCACCCTGGGCATCATCGATGGCCTGCACGTAGATGTGGCTCAGGCTCTTGAACACGGACAGCCGCGGTCGTGCGGCGGTTCCCGCCAGCCGCGCCCGGATCCGGGTGCGGCGCTTGTCCCGCCTTTCCTGCTTGCGCGTGTCTCGCTGCACCGTTCCTCCCTGAAAATCTTGCGGACTAGGCCGAGGCCGTCTTGCCGACCTTGCCGGCCTTGCGCCGAATCACTTCCTCGGTGTACTTCACACCCTTCCCCTTGTAGGGCTCAGGGGGGCGGAAGCCTCGCAGATTGGCGGCCACCTGGCCCACCTGCTGACGATCCACGCCTTTCACCACCAGGTGAGTCAGCTTGTCCACCCGGATCTCAATTCCCTCGGGAATGGTGTACTCCACCGGGTGGGAAAAACCCAGACTGAGGCTCAATTTGTTCCCCGCTACCTGGGCGCGATAGCCGATTCCCACGATGTCCAGCTCCCGGGTGAATCCGGTGGTCACGCCTTCCACTCCGTTGGCCAGCAGCGCGCGCGCCAGTCCATGCAAAGCGCGCTTCGCCTGGGTATCCTGATCCCGGGTCAGCACCACTTCTGCTGCGTCGACCTTCGCCGAGATCCCGTCGGGCAGGGGAGTTCGGATCTCAGCCTTGCCGGCGCTCACGTGCAGGCTCCCCCGCTCGACCTTGACCGTGACTCCCTTGGGAATCCTGACTGGCTTTTTTCCGATGCGCGACACGGAACGGCTCCTACCAGACGTTGCAGAGAATTTCGCCGCCCACCCCGGACTTGCGGCAGTCCTCCCCGGACATCAGGCCCCGGGAAGTGGAGACCACAGAAACTCCTAAGCCCCCCAGAACCTTGGGGACGTCGTCCTTTGAGCAATAGACCCTTCTTCCGGGCTTGCTGACCCGCTCCAGCCCGCTCAGGACCGGATCTCCTGCGGGGGTGTAGCGCAGGGCGATCCGGAGCACCGGAAAGCCCCCTTCCTTTGGCCGGATGACCGCCACCGCGTCCAGGTATCCCTCACGCTTGAGGAGTTCGGCCAGGTGCTCTTTCAGCTTGCTGTGAGGAATCTCCAGGCGGGTGTGTCGCGCCCGGATCGCGTTGCGGATGCGCGTCAGCATATCGGCGATGGGATCAGTCATGCTCATAGGTCTGACCTTTTCTCTCCTGAGCTTTCCGGGGCAGCGAGCCTTCCTACCAGCTCGCCTTGACCACCCCGGGAATCATTCCCTGCAGTGCCAGCTTCCGGAAACAGATGCGGCATAGGGCAAACTTTCGCAGGTAGCCGCGGGGTCTCCCGCAGTGCCGGCAACGGAAGTAACCTCGCACTTTGAACTTGGGCTTTCTCGCCTGTTTTGCGCGCATGGCTGCGGTGGCCAAATCTTCCTCCGTCTCTCGTTTCAGTCTTTCCGGAACGGCAGACCCAGGAGCGTCAGGAGGTTTTTCGCCTCCTCGTCGGTTCTCGCCGTGGTGATGATGGAGATATTCATGCCCCTCACCCGATCCACCTTCTGGTAATTCACCTCGGGGAAGATCATTTGATCCTTCACGCCCAGGGTGTAATTCCCGCGCCCGTCGAACGACTTCGAAGGGAGGCCTCGGAAGTCGCGCACCCGGGGGAGCGCGATGGAGCACAGCCGGTCGAAAAATTCATACATCCGGCCGCCCCTCAGGGTCACCCGGCAGCCCAGGGGGTTGCCTTCGCGAATCTTGAAATTGGCGATCGACTTCTTGGCCCGCGTCACCGCCGCCTTCTGGCCCGCGACGAGCGTCATCTGCTCGGCGGCGTTGTCCAGTAGCTTGATGTTTTGCAGCGCATCCCCGACCCCCATGTTCAGGACGATCATGTTCAGCCGGGGCACCGCCATCCGGTTCTTGTATCCGAACCGATCCATCATGAGCGGCACGACCTCCTGGTCATACCGTGCCTTCAATCGAGCTGCCGTGGCCATGCCGATGTTTCCTCTTCTACCGCCCCGGGGGATCCCGGTCTACTTGTCCAGATGTCCCTTGCACTTCTTGCAAACCCGGACCTTCTTCCCGTCTTCCAGCACCGAGTGTCCCACCCGGGTGGGCTCGCCGCATTCGCTGCAGATGACCTTGAGGTTGCTCACGTGAACCGAGGATTCCCTCTCCACCAATCCGCCCTTGATGTTCTTGGTGGGATTGGGACGGGTCGCGCGCTTCACGTACGCCACCCCCTCCACCAGGGCCCTCGCCTTGTCGGGAATCACGCGCAATACCCGTCCGGTCTTGCCCCGGTCCTTGCCCGCCAGGACCAGCACCTTGTCTTCCTTCTTCACGAACAACGAGGGCATGCCCTTTCTCCTACAGGACTTCCGGGGCCAGGGAGAGAATCTTCATGAAGTTCTTTTCGCGCAGCTCGCGCGCCACGGGTCCGAAGATTCTCGTTCCGATGGGCTCGCCGGCATCATTGATCAGCACCGCCGCGTTCTCGTCGAAGCGAATACAGGTCCCGTCGCTGCGCTTCTGGCACTTGTTCATCCGCACGATGACTGCGCGAACCACCTGTCCCTTCTTGATGTTCCCCTCCGGCACCGCTTCCTTCACCGAGGCGGTGATGACGTCGCCAATGCGCCCGATGAGATTCACCGAGCGGCCGCGGGGATGGATGCAGCTGATGCGGCGGGCACCGGAATTGTCCGCCACCTCCAGCATGGTGCGCATCTGAATCATGGCTCTTTCTCCTCCACCCCGCCGGTCGTCAGTTGCGCTCTGCTTTGGTCACGACGGTGCGCACGCTCCAGCGCTTCCTGGCGCTGCGGGGACGGTCTGCCACAATCACCACCCGATCCCCCACGCGACACTCCGAGCCGGCGTCATGGGCCATGAAGCGGGCCGATCGTCGGGTGATTTTCCCGTAGCGGGAGTCCCGGACCAGGCGCTCCACCAGCACCATCACGGTCTTGGTCATCTTGTCGCTCACCACCACACCCTCCAGGGTCTGGCGCTGTCCCCTTCGATGGGAGGGAGCGGCGGTCTGCGGATCGGACATGATTCCTCCAGAGCCGGTTGGGGGCTAACCCCGTGCGCCGAGCTTTTCTCGCAAAATGGTCTTCACCCGGGCCAGATCGCGGCGCACGCCGCGAATCCTCAAGGGGCTCTCGGCCTGCCCGGTGGACTTCTGGAATCTGAGCTTGAACATCTGAGTGGAGAGGTCTTCCTGATCCTTTAAGAGCTCTTCCACCGACTTTTCCCGTAACGACGAGGCCTTCAGCGCTTTCACAGCCTAGATCCCCCGATGGACGAAAGACGATTTCAGAGGGATCTTGTGGGAGGCCAGCCGCATGGCCTCGCGCGCCACATCCTCGGGGACCCCTTCCATCTCGAAGATCACTTTTCCGGGGCGCACCACCGCGACCCATCCCTCGGGGGCTCCCTTCCCCTTGCCCATGCGGGTCTCGGCAGGCTTCTTGGTGATGGGCTTGTCGGGGAAGATGCGGATCCAGATCTTTCCTCCGCGCTTCACGAAGCGGGTCATGGCCACTCGGCCCGCCTCGATCTGCTTGTCGGTAATCCACCCGCATTCCAGGATCTTCAAGCCGTAATCTCCGAAGCTCACCTTGCTGCCGCGCTGGGCCTTCCCCCGCCGGCGTCCCCGCATTTGCTTTCGATACTTGACCTTCTTAGGCATCAACATGTCACAGCCCCATCCGTCCGGCGGGAGTCGGGGTGGTTCCGGCGCCTTCCAGGACAGGCCGGGTCCTGACCTCGCCCTTGTAGATCCAGACCTTCACGCCGATGGCGCCGTAGGTGGTCCGCGCCTCGGAGAATCCGTAGTCGATGTCCGCCCGCAGGGTGTGCAGAGGAAGCTGCCCTTCCAGGTACCACTCGGTCCTGGCGATTTCCGCTCCTCCCAACCGGCCCGAGGCGCGGATGCGGACTCCCTTGGCCCCGAAGCGCAGCGCCGACTCGATGGCCTTTTTCATGGCGCGCCGGAAGGCCACTCGACGCTCGATCTGCAGGGCCACCGATTCGGCCACCAGCTGAGCCACGACCTCCGGCTTGTGGATCTCCACGATGTTGATGAAGATCTCCCGCCCGGTGCGCTTGGCCAGCTCGTCCCGCAGCTTGTCCACTTCGGCGCCGCGCCGGCCAATGACGATACCTGGCCGGGACGTCTGCAGGCTGATCTTCAGCTTGTTGGCGGCACGCTCGATTTCGATAGCCGCCAGGCCGGCGTGGGACAGCCGCTTCTTCAGCTCATCCCGCAGCTTGATGTCTTCCAGGAGCAGGTCGGCATACCGCTTTTCGGCGAACCAACGCGACTGCCATGTGCGTGTGACGCCAAGGCGGAACCCGTACGGATGTACCTTCTGACCCACGCGACTACCTCCCCGCCCTGGACGCCGCCGGCTTCTTTTCGTCCAGCTCGATGGTGATGTGACAGGACCGGCGAATGATCCGGAAAGCCCGCCCCATGGGGGCGGGACGAATCCGCTTCTGGGACGGCCCGCCGTCCACGGTGGCCCGGCTGATGAACAGACGATCCACGTCCACGTCCTCGCGGTTTACTTTGGCGTTCGCCAGAGCCGAGGCCACGACTTTGGAAACGTCCTTCGCCACGCTCTTATTCGTTCCGCGCAGGGTGGAAAGAGCCTCCTCCACGGCGCGACCGCGGATCAGATCCACCACCAGCCGGGTCTTCTGTGCCGAGCTGCCCAGGTACTTCATCTTCGCCTTCGACACCATCGCCAGTGCTCCTAGGTAGCCGTTGTGGTTCCGGCGGTGGGAGCCGGTGCGCCACCGGCAGCTTCCGCGGCGGCAGCCCGTGCGTGGCCCCTGAAAATCCTCGTCGGAGCGAACTCGCCGAGATGGTGGCCCACCATGTTCTCGGTGATGTAGACCGGGATGAACTTCTTTCCGTTGTGCACCGCCAGGGTGTGCCCCACCATGTCGGGAAGAATCGTGCTTCTCCGGGACCAGGTCTTCAGGACCTTCTTCTCGCTTCGTCGGTTCATCTCCTCGATTTTCTTCTTCAGGGAGGCCTCGACGTAGGGACCTTTCTTAATGGAGCGGCTCATGACACCTTTCTCCGCCGTACGATGTACCTCTGGGTGCGCTTGTTGTTGCGCGTCTTTTTCTCGCGGACTCCCCAGGGAGTGCAGGGATGCCGTCCCCCCGAGGTCTTCCCTTCCCCGCCACCCAGGGGATGATCGACGGGATTCATGGCGACACCCCGGACGGTTGGCCTCCACCCCAGCCACCGGTTCCGTCCAGCCTTGCCGATGGAAATGTTCTCATGCTCCAGGTTGCCCACCTGTCCCACGGTGGCCCGGCACTCCACGTCCACTCTGCGCACCTCGCCGGAGGGAAGCTTGACCTGGGCGAATGGGCCTTCCTTGGCCAGGAGCTGCGCCCCGCCGCCGGCGCTGCGCACCACCTGCCCGCCTTTTCCCCGCTTCAGCTCGATGTTGTGGATCGTGGTTCCGAGCGGAATGCTCTTCAGGGGCAGGCAGTTACCCGGGAGGATGTCCACTTCGGGTCCCGAAACGATGCTACTCCCCACTTTGAGTCCCACCGGCGCGAGGATGTAGCGCTTCTCTCCATCCGCGTAATGGATGCGGGCGATCCGGGCGGAGCGGTTGGGATCGTATTCGATAGCCGCCACCTTCCCCGGGATGCCGTCCTTGTCCCGCTTGAAATCCACGATACGGTAGCGACGCTTGTGTCCTCCGCCCCGATGGCGGACCGCCAGCCGTCCCAGGTTATTGCGTCCCCCGGTCTTGTTGTGCTTGTCCAGCAGGCTTTTGAGCGGCTGGCTCTCGGTGATCTCCTCGAACGTGTAACCGGTCCGGAACCGCCGGCCGGGAGAGGTGGGGCTATAGGACTTGGTAGGCACGATGCATTCCTCCGCTCTTACACGCCTTCGAAGTACTCGATCATTTTTTCACCGGACCGCAGCTTCACGTAGGCCTTCTTCCAATCCGAGCGCCGGCCCAGATTCCGCCCGACCCGCTTCATCTTGCCGTGCATCTGGGACGTTCGGACGGTCTCGACCTTGACTGAAAACAGTGACTCCACGGCCTGCTTGATCTGGATCTTGCTGGCGTCCTTGGCCACCTTGAAGCAGAGAAGCCGCTGCGCGTCCTTCAGACGGGTGGATTTCTCCGTCACCAGGGGAGCCAGGATGATCTGGTACGCGGGACGATTCATGATGCGTAGATCTCCACCAGCACTTCCGCCGCGGAGCGTGTCAGGACCAGCGTGTCATGGTGGAGAAGCTCCACCACGTTCAGCGCGGAGGCCCGGGCTACGCCGATGCGTTTCAGGTTTCGGGTGGCAAGCTCCAGGTTCTTCCCCACTTCCCGATCCACGAAGAGGACCTTTCCGGAGAGCTTCAGGGTCGCAAGCAAGCGGGTCATCTCCTTGGTCTTCGGCGAAGGGAGATCCAGGCTGTCCACCACGCGGACCTTTTCGCCGCGAAGCTTGGAGGACAGGACCGAACGGATGGCGTTCTTCCTCATGCGCTTCGGCAGGCTGCTCTGGTAATCGTGTGGGTGCGGACCGAACACCGTGCCGCCGTGCCGCCAGATGGAGCTGCGGATGGAGCCCACCCGGGCCCGCCCGGTCTTCTTCTGCTTCCACAGCTTGCGGCCGCTGCCTGAAACCTCTGCCCGGGTCTTGGTCTGACGCGTTCCCGAGCGGCCCGCCGAGCGGTAGTCGTTCACCGCTTCATAGATCAGGTGGCGCTTCAAGGGGTAGCCGAAGACTGACTCGTCCAGGGTCAGATCCCCCACTTTTTCGTTGCTCAAATTGACTACCTTGAGTGGTGCCATGGACTCCTCAGCCTATTTCTTCTTCGCCGGGGCGGGGCTCTTGGCCCCGGTCTTGGCGCCCTTCTTGGCCGCCGCCGGCGCCTGGCGCTCCAGCCGAAGCTTCCGGGGAGCGGGCGAGATCCGGATCATGAGGTATCCGCCGTCGGCTCCGGGAACCGCGCCGCGCACGACCAGGAGGTTGTTCTCGGCATCCAGTCGGACGATCTGGAGATTCTTCGCCGTGACTCGCGCGGCACCCAGATGCCCGGCCCCTCTCATTCCGGGGAAAGTGCGCGAGGGGAACGCCGAGGCCCCCACCGAACCGGGAGCGCGATGGAACATGGAGCCGTGGGTGGCGGCGCCTCCCCGGAAATGGTGGCGCTTCATGACCCCGGCGAATCCCTTCCCCTTGCTGATCCCGATGATGTCCACGTTCTCGTCCACCTTGAATACCTGGGCCGCGGTGATCTGGTCCCCCACGTTGACCTTGTCGGCCTCCGCAACGAATTTGAATTCCTTGATCCTGCGCGTCGGGGGAAGTCCCGCTTTCTTGAAGTGACCCAGCACGGCCTTGCTCACCTTGCGCTCGGCGGTCGGTTCGACGTACCCAAGCTGGACCGCCTCGTACCCGTCGGTCTGCTTGTTCTTCTTCTGGACGACCACGCAGGGGCCTGCCTTCAACACGGTCACGGGGATCACGTTCCCCTCCGGGGAGAAGACCTGGGTCATGCCCAGCTTGATTCCAATCATCCCGTTAATCATGGCCTCGCCCGCCTTTTCCTATTTTCCCAGGGCCTTGATTTCCACTTCGACGCCCGCCGGGAGATCCAGCTTCATGAGGGCATCCACCGTCTGAGGAGTCGGTTCCAGGATGTCGATGAGCCGTCGGTGGGTCCTGATCTCGAATTGCTCCCGCGACTTCTTGTCCACGTGCGGGGACCGGAGCACCGTCCAGCGGTTGCAGCCGGTGGGAAGCGGTATCGGCCCCGCCACCCGAGCTCCGGTTCTACGGGCCGTGGACACAATCTCGGTGGTGGACTGGTCCAGTATCCGATGGTCGTAGGCCTTGAGCCGGATCCGGATTTTCTCGTTCAACATGCGTTCTCCTGAACCGCTTTCCTCGTGAGCCTCACGCCTGGATCTCGGTGACGGTGCCGGCACCGACGGTCCGACCCCCTTCCCGGATGGCGAACCGCAGTCCCTTGTCCATGCCAATCGGGGTGATCAGCTCGAT
>JAKEFJ010000121.1 GCA_022616665.1 Acidobacteriota bacterium
CCGCCTCCACCTCCCTGGCGAGCGGAACCATCTTCACGATCCCTGCCCTGTTCATGTGGGGTCTGGCGCCTCCTTATCTGCAAGTTGTGGCGCTGTGCCTTTTGGGCGGAGTGCTGGGGATTGCGGCGATGATTCCCCTCAGAAGGCTGCTGATCGTCGACGCGTCGGAAGAGCTGCCGTACCCGGAGGGAAGGGCGTGTGCAGAGGTGCTCCGCGCCACCGCCTCCTCCGCCGGCGGAAGTGCCTGGATCTTTCGGGGTATGGCCACGGGCGCCTTGATCAAGCTCTGCCTTTCTCTCGTTTTCCTCTCGCCCGGTTCTCTCTCATTGGCCATCCCGGTTCTCCCGAAGGCCGAGTTGGCGGTGGAGATTGCCCCGGCGCTTCTCGGAGTCGGATTCATCCTGGGCTACCGCCAGTCTGCCGTGATCGTCGCCGGTTCGATCGTTTCCGCGCTGGCCCTCACTCCGCTTATCGCCTGGATCGGGGGCCCCTCGACCGGGGCAGTCCTACCGGAAGCGACACTGCCGATTGCCGCGATGAACGCCTCGCAAATCTGGTCGCGCTACGTGCGCTACATTGGGGCGGGAGCCGTGGCGACCGCCGGCGTCTTGACGGTATTGAAAAACCTCCCGAGCATGGTCGGTGCCGTCCGATCGGTGGGGTGCGGGCTCACCCAAGCAGGCCGCTCGCGCGGGACCGGGTCCGCCACGACGGATCCGACCGATCGGGACCTGCCGCCGGAGTTCGTCGCCGGTGCGGTCCTGGTTGTCATCGCCGTGACTGCCCTCATTCCCGGCGTATTTGCCGGAGATATGGGATGGTTGCCGCGACTCGTGTGCGCCCTGGGTGTTGCGGTGTTCGGCATGCTCTTTGTGGCGGTGGCCGCACGGATCGTGGGGCTGGTGGGAGTGACTTCCCAGCCGACCTCGGGGATCACGCTCGTCACCTTGCTCGGAGTGGCCTCGGCGTTCGCGGCATTCGGCTGGAAGGACCCGGCCGCGCGCGCGGCGGTCCTCACCGTGGGGACCATCGTGGCGGTGGCGGCGTCCAAGGCGGGGGACATCTCTCAGGATCTGAAGACCGGATTCCTCGTGGGAGCCACGCCGGCGAAGCAGCAGTTCGGGCAATTGCTGGGAGCGGCGGTCGCCTGCTGGGTGGTAGCGGGGACCGTCTTGATGCTGGGAGCAGCCTACACCTTCGGGTCGAAGGAACTGGCGGCGCCGCAGGCGACGCTGATGAAGACCATCATCGAGGGGGTCCTGGCTGGAGAGCTGCCTTGGGGGTTGGTCCTGACGGGGGGCGGAATCGCAATATCGGCGATGCTCTGTGGAGTCTCCGGTCTCGCATTTGCCATCGGGGTTTACCTTCCCCTCGCCTCCATGATGGCCATCTACCTGGGGGGTTGCGCCCGGGCGCTGGTGGAGCGGGGAAGAGCTTCCGGGAGTGTCGATCAGGGCAATCCGGGCGTCCTGGCAGCGGCAGGACTCGTGGCCGGTGAAGGGCTCGCGGGCGTTCTCGTAGCAGGGCTGGTCGCCACCGGAGCGGTGGGAAAATCGATGCCGACGCTGCTTCCCGGAGTTTCGGGGATGACGCTCTCGATGCTGATGCTCCTCGCGGTGGGCGGGCTTCTTTTCCGGGCAGGCAGGAGCAAGCCGGCTTGAGCGTCCGCCCGGTCAGGCTCCGCCTGCAATCGCTCGGGGAAATCTTGCTGACCCTGGGATTTCTGACCGATGCGGCCTCCGCCGCTCTGCTTTCACCCTTCGCGGCCTTCTCCAATCCCCTGGGCTCGGTGCGGGCCCTGGCGGCGCTCATGCTGCTCTCGTCGCTTTTCATGATGCTGCTGATCGCGCTGCTCAGCCGCCTGCGCGGCGAGTCGCTGCGCAGCCTCTGCCTGGGCAAGGGAATCGTACAGCGCCGCGACATCGCGCTGGGCCTGGGGCTCGTTCCGCTCATCTTCCTGGTCAGTTTTTTCATCAAGTCGCTGGCTCGTCATGCGCTCCCCGGCATTTACAGCGGCGAGCGCAACGTCCTGGAAGAGCTGATGAAGAGCCCGTTGGATTTGGGGCTCTTTATGTTGGTGGCCATCGTCGCGGGAGGTTTCAGGGAAGAGCTGCAACGGGCCTTCATCATTCAGAGGTTCGAGGCGGGATGGGGGCCGGCCTGGCTGGGGGCGATCCTTTTCGCTCTTCTTTTTGGCTATGGCCACCTGATCCAAGGGAAGGACGAGGCGATCATCGCCGGAATCTTCGGCCTGCTTTGGGGCGGGATCTATGTGGCCCGCCGGAATATCGTCGCGACTTCGCTGAGTCACGGCCTCTACGACGCTTTGGAACTCATCCGCTATTACTTCTGGGGGCCGATGAGATTCCTCTGAAAAGAGTGACCGGGAGTTTTCCCATCGCCTTGAAATATTCAGTCAGAAGCTTCGGGCGAGACGGCACTCGGGAGTGCTGGAGGCGGGTTCAAGGGGAAAGTCGGGCAAGCCGCTCCCCGGGGGGCTCGACGAGGATCATCAGGAAGGGGCCAACTCTTTGGGGCGTGCCCAGTTCTCGAGCCGAGCCTTCCGGGGAGCGTCGCACGAGCAGCGCCTCCAGAATCCAGGGCCAGTCAATGACGGCTTCGATCCCTTCCTCGCGGATGTAGGGCACCATTCTCCTCTCCCGCAGAGCCCTGGCGGCGTCCCGGTTGACCACACCATCCAGATTGATGACCTGGCTCTTGGAAAAGTAACCCAAGGTGCCCGACTGGAAGGCGCCGGC
>JAKEFJ010000122.1 GCA_022616665.1 Acidobacteriota bacterium
ATGAAGACGGGAACGCTGGCGCTGCTGATCGCCGTGTGCGGCGTGGCCGGCTTCCTGGCCTGCCTGGGCTTCCGTTTGGGAATGCTGCTGGGCCTGGGCCCCCAATTGGGAGCGCTGCTGTCCATGGGCGTGGGAGTGCTGGCAGCCTTTCTGCCGATTCTGGTCGTCATGCGGATTCGCACCAAGCGCCTCCGGCGATTCGAGGCGCAATTCCCCGACGCCATCGACCTGCTTGCCCGAGCCATCCGGGCCGGGCACGCCTTCAACACCGGAATCAAGATGATCGCCGACGAGATGCCCGACCCGGTGAGCAGGGAGTTCCAGCGGGTGTTCGAGGAGCAGAACTACGGCCTTCCCATGAAGACCGCTCTGCTGAACCTGCTGGAGCGCGTGAGCCTGCTGGATCTCAAGCTGTTCGTCGTGGCGGTGCTGATCCAGCGCCAGTCGGGCGGCAACCTGGCGGAGCTGCTCGGGAAGATCTCCCACACCATCCGGGAGCGCTTCCGCATCTTCCGCCAGCTCAAGGTGCACACGGCGCAGGCCAAGCTCACGGGCATCATCCTCATGCTCCTGCCGCCGGTCATGTTCTTCATCACTCTGTTTCTGAACTACGAGTACATGAAGATCATCTTCGAGGATCCCCGGGGATTCTGGCTGCTCGTCTCCGCGGCTGTGCTGCAGCTGATCGGTCTGCTCTGGATACGCAAGATCGTCAACATTGAGGTGTAGCCGATGAATTTCGAAATGATTCTGCTCATGGGATTGATGGCCACCTTCACCCTGTCGCTCTCCGCGGCAGGCTACCTGGCTCTGAAGCCGCGTCGCCCCGCTCTGGACCGGCTCAAGAGGCTGCCCGACGAGGCCGCCCGGTCGGTTCCCGAGAGCGGCGACGTGGGGATGGCCGTGGCTTCCACTCCGGTCGATTCCGAGAAACTGGGATTCCTGCGCAAGAAGATGCTCAAGACCCCCATGTCGATGGGCGAGGCGTCCCAGACGCAAAAACTGCTGCACTACGCCGGCCATCGCAGCGGCTCGGCCCTGGGCGTCTACAGCATGGTCCGCCTGGTCTGCATGGTGAGCCTGCCCGCCGTTTTCTTCCTGGGAACGCTGCAGATGCACATGATGCCGGCCACGCGCTTCTTCGCCATCGCCATGCTGGCGCTCGCCGGGATGATCCTGCCCAAGCTGGTGCTCAAGAGCATGGCCCGGGCCCGGCAGCACCGCCTGAAGCTGAGCCTCCCCGACGCGCTGGATCTGCTGGTGGTCTGCGTGGAAGCGGGCATGGGGCTCAACCAGGCCATCGTCAAGGTGGCGGAAGAGCTGGAAAAAACCCATCCCGAGATGAGCGAGGAGCTCAAGCTGGTCAATCTGGAAATTCGCGCCGGAAGAACCCGCACCGAGGCCCTCAAGAATCTGGGAGAGCGCACCGGCGTCGACGATGTCATTTCCCTCGCCGCCATGCTCATCCAGACCGACAAGTTCGGAACCAGCGTGGCCAAGTCGCTGCGAGTCCACTCCGACTGCCTGCGCACCGAGCGCATTCAGCGGGCCGAAGAGGCGGCCGCCAAGACCACCATCAAGCTGATTTTTCCCCTGCTGCTCTGCATCTTTCCGGCGCTTCTGGCAGTGATCCTCGGCCCGGCGTTCATGAACCTGGCCAGGATTTTCAGTGAGACGATTCAGAACACTTCGAAGTAGGAGAGGCATCCGATGCGCGCCGTGAATCGCCAACGCCAGATCGAAATCGCCGCGAAAATGCAGAAGGCCGACACGTTCTGGACCCGCCTGAGGGGCCTTTCGGGGCGATCCGGACTTTCCACCGGCGAGGCGCTCTGGATCATCCCCTGTCGCGGGATCCACACCCATGGGATGGCATTCCCGATAGACGTCCTGTTCCTGGATCGGGATCGAACCGTCGTGGGGCTGGAGGAAAATCTCTCTCCCGGACGCTTCGCGCCCATCCGCTGGAAGGCGAAGACCGTAATTGAGCTGCCCGCCGGCACCGTGCGGCGGACCCGCACCCAGCTCGGCGATCGGATCGAAATCGAACATTAGGAGGAGCAGAGCATGAGCAACAGGACCGTGATGGAGGTCATCAATCCCGCGACCCACGATTCCGAGACTCCGCGGGCGCCGCGCACTCAGGAGGAGACGGGGCTTTCCCCGGCATTCCTCTTCGATCTCACCCTGAAGACTCTGTACTACCAGAACGAGATGAAAGGCTCCGAGATCTCCGAGGCGATGCGACTGCCCTTCAACGTGCTGGAAGAAACCCTCGAGTCCATGAAGCGGGAGCGCATCCTCGAGGTCAAAGGCAACGATGGTCCGAGTCGCGCCGCTTACCGTTATTGCATCCTTTCCGCCGGAAGAGACCGGGCCCGCGAAGCGATGTCGGTGAGCCGGTACGTGGGCCCGGCGCCGGTTTCGCTGGCCGAGTACAGCCGCCGGGTGACCCTGCAGAACCTAGGCCTGGAGCGCATCCCGGCCGAGAGGCTGCGGGAGGCCTTTGCCCACATGGTCATGCCCGAGGGGCTCCTGGAGCGGGTGGGACCGGCAGTGGCGGCCCGCAAGACCCTTTTCCTTTATGGTTCCCCTGGAAACGGCAAGACCATGCTGGCGGAGGCCATCGGCCGGTCGCTGGGCGGTGGCATCCATGTCCCTCACGCGGTGGAGATGGATCAGCAGGTCATCAAGGTCTACGACCCGGTGTTCCACGGCGAGGAAGAGCCGATGGGGGGCGGGCCCGATGGCACTCCTCTGTCCGGCGACATGCCCGATCGAAGGTGGGTGAAGGCGCGCCGGCCTGTGGTGTTCAGCGGCGGCGAGCTGACTCTCGAAATGCTGGATCTGACTTTCAACGAGCGGGAGGGCTTTTATCAGGCTCCCCTGCAGATGAAATCCAACGGAGGCGTCTTCATCCTGGATGATTTCGGCCGCCAGATGGTGCAACCCCGCGACCTTCTGAACCGCTGGATCGTCCCTCTGGATCGAGCCGTGGACTACCTCACCCTCCACACCGGACGCAAATTCCCGGTTCCGTTCCGCACGCTGGTCATCTTCGCCACCAACCTCAGGCCCCACGATCTGGTGGACGAGGCGTTTCTGCGGCGCATTCGTTACAAGATTTCCATCACCGACCCGTCCCGCATGGAGTACCTGGAGATTTTCAAGCGGGAGGCCGAGCGCAATCACATCCCAGGCTCCGAATGGGCGGTGGACTACATGTTCGACGAATACTATGAAAAGCAGGGGATTCCGGTTCGCTGCTGCCATCCCCGGGACATTCTGGAGAAGGTGGTGGACTCGGCGCGCTTCGCGGGAGTGGAGCCTTCTCTGGATGCCAAGACTCTGGACAGGGTCTGCGGGTCCTACTTCCTGTCCGAAGAGGCCGACTTGAATCTGTAGCGCGGCTCAGAGAAGGCGTGGTGGTCCAGGCGGGACCACCGGCAAGGTTAGAACGCTATGCAGGCCGGGGGGGACGGCCACAATCCGCCGAGCCAGGCTTGCAAGTATGGAAGCTGTGGCGGAATCCCCCGGAATGCCTCCCGGAATTACCAGCTCCAGCCTTGGGTCTCCTTCCAGGACGATACGATCTTCCTCCCTGCCCACCGCGGCGGCGATGGTGACCTGGAGGGAGACCCTCTCCTTGCCATCGTCGAGAAGCGTCGCCCGGGTCCGGGTTCCCTGCACCGTCCCGGGGACGAGGGTATGCTGCCCGATGGTGATTTCGTGCTGGGTGACCAGAGGCTCGCTGAATTCGGTGACCTGATCCACCCGCCACCCCAGGGCGGAACCCAGCAATGCCGCTGACTCCGCCAGCCCCACATGCCCCATCCCCCCGGTCGCCTTCTCCTTGGTACGATAGGCATCCAGGGTCATCCCGAGACCGACTTTGAGATGCAGGGGCTCGCGCCGCCGGGTTACTTCCACCGAACGGGAGGCCTCCACCCGGTCCACCCGCCGGCAGGCCGTGGCGAGCACTGCGGGAAGCAGGTCCAGGGCGAAACCGGGATTGACTCCGGCCCCCACCAGTCCGACTCCGGCGCTTTTCGCCAAATCGTCCAGTCGCCTCCCCAGCTCCGCGTGGCGCAAGTAGGGAAATGAAAGCTCCTCGCAGGAGGAGACGCAGTGACAGCGCAGCGAGAGAATCTCCTCAAGCTGCGGGGCCACTTCCTCCAGGCGCGAGCCCGTGGCGTGCAGCACGACCCGGGGCTGAGGAGGCAACGGCAGATCTCCCAAATTGGGGACGACCTTCGGCAGCCGGTGGGCCTCCGGGCCCAGCAATTCGCCAAGGGGGCGCCCCGCAAGCCCCGCCGAGCGATCCACCACGCCGATGAGCTCCAATTCCGGGCTCGCGAGCACCTCCTTGGCCAGAGCCAGCCCGATGGGACCCATGCCAAACTGGACCACTCGAACTCTCTGGCTCACGCAATCCTCCATGGGAAAAAGGACCGGCACAGCATAGGCAGCCTTCCCGTTCGTGTCAAACCCCTCCCAGGCCGGAGGTTGAGCCCCTTCCACAGGCGAGGATTCACAGGGTTCCTACCGGATTTCCGCACGAAATGGTGGTAGTTTTCCACAGCCTTTCCACAATTGCCCGCCGGGCTCGAATCAAAGCGCTGTAGCGTTGCGGCGCTGCGGGTGTGAACCTCCGCAGGGGGGATCTTCCCGAAATAGAAACCTTTCGGATGTTAGAATTTGTCGCCGGCTGCGGGGAAGAAAGTGAGACGACCCTCGCGGGCTACTCCGATGGAGATCGAGACCGATGGAGATTCCGGGAATTCGCATCGGGCACGCCACGGACTTGAGGGGCGCCACCGGGATTACCGTGGCGCTATGCGAGACGGGTGCGGTATGCGGCCTGGATGTGCGGGGTGGCGGCTCCAGCCTCAGAAACCCCACGGTGGCTCTGCCCGGACACCGAGTAGAGAAAGTGCATGCGGTGTTCTTCGCCGGGGGCAGCTCCTACGGCCTCGATGCCGGTGGCGGAGTCATGCGCTATCTGGAGCGGCGCGGCATCGGCTTTCCGGTGCGCGGCATCAGGATTCCCATTGTCACCGGCGCGATCCTCTTCGATCTGGGAGTGGGGAATCCTCGCCGGCGCCCCGATGAAGCCATGGCCTATCGGGCCTGCACGAGGGCTCGCGCCGGGCGGGCTGCGGAGGGGAGTGTTGGGGCGGGAACCGGAGCTACCGTAGGAAAATACTTTGGAATCCGAAGAGGCATGAAGGGAGGGGTGGGTACGGCCAATCTGCGATCCGGGCGGGTTCGCGTCGGGGCCCTGGCGGTGGTGAACGCATTCGGCGACGTTCGCGATCCCGAGACGGGAGGTATCCTGGCGGGAGCCCGCGATTCCGCCAGGGGGCGCCGGCTGATGGGAATCGAAGCGTTTCTTCGTCGCGGCGCTGCGTCGATCTCGGAGCGCTCACCCACGCCTGAGGTAGCCCAGGGCGGGGACAGCACCACGCTGGGACTCGTCGCCACCAACGCGGCGCTGACCCGCGAGCAGTGCTGCCGGCTGGCAACCGCGTCCCATGTGGCGCTGGCCCGTTGCCTCTCTCCGGCCCACACGGCCAACGACGGCGATTTGGTGTATGCGCTCTCCAATGGAAAGCTGAGGTCCAACATCCTGGAGCTGGAGGCGCTGGCGGTGGAGGCGTTGACGCGCTCCATTCTGCGCGCCGTGCGCCAAGCCAGGGGCCTGGCGGGGATTCCGAGCCGGCGGGATCTGGGAATGGACTAGTGTTGCGTCTCAGAAATCAGGTTAACATCGAGGCCGTCGAGGCGCCCGGATCGCAAGGCACGCCGAAGTGCAGCGTACCCAAGCGGTACGTAAGCG
>JAKEFJ010000123.1 GCA_022616665.1 Acidobacteriota bacterium
CCCAGGATTCCGCCTCCGCTTCGGGCAATTTCTCGAGTAGCATGGAGCAGATTCGCATCGTCCTTCCCGATGGCAGCGCGAAGACATTTCCGCGGGGGACTTCTCCTCTGGAGGTGGCACGATCGCTGGGCCAGAGAATCGCCAGAGACGCTCTGGCGGCCAAGGTGGACGACCGCCTGGTGGATTTGAGCACCCCCTTGCAGCGTGACGGCGCCCTGGTCCTGCTCACCGATTCCCAACCCGAAGCCCTGGAGGTCTATCGTCACAGCACGGCCCACCTCCTGGCACAGGCCGTCCAGGAGCTGTTTCCCGACGCGAAGGTCGGGATTGGACCGGTGATCGAGGACGGCTTCTACTATGACTTCGAGAAGGAAAAGCCGTTCACGCCCGAAGACCTCGCCTCCATCGAAAAGAAGATGCGGGAAATCACCCAGCGCGATCTTCCGATTCTCAGAAAGGAAATCCCGCGCCGCGAGGCCCTGGACTACTTTCGTCAAAAGGGAGAACACCTGAAAGTGGAGCTCATCGAGGAAAAGGGGGGCGATCCGGTTTCCGTTTACCAACAGGGGGGCTGGATGGACTTCTGCCGGGGGCCCCACCTCCCTTCCACCGGGCGGATCAAGGCCTTCAAGCTCCTGTCCCTCGCCGGGGCCTACTGGAAGGGAAGCGAAGAAAACCAGATGCTGCAGCGGATTTATGGAACCGCCTTCTTCAAGGAATCCGAACTTCTGGAGCACCTGAAGCGCCTCGAAGAGGCTAAGAAGCGGGACCATCGAAAGCTGGGTCCGGCGCTGGACCTTTTCAGCGTGGAGGAGGAGGCGGGTCCCGGGCTCATTTTTTGGCACCCCAAGGGGGCCAGGGTCCGGCAGGTGATCGAGGATTTTTGGAAGGAGGAGCACCACCGCCGCGGCTACGAGCTCGTGACGACTCCCCACATCGCCCGGGACAACCTCTGGAAGCGCTCGGGGCATTTCTCCTATTACAAGGAGAACATGTACACCTTCGAGATCGAGAAGGAGGGATATGTCCTGAAGCCCATGAACTGCCCCGGGCATTCGCTGATTTACAAGTCCCGGCTTCACTCCTACCGGGATCTCCCGATCCGTCTTGCGGAGCTGGGCACCGTTTATCGGTACGAGCGCTCGGGAGTCCTGCACGGAATGATGCGGGTTCGAGGATTCACCCAGGACGACGCGCACATCTTCTGAACGGCGGAGCAAGCCCCGGATGAGGTCTTGGCGGCGGTGGATCTTTGCCTCTTCATGCTACGCACTTTCGGCTACAGCGAGTTCCAGGTGGATCTCTCCCTGTGGGACCCCGCCCAGAAGGACAAGTACGCCGGAGATGCGGCCGGCTGGGAGATGGCGGAGCGGGCTTTGGTCTGGGCCCTGGAAAAGTCGGGACTCTCCTACCGGCGGATACCGGGGGAGGCGGCTTTTTACGGCCCCAAGATCGACATCAAGATGCTCGATGCCCTGGGAAGAGCCTGGCAGGGGCCTACCGTCCAGTTCGATTTCAACCTGCCGGCGCGCCTGGACATCCATTATCTGAATTCCGAATCAAAGGAAGTTCCGGTGGTGATGATCCACCGGGCGGTTCTGGGCTCGCTGGAGCGATTCTTCGGTTCGCTGGTCGAGCACTACGCCGGCGCCTTCCCGCTCTGGCTCGCGCCGGTCCAGGCGGTGGTCCTGCCCATCACCGATCGGGCGGCGGCCTACGCAGCCTCCTTGAGAGATCGTCTGCTGGAGGCGGGCTTCCGCGCAGAGCTGGACGATCGCAACGAAAAAATCGGCGCCAAAATTCGCGAAGCGGAGATCCACCGCATTCCCTACATGCTCATCGTGGGAGACAAGGAAGCGGCGGAAGGCATGGTCTCCGTCCGGCTGCGACAGAAGGGGGATCGGGGCCCGCAGGACGTTGGGGCGCTTTTAGAGGAGATGCGGGGTCTGAGCAACTCCCGGGCAATGGCTCTTTGAGCCGTCACCCGGCTCTGCCGAGGCATCAAGGCCGGATGGTCCGGCCCAATTTCCGGGGTGTGCATGGATAGTGAGTCCATTCGAAAGACGCGGGTCAATGAGCGGATCAGGGCCCGGGAGGTCCGGGTCATCGGTTCCTCGGGAGCGCAGCTGGGAATCATGACTCCCGATGCGGCGCTCAAGCTGGCGGAAGAAGAGGGACTGGACCTCGTGGAGGTGGCGCCGGAAGCCGCGCCTCCCGTCTGCAGGATCATGGACTTCGGAAAATACCGCTATCAGCTGAACAAGAAAGCCCAGGAGTCCCGGAAAAAACAGAAAGTCATCGTCATCAAGGAAGTGAAGTTCCGGCCCAAGACCGACGAGCACGATTATCAGTTCAAGAAGAACAATATTTCGAGGTTCATCAGCAAGTCCAACAAGGTCAAGGTCTCGGTCATGTTCCGGGGCCGCGAGCACCAACACCGAGAGATCGGCCAGCGAATCCTCGAGCGGATACGCACCGAACTGGAAGAAGTGGCCATCGTGGAGAGCTCCCCGCGCATGGAGGGGCCCTTCCTATACATGATGATGGCCCCCAAGCGCTGAGCGCCCGCCCGAGGCGCCACTGACGACGCCGGGAGAAACCCGGATGGAGAGCAACCATGCCGAAACTGAAGACGCACCGGGGCGCGGCGAAGCGATTCCGGTTGACTGCCGGCGGCAAGGCCAAGCGGTCGCAGGCCTTCAAGCGACACATCCTGACCAAGAAGACCCGCAAGCGAAAGCGACACCTGGATCAGGAAGTGAACGTGTGTGCTGCGGATCTTCCCAAGGTCCGCAAGATGCTTCCCTACGGATAGCCCCCAGTTCGCGGGGGAACGGATGCGGGGAGGCCCGACGGGGCGCGAGCCCCTTCTCACGAATGGATGAAGGAGATTTCCGATGCCGAGGGTCAAGCGAGGAACCAAGCGACGTCAGAAGCGCAAGAAGATACTCAGGCTTGCGAAAGGATTTTACGGGGCCAAGGGCCGCCTCCACCGGATCGCCAAGCTGGCGGTGGAGAAGTCCCTCGTCTCCGCCTACAAAGACCGCAAGCGCAAGAAGCGCGATTTCCGCAAGCTTTGGATCACCCGGATCAACGCGGCGGCACGACTCCATGAGATCTCTTACAGCAACCTGATGGCAGGGTTGAAGAAGGCGAACGTCGGGCTCGATCGAAAAATCCTGGCGGAGCTTGCCGTCGTCGATCCACAGGGATTCGGCGAAGTGGCTTCGGTGGCCAAGAAGGCGCTCTCCCGCTAAACGGTGAACCCGGAGCCCGCGGAACTCTCCGCGCACCCGGGGCGCCCTTCGCCCGAGGCCGGCCATGCAGGATCGCCTCCAATCTCTCAGGGAGCGTTTCGACTCGGAAATCTCTTCTGCTGCGGACGCCGCAGCCCTGGTGCGGATCCGTGCGGGCTACCTGAGCCGCAAGGGGGGAGTTCTCTCCCAACTGCTGCGCACCCTCAAAGAGGTGGATCCGGCCCAGCGACCAGCCGTGGGAGACTCCCTCAACAGCCTGAAGCGGTACATGGAAGAGCGCCTGGCCCTCGCCGAGGACTCGCTGGCCACGAGCCCTGTGGCGCAGGGGCTGGATGTCTCGCTTCCCGGACGCATGCCGCCCCTCGGCACCGCCCACCCCATCAACCAGGTCCGCAGGGAGATCGAGGAGATCTTCCTGGAAATGGGATTCTCCCTTGCCCACGGGCCCGAGGTAGAGACCGACTATTTCAACTTCGTGGCTCTGAATTTTCCCATCGACCATCCGGCCCGGGACACCCAGGACACATTCTACCTGGAAGGCGGCTTGCTGCTTCGCACGCACACCTCTCCGGTGCAAATCCGGACTCTGAAGGCCAGGAAGCCGCCGCTGAAGATCATCGCCCTGGGCAAGGTGTACCGACGCGATTCGGACGTGAGCCACTCCCCCATGTTCCATCAGGTCGAGGGGCTGGCGGTGGCCGAGGGGATCACGTTTGCCGATCTCAAGGGAACGGTCCTGACCTTCGCCCGGCGGATCTTCAGGGACGACACGCAGGTCCGTTTCCGCCCAAGCTACTTCCCATTCGTGGAGCCCGGAGCCGAGTTCGATCTGAGCTGTGTGTTGTGCGCCGGTCAGGGTTGCGCCACCTGCAAGCGATCCGGATGGCTGGAAATGGGAGGGGCCGGGATGGTCCACCCGGAAGTGCTGCGGCTTTCAGGACACGACCCGCAGTCCGTTTCGGGATTCGCCTTCGGATTGGGAGTGGACCGGATCGCCATGTTGAAGTTCGGCATCGACGACATTCGGCTGTTGTTCGAGAACGACCTGCGTTTCCTGCATCAGTTTCCGGGGTCCTAGCGTGCGATTCAGCGATCAATGGCTGCGTGACTGCGTGGAGACCCGACTCCCCCCCCAGGCGTTGGGAGCAAGGCTGACCGAAGTGGGGATGCCGCTGGACTCCCTGGAGCCGTTTGGCGACGACACGGTCTACCATTTCGACGTCACCACCAACCGTCCCGACTGCATGAACCACCTGGGCCTGGGCCGGGAGCTGTCGGTGGCCGAGGGCACCCGGCTGAAAGAGCCTTCCACTTCCATCCCCGACGTTTCCTCCCAGGCCGCCGAGCTCCTGGCCTCCGTGGCGGTGGAGTCGCCAGACCTCTGCGAGCGCTACACCGCTTTGGTCATCCAGAAGGTCAAGGTGGGAGCCTCCCCCTCCTGGCTCGCGCGCCGCCTGGAGGCGATTGGCCTTCGTCCCATCAACTCCGTGGTGGATGCCACCAATTATGTCCTTTGGGAGATGGGCCACCCGTTGCACGCGTTCGACCTGGAGAAGCTCTCGGGCAGGACCATTCGGGTGCGCCGCGCCAAACCTGGAGAGCGGATCACCACCCTGGACGGCGTGGATCGAAAACTGATGCCCGAGATGCTGGTCATCGCCGACGGCCGCAAAGCGGTGGCAGTGGCCGGGGTCATGGGCGGAAGAGATTCCGAAATCGGCGCTGCGACGACCGAGGTGCTCCTGGAAAGCGCCCACTTCCAAGCCGCCTCGGTGCGGAAAACCTCTCGGGCGCTGGGACTGCACACCGACGCCTCCCATCGCTTCGAGAGAGGCGCTGATGTCGAGATGACGCTCAAGGCCGCCGCCCGTTGCGCGGCGCTGATCGCCGAAGTGACCGGTGGCCGGGTAGCCCGCGGGGTGCTGGAGGACCGCAAAGCACCCCCCGTTCGCAGAGAGATCGCGCTGCGGCCGGAGCGCGTGCGCGGACTGCTGGGCCTGGCCATTGAAGAGCAGGCCATGCAGGAAATCCTGCAGCGCCTGGGATGCAGCGTCATCCGCGACCCAGCCCAGGCCTGGCGGGTCGTGCCGCCTTCGTTTCGCGGTGACCTCTCCCTGGAAGAGGATCTGGTCGAGGAAATCGCCCGGCACCACGGCTACGAGAAGATTCCCGTTACCCTGCCGCGCGTCTTCCTGTTTCCCGAAGGGCGCTCGGAATCGGAGAAGCGCATGGACCGGATCCGCCAAGCGGCCCGGCATTGCGGCTTCAGCGAAGCCCTCAATCTCACCCTTGTGTCGGAAGCGGAAAACCGGGCGTTCGGGGACACCTCCGGGGGAGTGCAGGTGTTGAATCCACTGACGGAGGGGGAAGATCGCCTGCGCTTTTCGCTCGTCCCGGGGCTGCTGAGCAATCTGGCCCATAACCTGAACCACCATCTCCCCGAGGGGCGGTTGTTCGAAGCCGGCAGGGTCTTTCGCCCCTCCGACTCCCCTAGCGAGTTGCCGGACGAGGAGGAAAAGCTGGGGCTGGTCTTGGGGGGTAAGAGCTCCGCCCGTCATTGGGGTGAGCCGGAGAGGCAACCCGACTTCTATGACCTGAAGGGGGCCCTGGATCAGACGGTGCAGGTTCTCGGGGTGTCGCAAGTGGATTGGAAGTCCGCCCAGCGCCCATTCCTGGTTCCGGGTCGAGGGGCGGAGATTCTCGTCTCGGGCCGTCTTCTGGGCTGGGCTGGCGAAGTGGCGCCCCAAATCGCCTCCGCCTGGGATCTGGAGAGCGTCGCGCTCGCCGGCGAGATTTCGCTGCGGGAGTTGTTCGCAGTACTTCCCGAGGACGCGGCGTTCCGGCATACTCCCCTCGCCCGCACCCCCAGGGTGAGCCGAGACCTCTCCCTGATCCTCGACAAGGCGCACACCTACCGGGAGGTGGAGGCTGCCATTCGAGGCGTGGAGGGGATTCCCGTGGCATCCGTCGAGCTGTTCGATCGGTACGCGGGAGCCTCAATCCCGCCGGGAAAAATCGGCATGTCTGTCCGCATCGTCTTCCGCTCTCCCGAGAGGACGATGGTTTCGGAGGAAGTGTCGGAGTTTTTGGATCGGATCATTCACCGACTGCGCGACCGGCTCGGAGCCGTATTGCGCGGCAACTGAGGGAGGGATCCTTGACCTCGGAACTGGAAGTCCTGGAATTGCTGGAAGAGCGCGTTCAGCGCGCCACCGAGCTCATTCGCGGCCTCAGGAAGGAAAACCTGGAGCTGAAGGCCCTGGCGAAAGACGCGGAAGCGCGTCTCGCGAAATCTCAAGAGACCATCACGAAGCTGGAAGAGCAGAGCCGCCGAGGGGACGAGGTCACCCGGCAGCTGAAGCTCCTTCAGGAGGAGCGGCAGGAGATCCGCGGGAGGGTGACGCGGATGCTCGAGACCTTTGCGGCGATGGAGGAAACCCCCGCCTCCGGACACGCGGACAACTGAGCCGCGATTCCCCTCGGACAGGGGCGGGAGCGGGAGGCTTTTGATGGACAAGAACGTGAACCTGGTGCCGGTGGAGATTTACGGCCAGACCTACAATCTCCGGGGCGAGGGAGACACTTCCTACATCACGGATCTGGCCGCCTTCGTGGACCGGAAGATGCGGGAGGTATCGGACAACACCGCCACCGTGGATTCTTTGAAGGTGGCGATCCTGGCGGCCTTGAATATCGCCGACGAGCATTTTCAGGTCAAAGGCGCTCAGCACGAGCGGCATCGCGGAACAACCCAGCGACTGCAGCGCCTCGTGGAGCTTTTGGACCGGGCCTTGCCGGGGAAGAAGGAAGCGTAGCACCGCGGGCGCGTCCGGCGGGACGCGGGAAAGGGTCCGCCTTGACGGCGCAGGGGACGAAGGCATAGCATCTCGTCGACCTCATACCCCTGCGAGGTTGGTGTTGGGGCGGAAAGTTTGAGCCAACACTGTTTGAACGGGGATCCGGGTCTGCTCACGGTGTGCATCCTCTGCGAGGGGGAAGCCTGAAGTGGGAGCAGGGTCCCCTCGCTGGCCATGCCAGGTTCAAATAGCCCGCTCCACACGGCCAAGCGGGGGTTAATATTTTGCCCCAGCCGTCTCCCATTCCCATCTTCGCCGGCCCGAGAACTGAAGTGGCGGACATCGTCATCGCCCTAGGGGAATGCTCTTGGATTTGATACTCGCCATCATCATCGCGGTGGTCGCTCTGCTGGCGGGAGCGGAGTATCTCTTTCACCGCACGTTCATCCGTCGCAAGAAGGCCGAGGCCGAGAACCGCGCCCGCGCGCTGCTCGAGGACGCCGAGCGCCAGGTGGAAATCCGGCTGAAGGAATTGGAAATCGAGGCTCGTGAGAAGGCCGACGCGACCGAAGCGGCCTTCGAGCAGGAGATCCGCACGAAGCGCGCGGACCTGCAGGCCGCCCGCCGGCAGCAGGAGGATCAGGAGCGGCTTCTGGAGCGCAAGGCGGCGCTTCTGGCCCAAAAGCAGAGCGAAGTGGAGGGGAAGGAAGCGGCGCTCATGGAGCGGGAAGCCGCCCAGAATGCGCGTCAGAAGGAATTCCAGACCCTGGTGGAAGAGCAGCGCGCGCGGCTGGAGCGACTTGCGGGGATGAGCGCTCAGCAGGCGAAGCGGGAGCTGATGCGTGAGATGGAATCCCAGGCCCGCCTGGAAGCCGCCGCGATCCTCAAGCGGGTGGAGGACGAGACCCGGGAGCGCTCCGCCTCCGAGGCCCGGCGCATTCTCGGCTCCGCCCTGCAACGGGTGCCGGTGGGGCAGATCGTCGATCTGGCCTGCTCTCTGGTGACTCTCCCGAACGATGAAATGAAGGGACGCATCATCGGCCGCGAAGGACG
>JAKEFJ010000124.1 GCA_022616665.1 Acidobacteriota bacterium
AGCCGATCCGAGGCCGGGTAGGGCAGCGGGCGGATCAGAACGCCATTCACCACGCTGAAGATGGCGGTGTTCGCGCCGATCCCCACGGCCAGAGTCGCCACGGCCACCGCGGTGAAGCCGGGGTTCTTGAGGAGGATTCGCAATCCGTAGCGAAAATCCTGGAGGAGAGTTGCCATATCAGCGCTCCTGCGCCGCCACGGAGTGTTTCTGTTCCGGCTGGATCCAGCCATCCAGCAGTTGGATGGTCCGGTTCCCGTATGACGCGTTCACTTCGGAATGAGTGACCTGGATGATCGTGGTCCCCTTCTGATTCAGCTTCTTGAACAACTCCATGATTTCCTTTCCCTGGCCGGAGTGGAGGTTTCCGGTGGGCTCGTCGGCCAGGATCAGAAGCGGGTTGATGATGACCGCCCGCGCCACCGCTATCAGCTGCTGCTGTCCCCCCGAGAGCTGGCTCGGGTAGAGATCTTTCTTCGCCACGATGCCGAAGCGGTCCAGCATCTCGGCCACCAGGCTGGCGCGGTCGGATCCCTTGATGTTCTTGTAGGAGAGGGGAAGCTCCAGGTTTTCGTAGACGGTGAGGTTGTCCAGCAGGTGGTAGCTCTGGAAGACGAAGCCGATGTTCTTCTTGTTCAGCTCGGCCCGATCCTTCCGTCCCAGGGAGTGCACCTTGTGGCCCAGGAAGTCGTACTCCCCGGTCCACGAGCTGTCGAGCATTCCCAGGATTCCCAGCAGCGTGGACTTCCCGGAGCCGGAGGGGCCCATGATGGTGAGAAAGTCCCCCTCCTGGACTTCCAGATTCACGCGCCGCAGGACGAAGGTCTTTCCCGCGCCCGACTCGAAGAACTTCTCGAGGTTGCTCAATCGGATCATCATGTTGTCTCCTATTCGACTCTCAGGGCCGCCATCGGCTCGACCTTGGCCGCCCGGTAGGCTGGAATGCCGCAGGCCAGAAGGGCCACGCATCCCAGGAGGATCGAGGCCGCGGCGAAGGTGAAGGGATCGGTGGCGCTCACTTGATACAGCAGGCCGGAGAGGACCCGGGTCAGCGCCAGCGAACCCACCAGGCCCGCTCCCATCCCGACTACGACCAGCTTCATGCCTTGTCCCACAATCATGGCGAGTACATCCTTGCGCTCGGCTCCGAGCGCCATGCGCACGCCGATTTCCCGAGTCCGCTGGGTCACGGCGGTGGCCAGGACTCCGTAGATCCCCACTGCCGAGAGGAGCAATGCCAGCGCCGCGAAGGCCCCGAGGAGGATGGCCCGGAAGCGGGGCTGCGCCACGGAAGCGCCGACCAGGCTGTCGAGAGTTCGCACGCTGGCCACCGCCAGGTTCGGGTCCAGCTCACGGATGGCTGCGCGCAGCGCCGGCACGAGGGCCGTCGCATCGGTGGATCCCCGGATCACCAAGGTCTGGCTCGGCAGCGTGTCCTGCCGGATGGGGAAGTAGTATTCGGGGCGCGGATCCTCGGCGAGCGAGAAATGGCGGATGTCCCCGACGATCCCCACGATCTCCCGAGATACGCCGTTGTACTTGAGGTGCTTACCCATCGGGTCCTCTCCGGGAAAGAACGCGCGGGCCATCGCCTCGTTGATGACACCCACCTTCACGGCGCGCGCGTCGTCCCGCGCCGTGAACAGGCGCCCGCGCACGAGGGGGACGCCCAGCGCTTCAAAGTAGCCTTCACTGACGCAGCGGTGCTCCGCCGTCGGCTCCTGTCCCGGCACCACCGCCGGGCGCTCGTCGATCAGAAAGCTGTCGCCGGAGTAGCCGCCGCTCAAGGGAAGAATGTTGACCAGCCCCGCGTGGCGCAAGCCCGGCATGGGCGCGATTTTCTCCAGCAGCCGGTGGTAGAAGCCGGCGATTTGCTCCGGCTCCGGATAGCGGGCGGGGGGCAGAGACAGCTCCAGCGTGACGACCTTTTCGGTGTTGAAGCCGGTGTCGACGCTAAGCAGGCGCCACAGGCTCTGGAGCAGCAATCCCGCCCCGGCCAGGAGCACGACCGAAAGCGCCACCTGACCCGCCACCAGAAACCGGCGGAATCTCGCCCTGCCCTCGCCACTTCCCACTTGCGCGCCGCCCTCTTTGAGCGAGCTTCCCAGGTCCGATCTCGATCCGTGCAGCGCGGGGACCAGCCCGAACAGCAGGCCCGTCAGGATGGAAATGACGAAGGTGAATCCGAGGACGCTGCCATCCAGCCGGATCTCGGCCCACGAAGGCAGGGAGCTTCCGGCAGTGGTGAGGACGAGATCCTTCATCCAGGAGGCCAACAGGACGCCGAAGATGCCTCCCGCCACCGACAGGAGCATCGATTCGGTCAGGAGCTGGCGGGAGATTCTCCACGGCCCCGCTCCCAGGGTCCGGCGAATCGCCATCTCGCGCGTGCGCGACGCGGCCTTTCCCAGGAGCAGCCCGGCCACGTTGGCGCAGGCGATCGCCAGGACCAGCCCGACGGCGCCACACAACGCCAGCAGCCCTCGACGCACGTCGCCGACCAGATCGTCCCGCAGCGGCACGACCCGGGTGCGCCATCCGGTGCTAGTCGCCGGGTAGAGCTTCTCGATGCTCTCCGCGATGCCGTTCAATTCCGCCTGCGCCTGGCTGGCGGTCACGCCGCTCCTCAGTCGCCCGACGCTCCAGGCGAAGTGACCCCCGCGCTCTCCCTTATCCGATGGGAGGATGAGCGGACGGTAGATGTCCGCCTCCCCCATGGGGCCCGGCAACAGCGAGCGGAATCCCGCCGGCAGGATCCCTACGACGCGCCGCGGAATTCCGGCGAGGGTCAGCGTCTGTCCGATGGCCGCGGGATCGCCGCCGAATTCCGACTGCCAGAACTCGTGGCTCAGAACGATGACCCGCTCGGCGCCCTCCTTCTGTTCCTCAGGGAGCAGGAAGCGCCCGAACTCCGGCCTCGCCCCCAGGACATCCATCAATCCGGCGGAGGCGTTGGTCACGCTCAGGGAGCGCGGCTCGCCCCGGCCCGTCAGAACGGCGTCGGAGTTGCTGAAGGCGGCCAGCTCTTCGAAGCTTCGGCTCTCGTCGCGAAAATCCGCCACGTCCAGAGGCGAGACGGGGGCGCTGGCCAGTCCCATAGGCACGTTGTTGCCGTGCACCCTCACGAGGCGTTCCGGATCGTGGTACGGGAGGGGCCTCAGGAGCACGCCGTTCACCACGCTGAAGATGGCGGTGTTGGCGCCGATTCCCAGCCCCAGCGTGAGAATGGCGATGCCGGTGATCCCCGGACTCTTGAGGAGCATCCGGAAGCCGTAGCGCAAATCCTGCAGGAAAGTTCCCATGATTGCTTCCTTTTGTTACTCGTTGCGCAGCGCCACCATCGGGTCGACGCGGGCCGCGCGGCGCGCCGGGATCCAGCAGGCAATGAGAGCCACGACCGTCAGCAGTGCCGCGATCTGGACGAAGGTTGCGGCATCGTGCGGCTTGACTCCGTAGAGCAGGCCGGAGAAAAGCCGGGTCAGCAGCAACGCGCCGGCGCAGCCGGCAACCAGGCCGCACCCGACCGGCACCATCCCCTGCCGCAACACCCAACCCAGGACGTCGCGCTTTTGCGCGCCGAGAGCCAGGCGAATTCCGATCTCCCTGGCGTGGCGCCGGACCTGGCTGGACAGGACTCCGTAGATTCCACCGGCAGCCAGGATCAGGGCGGCGCCCGCGAATAGCGCCAGGAGCAGCGCCCGGAATCGCTCCGGAGCCAGAACGTCGGACAGCCGCTTCTCCATCGGCAAGACGTCGAAGACCGGCTGCTCCGCGTCGATGGAAGTGACCGCCGTGCGCAGAACCGGCGCCAGCGCAACCGGGTCGCCGGTCGTGCGAACCACGAACGTCATGGCGGAGGATCCGAAAAGCGGCAGATACAGGGTCGGGAGCTGCTCCTGCCGCGGGCCTCGATGGCGGACGTTCCGGACCACGCCGACCACGGAAAGGAACGACCCCGGATCCTGGGGACGGTTCAGGTGAATCCGCTTTCCCACGGGATCCTCATCTGCCCAGTAGCGGGCCGCCATCGATTCGCTGATGATGGCCGCCGGAGCCACGTTCTCTCCACTCTCGAAGCTCCGGCCCCGGACTATCGGAATCCCCATCGCCTTGAAGAACTCCGGGCTCACGAACCGGACACTGACCGACGGGATGGCCGCCTCCTCCGGTACCGGTTTGCCTTCCACCGTGAAGAAGACCCCGGCGTCCGTCCCCACCAACGGCAGCTCGGTCGTCACCGCGGCGGCGACCACGTCGGGGTGCGAGCGGATCCGCTCGAGCGCCTGGCGGTAGAACGCGGCCCTTTGAGGCCGGTTCGGGTAGACAGACTGGGGCAGGGTGACCTGGGCAGTGAGAACATGGCCCGGATCGAAACCGAGGTCGACGTCTCTCAGCCGGAGGAAGCTCTTGGCGATCAAGCCCGCGCCGATCACCACGGCCACGGCCAGAGCTACCTCCGCGCCGACCAGGACCCGGCTTGTGCGGTGGCTCCGAGCGCTCCCGGACAGGCCGCGGGCGCCTTCCTTCAGAGACTCGTTGAGATCGGGACGCGACGCCCGCAGGGCGGGGATGATTCCGGAACCCAGACCGGCGAGGACGGACACGGCCAGGGTGAAGGCGAGAACCCCGGGGTCCAGATCCACTGATCTCGACCTCATCGTCCCTTCCGGGCCCAAGGCAATCAGGATCGGCAGGCCCCAGAAGGCCGCGAGTACCCCAAGCACGCCGCCGAAACATGACAGCATGAGGCTCTCGGTCAGCAGCTGGCGGACGAGCCGCGACCGGCCGGCGCCCAGCGCCGAGCGCACCGCAATCTCCCGCTCCCGCTCGGATGCACGGCCCAGGACGAAATTGGCCACGTTGGCGCAGCCGATCAGAAGGACGAAGCCCACGCTCGACAGGAGGACGACGAGAGTCAGCCGGAGGTCGCCTACCTCGTCGTCTCGCAGGCTCACCAGCCGCAGGCGGGTGGCGCCGATTTCCGGATAGCGGCCCTTCAGCAGGCGGTTCACCCGCTCCAGATCGTCGTGTGCCTGCTTGGCGGTCACGCCGGGGCGCAGCCGCGCCATCACCTGAAGCGAATTCCCCAACGCGGACCGTTGCCCGGGAGCGATGGCACGGGGAACCACTACGTCCGGATTCAGCGTGGGAAGGCGGAAGTTCGGCGGGAGAACGCCGAGCACCGTATAGGAGTCGGCGCTCTCTTCGGGTCCACGCTCCTGCGCCATGCGCGGCGACCGGCGCAGACGCACCGACCGGCCGAGGATTCCCGCATCACCTCCGAAGCGGCTCTTCCAGAGGGCGTGGCTAAAAAGGACAACTCGATCGTTCCCGGGGACATCTTCCTGCACGCCGAACAGACGCCCGCGCTCAGCGTGGAACCCGAGCACGGGAAGGACATCGGCCGTGGCCAGAACGCCGGCGATGTGCTCCGGGCCGCCGGCATCCGCGAAATTGAAGCTCATGGCCTCATAGGCGGCCAGCATGTCCAGGGAACGATTCTCCTCGCGGTACACCAGATACTCGGCTGTCGAGAAAGTTCCGAACGTCCACCCCAGCTCCGGATTCTCGCCCCAGACCATCAGCGTGCGGTCCGGATCCTCGTAAGGGAGCGGATCGAGCAGCACCGCCTTGAAGACGCTGAAAAGCGCCGTATTGGCGCCGATGCCGATCCCGAGTGTCAGGATTGCGAGGCAGGTGATCGAGGGGGCCCGGACCAGCATCCGGAAGCCGTAGCGCAAATCCTGCAGGAGAGTTCCCATGATTGCTTCCTTTTGTTACTCGTTGCGCAGCGCCACCATCGGGTCGACGCGTGAGGCGCGGCGCGCCGGGAGATAACAGGCCAGCAGCGCCACCGCGGAGAGGATCAGTCCCACCGCGATGAACGTCGCGGGGTCGGTGGCGCTCAAGCCGGAAAGCAGGTTCGCCAGCAGGCGGGTCACCGCCAGCGCCCCGGCCAGGCCGATCACCAATCCTGTCGAGATGAGAATCAGTCCCTGGCGCAGCACCAGCTTAAGGATGTCGCCGGAGCGGGCGCCCAGCGCCATCCGTATGCCGATTTCGTTGGTTCGCTCGCCGACGCTGAACGCCAGCACCCCATAGAGGCCGAGCGCGGCCATGAGCAGCGCGATGACTGCCGGTCCGCCCATCACCTTGGCCAGGGAGCGCGACCCGGCCGTTCTGCGATCGATCACCTCGTCCATGGCGCGAATGTCGAAAAGCGGCAGATCCTTGTCCACACTCCAGACTTGCCGCCGGATCGCCGCCACCATCTGGAGAGGATCGGATGAAGCCCGCGCCACGAGCGTCAGCTCCAGTGGCGCCTGCTGGGCCTGCGGCCAATAGACCTCCGGGCGCGGCGGATCTTCCAGATTCTGGTGCCGCACGTCGGCGGCAATGCCGATGATGGTCACCCAGGGGGCCTCCGGCGGCGCCGAGGCCCGCCGAATCCGCCGGCCGATGGGATCCTCTCCCGCGGGCCAGTAACGGCGAGCCATCGTCTCGTTGACGACGGCGACCGGGGGTGCGTCGAGAGTTTCGCGATCGGTGAATCCCCGGCCCCGGATTAAGGGAATGCCGAGGGTCTCGAAATAATCGGTCCCCACGACCAGAAACCCGACTGTGTTCTCCTCGCCTACCGCCGGCGCCGGCAGGCCCTCGATGAGCAGGTCGGTCCACGAGTTCCATCCGCCCAGAGGCAGTGTCGAGACCAGGCTCGCATGGCGCACCGCCGGCACCGATCGCACCTGCGCCAGCGCCTGCTGGTAAAAGGCGGCGCGGGCCGCCTTTTCGGGGTAGCGCGTCTCGGGGAGAGCGATCCGGGCGGTGAGCAGGTTTTCTGTCTTGAAACCGGGGTCGACGGAGTAGATTCTCTGGACCGATCGGATCATCAGTCCTGCCGCGGCCAGCAACACGACGGCCAATGCCACTTCCGAGACCACCAGAGTTTTCAGGAGCCGGTGCCGGGAGACTCCCGAGGATCCCCGGCCGCATTCCTGCAGAGAGGTCATCAAATTGGGGCGGCTGCGCTGCAGCGCCGGCGCCAGGCCGAAGAGGATCCCCGTCGCCACCGACAGGGCGAGGGTGTAGAGCAGGGCGGTCCCGTTGACAGCGACTTCATCCATTCTGGGGATGGTGGATGGGGCGATGGCCTTCAGGATCTCCACTCCCCACACCGCCACGAAGATTCCAGCAATCCCACCGCACAGCGCCAGGAAGACGCTCTCGGTCAGCATCTGCCGGACGAGCCGCGCCCGGCCGGCGCCGATGGCGCGGCGGATCGAGATCTCGCGCTCGCGGCTCGCCGCCCGCGCCAGCAGGAGGTTGGCCACGTTCGCGCAGCCTATGAGGAGCACGAAAAGCACGGAGAGGAAAATGGAGATCAAGGCCGTGCGGGTGTCGGTGCCGAAGACCTCCTCCCGGGCCGTATTCAGAGCAACTCCCCAGCCCGTATTCGTCTTGGGGTACTGCTTCTCGAGCCCGCGGGCGATGGTGTTGAGCTCCGCTCGGGCCTGCGCGAGCGAGATTCCGGCTTTCAGTCGACCCATGGCGAGACACCCATGCCCGTCCCGATCCAGGTTGGCCGGGTCGAGGATGAGGGGAGTCCAGACCTCGGCGGAGTTGTAGAGGAATGAAAAGCCCGGGGGCATCACCCCGATGACGGTCCGGGGCGTGCCATTGAGGACGATCTTCCGACCCAGCAGATCCTTCGCGCCTCCGAACCGGCGCTTCCAAAGTCCATGACTGACTACCGCCACCGGATCCGCGCCGGGGCGGTCCTCCTCCGGCAGAAAGCCGCGCCCGAGAATCGGCTGGACGCCGATCAGCTGGAGGAGATTGGCCGTTCCGGCCATGCCCGCGACTCTCTCCGGGTTCCCGCTTCCCGTCAGGGCGAAGCTCTCGTTGTAGTAAAGAGCCATCTCGTCGAAGGCTTGGGACTGCGATTTCCAGTCGTGGAAATTGGCTGCCGCCACGCTGGATTCATCCCATCCCTTGGGAAGGTTGTTCTCCCAGATCTGGACGAGGCGCTCCGCATCCGGGTAGGGGAACGGCCGGAACATCAGGACGTCGATGAGGCTGAACACGGCCGTATTGATGCCGATTCCGAGTCCCATCGTGAGCACGGCGATGATGGTGACTCCCGGCATCCTGATAAATATCCGGAAGCCGTAACGCAGGTCCTGCAGGAGGGTTCCCATGGCTGCTTCCTCTTTTTATTCGTAGCGCAGCGCCACCATCGGGTCGACGCGGGCCGCGCGACGCGCCGGGAGGTAACAGGCCATGACCGTGTAGCTCTCGCCGCTCAGCTCGACGGCCTTTCGCACCATCTCCCGGCTCCCGCCGAAACGCCGCTGCCAGAGAGCGTGGCTCAGGACGGCGACCCGGCTTGCCCCCGGCGCGTGCTCTTCGCCGTGAAACGGGCGGCCGATCTGCGGCTGAACTCCAGTCAGCCGGAAGACTCCGTCGGTGACGAGAATCCCGGACAGGCGCTCGGGCTCCGCTTCGCCGGTCAGGACGAACGACCGGCTCTGGAGCGCCACCAGCGCGTCGAACACGCGATCCAGCTTCTGCCAGTCGGCGAAATTGGCAGGAGAGACCGGGGTTCTATCCCAGCCTTTGGAGACGTTGCTCTCCCAGGCCACCACGACTTGTTCGGAGTGTGCATAGGGGAGGGGCTTGAGGAGAACTGCGTGGATGACGCTGAAAATCGCCGTGTTGGCGCCGATGCCCAGGCCCAGCGTAAGGATGGCGATGCCGGTGAACCCCGGGCTCTTCAGGAGCATCCGGAAGCCGTAGCGGAGATCCTGAAGGAGGGTTCCCATGATGGCTTCCTATTATTTATTCGTAGCGCAGCGCCACCATCGGGTCGACGCGCGACGCGCGACGCGCCGGGAGATAGCAGGCCAGCAGGGCCACCGCCGCCAATAGCAACGGGGTCGACAGGAAGGTCGCCGCATCCAGAGCGCTCACGTTGAAGAGCAATTGGGAGATCAGGCGCGTCAGAGCCATCGCTCCCGCCAGTCCCAGAATCACCCCGGTGACGACCAGGACCATTCCCTGGCGCAGGACCAGCGAGAAGACATCGCGCTTTTGTGCTCCCAGGGCCATGCGCACCCCGATCTCGTGGGTGCGCTGCGCGACCGAGTAGGCCACCACGCCGTAGATCCCCACCGCCGCCAGCACCAGCGCCACCACGGCGAAGAATCCGATCAGCAGCGTGTTGAAGCGCCGCTGCGACGCTGAGGCCGAGACCAACTCCTCCAGGGTGCGCGCCTCGGAGACCGGCTGCTCCTTGTCCAGAGAGAAAATGGCCCGCCGGGCCGCGGAAGTGAGGCTCGCCGGATCGGTGTCGGTGCGCAGCAGGAAGACCATGGAGTCCCTGGTCTGCTGCCGGTAGGGCTCGTACATCTGCATGGTGAATCTCGACTCGAGCGCGTAATGCTTCACATCCTTGACGATGCCGACGATTTCCCGCACCGCCTGCGAGTTGATTCCCATCCGGATCTGCCTGCCGATGGGGTCCTCGCCGGGGAATATCCTGCGCGCCAGCGACTCGTTGATGACGGCGACGCGTTTCGCCGTGCTGTCGTCGTGCTCGGTGAACACTCTTCCGCGCACCAGCGCTATGCGCAGGGTCTGGAAATAGTCGGGGCTTACCGAGTACCAGTTGGCGGATGGCTCCTGGCCCTTAGGCACTGTGCGCCCTTCCACCACCAGCGAATAGATCAGGTCGCTATCGCCCAGGGGGACGGTGCTGACGGCGGCGGCCGACTTCACGCCGGGGAGTGCTTTCAGGTTTTCCAGGGCTTGCTGGATGAAAGCCGTCTGACGCTCGGCGTCGGTGTATTTCGTGTCAGGAAGCGAGACGCCCATGGTCAGGACGTTCGTGGAATCAAATCCGGGATCCACTTCCATGAGGTGCAGGAACGAGCGGATCTGCAATCCCGCTCCCACCAGGAGGACCAGCGACAGGGCCACCTGGGCGATGACCAAAGCGCCCTTAAGGCGATGCCTCCCGCCTGATCCGCTCCCCCGGCCCCCTTCCTTCAGCGTCTCGCTCAGGCTCGAGCGCGAGATGAGCAGCGCGGGAGCCGAGCCGAACACCAGTCCGGTGACCAGCGACAGAGCGAAGGTGAACAGGAGCACGCTGGAGCTGATCCCCAGCTCCTGCATTCTCGGGAGATTCGCCGGCTGCAGCGCCCGCAGCAGCTCGACGCCCCACTGTCCCACCAAGAGCGCGATGGCCCCACCCGCCAGCGCCAGGAGCATGCTCTCGGTGAGCAGCTGACGGATGATGCGGATTCTGCCTGCACCCAGCGCCGCGCGCAGGGCGATCTCCTTCTGCCGGGAGGCGCCACGGGCGAGGAGCAGGTTGGTGACGTTGCCGCAGGCGATGAGCAGCACGAAGCCCACGGCGGCGAACAGGGCGAGCAGCGCCGGACGAACTTCACCGACGATTTCCTCATAGAGCGGAACCAGATTGGCGTTCCATCCGGTGTTGGTATTGGGATACTGCTTCGCCAGGGCCGTGGCAATACCGCTCATCTCCGATTGCGCCTGCTGCAGCGTTACGCCCGGCTTGAGCCTCCCCATGGCCACCAGATAGTGGGAGCCGCGGTGCGACAGCATGTCCGGCGTGAGAGTCAGCGGCGCCAGCAGATCCGCGCCCTGCGGAATCCTGTAGCCCTTGGGCATGACTCCGAGGACGGTATAGCTCTCGCCGCTGAAGGTGACCGCCTTGTCCAGAACCTCTGGGCTTCCCTCGAAACGCCGTTGCCACAGGGCGTGGCTCAGGATCACGACCCGGTTTTTCCCCGCCTCGAACTCCTCCCCCCTAAAAGCGCGGCCCAAGGCGGGCTCGACCCCGGTGAGGCGAAAGAAGCCATCGGTGGTCTGCATCCCCGAGAGCATCTCCGGCTCTCCCTGTCCGGTAAGCACGAAGCCGGAGTTCAGGAAAGCGACCAGAGGATCGAAGACGTGGTTCTGTTTCTGCCAGTCGAGGAAGTTCGCGGGCGAGACGGCGAAGCTGCTCCACCCCTTGGCGAGGTTGTTCTCCCAGGCCATCGTGAGCCGCTCGGCATTGGCGTAGGAGAGAGGCTTCAGAAGGACTGCATTGACGACGCTGAAGATTGCGGTGTTGGCGCCGATCCCCAGACCCAGGGTCAGGACGGCCACGGCGGTGAAGCCCGGATTCTGAACGAGCATGCGGAAGCCGTAGCGCAGGTCCTGCCAGAGGGACTTCACGAGACGACCTCCATCGTCTCCTCCACGACCCTCCCGTCGAAGAGGTGCACGGTCCTGTCGGCGTGCCGCGCGAAGCGCGGGTCGTGGGTCACCATGCAGATGGTGGCGCCTCCCCGGTGCAGCCCGCGCAGCAGCTCCATCACCGCGTCGCCGTTCTTGGAATCGAGGTTGCCGGTGGGCTCGTCCGCCAGGAGCATCATCGGATCGCCGACCAGAGCGCGGGCCACGGCGACCCGCTGCTGCTGGCCGCCCGAGAGCTGGCTGGGAAGGTGGCGCGCCCGATGCGCCATTCCCACCTTCTCCAGCGCCTCGTTCGCCTTCTTGGTGCGCTCGGCGGATTTCGTTCCGCGGTAGGTGAGCGGCAGCTCCACGTTCTCGAAAACCGTGAGGTCCCCGATGAGATTGAAGCTCTGGAAGATGAAGCCGATCTCACGGTTGCGAATCCGCGCCCGCTCGGCCATGTCCAGCCCCTGCACCGGCTTCTCCTTGAGCAGGTAGGTGCCGTCGGTGGGGGAATCGAGCAGCCCCAGGATCGACAGGAGGGTGGATTTTCCGCACCCGGAAGGCCCCGCGATGGAGAGGTACTCGCCGGCGCGGATCTCCAGGTGAACTCCCGACAGAGCGTGGGTCTCCACTTCGTCGGTGTAGAAGACCTTCGTCAGTCCTTCCATGCGAATCAGCGATTGGTTCGATGCATTCGTCGGCACGGGTCGTCCTCCGTTCGGATTCTTGTTTGTCTCAGTTCAGACGCACACGATCGAAGGCGTCCCAGGCGGACATGTCCGACAGGATCACCTGATCTCCCTCGTTCAGCCCTTCCAGTATCTCCACGGTATTCACCGAGCTGCGGCCCACCTTTACCTGCACCCGCTTGGCGCCGGCACCGCCCACCTCCAGCCGGAACAGGCCCAATGTGCTTTGCTCGCCGCCGAAAGCCGGACGGCCCACGAACAGCACACTTTCCAGGCGCTCCAGCTCGATGGTCCCGTCCACGGACAGGTCGGGGCGGGCCCCTCTGGGCAAGGGGCCTTCCAGCGCCACGTCCACCGTGACCGTGCCGTTCTGCACCGCCGGATCGATGCGCGAGACTTTTCCGGGGACGATTCCATTGCGCGTGTCAATCGAGGCCACCTGGCCGATGACGATGTCCCGGGCCTGCGTCTCCGCCACCCGCACCTCCGCCTTCAGGTGCCCCGGCTCGGCGACGCGCGCCAGGTTCGTGCCAAGCGAGACCTGCTGGCCGACTTCCACCGGAATCTGCTGCAGCACTCCCTGCACTCCAGCTTTGACTTTGAGGGCATCGACCTGGCTTTTCCGCAGCTGCCAGGCGGCGCGGGCGCGATCCACGCGGCCCTTCTGCACCGCCAGCTGCGCCTGGGCCGCCTGCGCGGCCATCTCCACTCTCTGTTGCTCGATTTCCGAGCGCCCCTTGAGCTCTTCGGCTCGCAGGCGCGACACGCGCATGGTGATGTCGGCGACCAGGCCATCCTTGGCCAGCACTTCGTCCGCCTCCGACTGCATGCTCGCCTGCCGGTAATCAGCCAAAGCTCCTGCAGCCGCGGCTTTCTGGGTAAGCAGCTGGCTCTGCAGCTGAACATCCAGGTTGGTGGATTCCGATTCCGCCGCTTTCAGCTCGGAAGCCGCGTCCTGCGCCGCCACTTCCAGGGTCGGGTTGCTCAGCTCGATCAGAACGGTGTCGGGCTCCACGACTTTGCCAGGAAGCACCACGATCCGCTCTACGCGCCCTTCGGTCGTGGCCGGAATCCAGCGTATCTCCTCCGGCACCAGAGTTCCTGTTCCCCGCACCTGCCTGAGCATCGGCCCTCGCTTGACCGTGTCCACCCAGACCGTTCCCTTCTCCACTGAAGGCGCCGCCGGCTCCAGCCGGGACAGCCCGATAGTGACTAGAACGATGATCACCACCGCTCCGGTTCCAATGAGAATCCGGCGCTTCTTGCGGGCTGCAGCTACGGATGATGGGCGAGCAATGTCCAAGACTATCTCCCGAACCCCCTCGCGACACGTCGCGAGGCCTACCCCGGAAGGCAAGGAGCGTACCAGCGCGCCCGCTGCAATTAAGCTGATGGACCTTCAGGACTTAAGGAAGGATGAAAAATGAGGAGGGGGAATCTAATCGTTCATTGCCGGGAATCGGCAATCCCATTTCCGAACACAATAAGCCGCCGGCCGGGGACCGGGGGTTCTCCCCGGTCCCGACGCCGGCAAGGCCCATCAATCCCGGCGCTCGCAGTCGAAGTCCGGGAAGAACTTGAACTCTCCGTCGAATTCCCGGAAGGCCTCAAACGTCCTCAACCGCAGCTCGATGGTGGTGGTCTGCCCCTCGATGACTTCGAAGGGCGCTACCGGTACGATTCTCGTCCAGCCGCCTCCCGGAGGTGTCAGAGCGACCTTGAAGCCGCTGAGGAACACGAACTCGACGTGCGTGATCACGACCACAATCTGGTCGTACATCCCGGGCGGCAGCGTGCCCGTCGGCAGGCTGATCTCATGGCCGGCGATCACGGGGATCAGGTCCACCGTTCGCGGGAGATCGATCACCAGATCAACCAGATCGCCGTCGAGGTTCCTGGCCAGCAGGCTCGCAAAGGTCACGTTGACCTGCTCGAGCCTCGACAGAAGGTCGCCGTCATCGTCGTTCTCATCGTCGAAATCAGTGGTGGAGGTTCCGGTCGTGCCGATCGGCGAGGAAGCCGCGGTGGCTGCGCTCGTAGTTATGGGAGCTGCAGTGAGCATGACTCGGACGTTTCCCTGCCTGGAATTGGACTCGGCGTTGTCATGCGAGCACGCGACGCCAAGCGCCATCACCAGGAGCACGAGAAGAGGTAACAGGATCCTGCGGCTGGAGTTCATAAACGAACCCTCCGAATGAGTGGAGCGCTGGCGCCTCCCGCAGTCGACTTCCCCGAGTCTGCGTCGCCAGGCTGATGCTGGACGATGGCTGGACCTCCGCCCCGGAACTAGGCGCCCCGGGGATGAAATGCCCGTCAACTGTGGGTTTTCCGGCACAAAGGTACTCCTCGATATGAAATTTTGTCAATACCTAAATCTACTGATTTTATTGGTCGGCCGGCCCCTAGAGGGCTGATGAACACCGTCGACTGGTTCGGCGAATTGCTCCACCAATTTATCCATTAAAGTAGGTACGAATTTCGGGGAGGAAGACACGGGGTCGGTGCGCCGGCGGGCCGTGGCGCTGGCACGAGCGGAGAAGGACCGGGGAGTTCCCATCGCGGCGACGGCGCGCTCGCTCGGTCTGCGACCACGG
>JAKEFJ010000125.1 GCA_022616665.1 Acidobacteriota bacterium
CTCCAGCCCGACGAGATCGCGCCGCTGGCCCTCTACCTGCTGTCGGATTCGGCGGGCATGATGACCGGGCAGGCGATCAATCTGTGCGGCGGCGCCACCACCGCCTGAGCCGCGCCTAACGCGCCGGCCCTTCCTGGGCGCACTAACCAGCACTATCGACGTGCGGTTAAGGCGCCGGCCGTTTCGTGGCCGGTCGCCTTCAAGCGCACTCTCCTTACTTCGGCCGCGCGCGCTGAAACACCTCACCCAGATAACTGTAGTAATCGTCCCCCAGCCGCGCTACCGGCATCAGCTTTTTCGGATCCACGCTCCCCTCCGCCATCAAGTCCTCTCGGATGTGGTACAGGACCACGCGGCCCAGGATCAGCGCGCTGCCGGCCACTTCCACGATCTTCTCCAGCTTGCACTCCATGCTCACGGGGGACTCGGCGATTCGCGGCGGCTTGATCTTCGTCGAGGCGAGCGGGGTCACTCCCGCTTCCTTGAATTCGTCCACCTCCGGCGGAAACTCCCCCGAGGAGAGCACCATCGCATCCACCAACTCCTGGATGACCACATTGACCGTGAACTCCCGGGTCTGCTCGATGTTGCGCCAGGTGTCCTTGCGCTCTCCCCTCCTCGCCCCCACCGCGATCATCACAATCGGGGGATGGGAGGAGATTCCATTGAAATACGAAAAGGGCGCCAGGTTGAGGGAGCCACCGGGCGAGATGGTGCTGACCCAGGCGATGGGGCGCGGCACGATCAAGCTGATCATCAGCTTGTAGGCGGCGGGCCGGTCCAGCTGTGCGGGATCGATTTCGAGCACCCTTCCTCCTGTCGTTGCGGCCCCGTCCGCCAAGGACGAGCCGGGGAATCAATGCGGCGGAAGAAGGGCTCCGGCTGCGAGGCGCGCCACCAGCCCCTTGTCCGCCTCCAGGAAATCGAAGCTTTCCGCCTGCGACGCGGGAATCCAGGCGATTTGCTGAAACGATCGATTTTGCGGCTCACGCTGGAAAACGACCACCTGAAAGAAGTACAGCTCCACTTCCGGCCCTTCGGGATAGCGGTGGCGAAGCGTCTGCAGATGGCGGAGATTCTCCCGCCGCACGACGATGTCCAGCTCCTCCGCCAGCTCCCTGACCAGGGCCTCCTCGGCGCTCTCTCCCTCCTGGAGCTTACCGCCGGGGAACTCCCATTTGCCCGCAAACGCCCCCGCCTGGGATCGCTGGCAGATGAGGACCTGCTCTCCGCGGCTCAGGATTCCCGCGGCGACTCGAATCATCCATTCCTCCCAGGCTCAGGGGCGCCGCGGCCACCCCTTGCCTTTCTCCAGGACGAGTCGCAGCTGGGTCACGTCGCTCCCTTTCATGGATACCTTCAGGGCCTTGCGAAACCCTTCGCCGTAGACCGGGTCTTCCGAGCTCTCCATCGTTTTGATCTTGATTCGCGCTTCTTCACTGCCGCCCCGCCTCAGGATCAGAAAGGCGGCCAGCTCGGCTGAGCCTTCCGCCTGGTCCAAGGGGAGATCGTCCAGCCCCTGGAGATGTTGCCACACATGGACCAGCTCGTGAGCCGACACGGCCTCGAAGAGCCAGTCCGGCAATCCGGATAGAAGATACACATGGATTTTCAGGGACTCGTGCTTGCCGCGGCGTGACCGGGTCTCCAGCGTCAATCCCAGCTCATTACCCGCCCGCCGTGCGGGCGGCAGCATCTTGTCCAGCTGCGCCTTGCTCACCAGCTCCCAGGTGAAGCTCTCCCTGGATACCGGAAAGCTGTCGAGCAGGCGAAGACGCGTGCGCTCCAGCAGATTCTGAGCCGGACCTTTCCCCGCGATTCCACGGCGATCGCACAGGGCGCAGATCTGCATCCCGTTCGCGGCGCTGACCACGCTCCCGCCCGTGGTGGACTCGGCCATGGCGCGGCCGCAATAAGGACAGAGGACCTTCATTCCATGGCGGCTGTGAAACGGGTTGCCCCAGGCATCCGCCAGGTAGGTGCCACCCAGGGGTTTGGAGCAGATGACGCACCGGGCGGCGCGGGTCCTGTGGCAAGCTGCGTGATAGTTCTTCCCGCCTTCCACCAGGAAAGTCCCCTCGATCACCTTCCCGCAGAGGGCACAATGAGGTTGGATTTTGTCCTGGTAGCACTTCTCGTGATAGCTCTTCCCCTCCCAATCGATCCTAGCCTGCATGACCGGCTCGCCGCAGATGGGGCAGCGCGGAGCAATCACCCGGGCGTAACAGTTCTCGTGATAAGCATGCCCGTCCTGCTCCAAATAACGGCCGGTGATGGCATCTCCGCACACCTTGCAACGAGGCGGTGGGTCGGCGAGCAGCAATGAAACCGGCAGGAGAGCCAGGAGAAGCAGGGGCAGGAGAAGGCGGTTCGCGCGGCGATCGCCGCTCATGACCGCCTGCGTGACGGCCGGGAGGGGCCGCCCACCTTGTGGATCTTCATCATGTTGGTCCCCCCGGGGTAGTGCGTGCTTCCAGCCACCACCACCAGCCGATCGCCTGTCCGGACGAGGCCGCGCCGCAGCATCTCCCGCTCGCCGCCCGCCAGCATCGTGTCCGTGTCAGGTGCAAATCGGATTCCCGCAGCCGTCACCCCCCAGTAAAGCGACATGCGGCGCGCCACCGCAGGATCGAAGGTGAGGGCGATGATGGGACACGGAGGGCGGAGCTTTGACAGGAACCGCGCTGTCCTGCCGGTTTCCGTGTAGACGGCCACCGCCCTGGCGTGCGAGTCCTCGGCCGCCTGACTGGCCGCATGGACCACGGCATGCAGCTCTTCTCCAGGGGCGCAGCAGCCGCTCTCCCCCCCGCCCCGGCGCTCCAGTCCGCTGGCTTCCGCCTGCCGGATGATCGCGTCCATCATGCGCACCGACTCACACGGGTAGCGCCCCGAGGCGGTTTCCCCGGAAAGCATCACCGCGTCGCTGCCGTCGAACACGGCGTTGGCCACGTCCGAAGCCTCGGCCCGGGTGGGGCGCGGGTTTTCCATCATCGACTCCAGCATCTGAGTGGCCGTGATCACGATGGCGCCGGAGAGGTTGGCGCCGCGGATCATTTTCTTCTGGAGGACGGGGACCTCCTCCGGCGAGATCTCCACCGCCATGTCTCCGCGCGCCACCATGACTCCGTCGGCCTGGGAGAGGATCCCCTCCAAGGCGTCCACTCCCTCCCGCCGCTCGATCTTCGCCACCAGCGGCAGCGGACGCCCCAGCCGATGCATGGCGCGGCGGGCGCGAACCAGATCCTCGGGGCGCTTGACGAAGGAGAGAGCCACCCAGTCGGCCTCCTCCTGCATGGCGAATTCCAGATCGCGCCGATCCTTGGGCGTGGGGGACGAGGCGGCGATGCGGGTCCCGGGCAGGTTGATTCCCTTGTGCTCGGAGAGCGTCCCGCCGATAACCACCCGGCAGGAGACCTCCGTACCCGAAACGCGCAGCACCTCCAGCTCCATGTTGCCGTCATCCAGCAGAATCCGGCTCCCCTTGCGAACGTCCTGGGGAAGATGCCGGTAGCCGGTGGAGATCAGCCCCCGGCGACCGGGCACCTGGCGGGTGGTGAGGGTCAGCCGGGAGCCCGCAGCGAGGTTCACCGGCAGGTGCTCCACCAATTCTCCGGTGCGGATCTTGGGGCCCGGAAGATCCACCAGGATTCCCACCTGCTTTGCGTGCTTCGCGGACAATCGCCGCACCAGCCGGATGCGGCGATGATGATCCTCTCGCGTGCCATGCGAGAGGTTCAGCCGGAATACGTCCACGCCGGCCAGCAGGAGGCCCGAGAGAATCGCGGGGGTTTCGGAAGCGGGCCCCAGGGTGGCGACGATCTTGGCCATGCGCGGGGTGGCGGATGAAAGCGGCATCGGCGCTTCAGGCTCCTAGTTGAGGGACGCTTCGATTTTCCGTATGGCGGCGAGGGAGCTCAGGATTTGCTCCGGATCCGGGTGGAGGGTGAGCATCAGGGCCACCACGTGGCGGCCTCGCTCCAGATCCTGGCGGCGCAAATAGATCTCCCGGAGATTGGTGAGCAGGCGCAGGAGGATGTCCCGGGGCGTGGCGTCGGCGACAAAATTCTCCGGCAGGCGGTTGTTGTGCTTGGCCAGGATCTCTTCTGCGGTCTTGGAGCCGAACAGCGTCGCCAGCCGCCCCGGAAGATCCACGGGAAGGAGGATTTCGCCGCGGTTGAAAGGATCCACCAGGAAGTCCCGTTCGGCGCTCTTGTGGCGCAGGAGAAAATGCCCGGGAAACGAGACGCCCGTAAGGGGAAATGCGAGCCTGCGGGCCACTTCCAGGTAGAGGATGCACAGCGTGATGGGAATTCCCAGCTTCCGATCCATCACATCGTTCAGGAAGGAATTCCGGGGATCGTAGTAGTCTTCCTGATTGCCCCGATACCCCTCCTCGTCGATCAGGAGCGTATTGAGCACCTGGACGATTGCCAGGGAGTCGCGCGTGGCCGGCAGTCGCCGCCGGGCCGTCCCCGAGAGACGATCCAGCTCCGACAGATAGCGGGCGTGATCCAGGTCCGGATATTCGGTCCTGGCGATGAGAAGAGCCGTTCGATCCAGCGGAATTTCCCCGTCACCCTTGCCGCAGAGTCTCTGCAGCTCGCTGAGGACCTCTTCCAATCCTGCCTCCGGGGAATCCTCTCGTTGCTCCCTCTCGACCAACTCTTCTATGATAGCCGAAATTCTTGGCGGACGTTCTGCGGATTGCATGACCCGGAGCATCGATGCTCGTAGAGGAAATCCTGGACGAGGCGGCCCGGCGAAGACCCGCGGGAGAGGCGATTTTCTGCGGCGGAGCCGCCTTGACCTATCCCGAAATCCGCCGCCGGGTCCATCGGCTCTCGGCAGCCCTCGCGCGCATGGGAGCGGGGCCCAAGGACCGGGTGGCGATCCTGCACCGCAATTGTCATCGCTTTTATGAGTCGTATTTTGCCGCCTTGCACCTCGGCGCCATCCTGGTCCCGCTCAATCTGCGCCTGGCCGCCTCCGAGCTGAAGATGATCCTCGAGGACGCGGAAGTTTCCCTCATCATCTCGGAGCCCTCCACATTTCTGGGCCTGGCTCCGGTTTTGCGGCGGCTCGCCGGCTTGAAAGGAATCCTGTGGACCGGTCCGCTCCCGCCCTTCGAAGATCCGCGCTTTCGTTCTTACGAAGAGGAAATCGCTCTTTCCCCCGATGCGGACGTTGTGGCCGCCGACCTGGAGGATACCTCTCCGGCGCACCTCTATTACACCTCGGGCAGCACCGGCGTCCCCAAGGGGGTCGTTCTCACGCGGGGAAATCTCGCCGCGCATGTGGAGCGGGTCATCGTGGAGCTGGGGATTGACGCTGACGCCGCCTGGGGGCACATCGCGCCCATGTTTCACCTGGCGGATGCCTGGGCCGTGTGGGCGGTGACCGCGACCGGCGGGACCCACGCCTTCCTCCCTGAGTTTTCCGCCGTCGGAGCCCTCTCGCTTCTCGAATCGGGCCGGGTCAGCATGACCAACCTGATCCCCACGATGGTCCATCGGATGCTGCGGGAACCCGCCTTGGAATCCAGGGATTTCTCGCGCCTTAAGCTGTTGATGACCGGCGGCGCCCCGATGCCAGCCGAGACCGTGCTCAGGCTTCTGCCGGCCTTTCGCTGCGAGTACGTGCAGACCTATGGGCTCACCGAAACCAGCCCCTTTCTCACCTTTTCCCGTCCCCAGCCTGGCATGAATGCCTGGCCAGCGTCGGAGCAGCTGCGAATTCGCTGCACTACCGGCTTTCCCATGCGGGGCGTGGAGATCCGGGTGGTGGGCGCGGACGGAAACGATGTGCCCAGGGATGGGAATACCGTGGGAGAGATCTGGGCCCGCGGGCCCACCGTAACGCCCGGCTACTGGAGGAGGCCTGAAGAAACCGCCGCGGCTTTTACGGGAGGATGGCTGAAAACCGGCGACCTGGCGGTGATCGGCAACGAGGGATATCTCAGCATCGTGGATCGCAAAAAGGACCTGATCAACACCGGTGGGGAAAAGGTCTATTCGCTGGAGGTCGAAAACGCCCTAGCCATGCACCCGGAAGTGGTGGAATCGGCGGTGGTGGGGCTGCCCGATGCCGACCTGGGAGAGGCCGTGGTGGCGGTGGTGGTGCTGAAAGAGCCGCGAAGCGCCTCCCCCGAGGATCTCATCAGCCACTGCCGGAATCATCTGACCTATTTCAAGGTTCCCAAAGCAGTCCGGATCGTAAACGAACTGCCCAAGACCGGCTCCGGCAAAACGCTCAAGCGGGTCTTGAGAACCCAGATGGGCCCACTGGCTTCCGGGGCTGCCAGGACGTGAGCCGAAAAGCGGCGGCGGAATCCGCCTGCGCCGGACACAGGGCGTGGCATGCTCCAGAAGGGAGTGCCCGCCGGGCTGCAATCTAGGGTGAAGGGGTCGGCTCGTCTACGAAGATGCGATCCGTCCCATCGAAGGGAGGGTCGAAGATCGACAGCACGGAAGTGGGTTGCTTGGCCTCGAAGCTGTGAATGACTCCCTTGGGAATCATCATGAGGGAGCCCACTTTCACCGGGTAGGCCCGGTCTCCCAGGATGAAAATCCCGCTTCCCTCCAGGAGATAGACGGTCTCCGAATGCTCCTTGTGGTAATGCGGGCGCACCCGGCTTCTCACTTGCAAGAGGTGCGCGCTGACTCCCTCGCCCCGCATCAGCTCCACACTGGTTTGATTGTCCCCCTCCTTGAGGGGATGGGCCTTCAGAATCTCGTCCAGGCGAACCACCGCTGAGGGGGGCTCCTGCTGCGCGCGAGGGGCGCCGGCGCCCATCATCAGCAGCAGCCCCGCCGCGAGCGCGGGCCCGATCCGGCCGGTTTTCATCGCTGCTTCCTCCTTACTTCAATCGCTGTTCGTCGCCATTGGCTTGGAAGTTCCAGTAGTCGAGGCGCAGGGATTTTCTGAGCCTGTAGATGCCTCCCTCCGCGGTTTCCATCTTCACCAGCCTGTGAGGGAACATCACCTCGAAATAATACCGGTCTTTCCCCTCGGGGCGCGACAGCTCGACTTGAAAGACCTCGAACTCTCCCGCAGGAACCTGAACTTTCTCTTTTCCCGCCACCCGGAGCGTCATGGAAGCCAGAGTGAGATTCCTGACCTTGCCCGACATCTGCGATGGAAGGACCTTGTAGCTTCGCGTCTGCATCGTGGCGAGATCCATGCCGCGAATCTGCAGCGGTAGGGCATCATAAAGGAGATCGCCGACGCCGAACGGTAACTGCAGGGTTCGATCTCCCTCCTTGTCCCAATAGGAATGCGAAGTGTGCGCGAGGTGATCCCCCTCCGGGAGCACCTCCACGAAGGTGATTCCGCACGACTCGAAGTGGGACATCGTCAGCTTCACGGGGCGGAAGGCCTCCCGATCGAGATAAGCCGAGACCATTTCGTGATGGTCGTAGGATCCGCCAGGGATAACGCGGAGGTGGTTGAGCTTGAGGACTTCAAGGGTCCTGCCCGGGACAGGACCGTCGTCCGATTTCACCCGAAGATCCTTTTTGAAATCCTCCTTCACCACGATCATCCGCGCCTCGAAACGCCGTTTCTCCCCGTAGAGGGGAGCTTCCGCGTCATACAGGTTCAGCTCCGCTTTCCCGTCGTCCCAGAGCGCATCCTTGGAGAAGGAGCTCGCCGCACCCGGTGCTCCGGGCGTGGCCAGCGATCCCAGCAGCGTCGCCGCGCAGGCGGCGAGACATCCCGCCGGGACTTTCGCTTGAATCATGGACAATTCCTCATCTTCCGGAAGCGGTTTGACAGCGCCGGCCGACACCCCTATTGTTCGCAGCCCGGCGGAGAATTCAAGTCCTGGCCTGTAGGAATCCTCGCGTGGAGCAACGGCGCCTCTACCTGACCTATTCCACCTTCTACTTCGCCTACTTCGCGGCGCTGGGAATCTTCACGCCCTATTTCCCCCTCTACCTGAAATCCCTGGGCATCAGCGGCCCCCGCATCGCCATCCTGCTGGCCTTGGGACCCGCCAGCCGATTCCTCTTTCCGGCCCTTTGGGGACTCTGGGCTGATCGGGCGGGGCACCGCAAGCTCCTCGTGGTCCTTTCGTTGAGCGGCGCCTGCGCTGTTTTCTCCCTGCTCTATTGGGCCCAGCGATTCTGGGCCGTCGCCCTGGTGCTGTTCCTCTATGGATTTCTCCTGGCCCCGTCGATTCCGCTTGTTGAAGGGATGGTTCAGGAAGAATCCGACCGCCGGAGATTCTCCTACGGACCGGTCCGGCTTTGGGGGTCCCTCGGATTCATCGCTTCGACCCTGCTCTACGGCCGCCTGCTGGATTGGATGCCGGTAGAGACGGTCCTGATGGGAATCCTGATTCTCTCCGGCCTGAACATCCTTCCCGCCGCCGCGCTTCCCGCAGACGGAGGCAAGATCCTTCCGACGAGGCACAGCCTGCGGCGTGAACTCAATCGTCCCGAGATCCTGCGATTCCTCTGCGCCACGGCGCTCATGCAGGCCAGCCATGGCGCCTATTATGCGTACTTTTCGCTTCACCTGGATCGCCACGGCTACTCCCGAACCGCCATCGGCGCCTATTGGACCCTCGCGGTGGCTGCCGAAATCGGCATGATGCTCCTCTCGTCGCGCCTCCTCGAAGTGACTGGGCCCAGGCGCCTGATCTCGATGAGCCTGGGTGTGGCCGCTCTTCGCTGGCTGCTGCTGATGGCGGGAGTCGATCCCTTTCTCCTGGCCTTTGGCCAGATTCTGCATGCCTTCAGTTTCGGTCTGTTCCACGTCTCGGCGGTGCATGCCACCCACCGTCTGTTTCCCGATGCCCTGCGCAGCTCGGGCCAGAGTCTCTACAGCTCGCTCACTTACGGTCTGGGGAATCTCGTGGGGTTCTTCGGCTGCGCGGCCTCGGTGGATGCGCTGGGGGTGCGGGGATTGTTCGGCCTTTCCTCGGCCCTGGCCTTGTTCGCTCTGCTGATTTCCCTCTCCCTGCCCGCGGCGCTCTCCCGGCGGGAGACCTGAAGCACCGCGCTATCTTTCGGCACGTTGCTGGGCTAGAATCCCGCCGTTTTTACCTCACAGGAGCCCCATTGAAGCCCAGCAGCGATCGGATCCGGAAAATGCCCAAGACCGAGCTGCACCAGCACGTGGACGGATCCATTCCTCCTTCCACCATCTGGCGAATGATGCGCCGGCACCGGCTCACTCCGGTGCGCGATCCGCGCGCTCTGCAAAAGCTCCTCACGATCCAGCCGGGCGAGGAAGGGACCCTGCTGGCCTACCTGGACAAATTCCATTATCCGCTCTGGATCACCCAGTTCTACGAGAACATCCAGGAAGTGACCGAAGCCATCGCCCGCGACGCGGCGAAAAACGGAGTGAAGACCCTGGAGCTGCGCTATTCGCCGGTGATCCACACGTATGCCGGGCTGACGCTGCGCCAGGCGATCCGCTCGGTCCTGACAGGCCTCAACCGAGCCTCGAAGCGCCACGGGATCGATTGCGGGCTCATCGTCATCGCCATGCGCCAGCACGGTCCGCACATCGCGAAAATCTTGGCCCGGCAGGCCATCTCCGAGGCGCAGCATTTGCACGATCGCGCCGGCGTGGTGGGGTTCGACATCGCCGGTCCCGAGCGCACCACGCCTCCGCGCCTTTTCCGGGAAGCTTACGAAGTGGCGGCGAAGGGAGGGCTGGGAGTCACGGCGCATTCGGGTGAGGAAGTGGGGCCCGAGGTGGTCTGGCAGACCATCGATGATCTGGGAGTGTCGCGCATCGGGCATGCCTGCTCGGCGGTGAGAGACCCGGTTCTGATGCGCCGCCTGGCGCGCGACGGCATCCTGGTGGAGTGCTGCCTGACCTCCAACTATCAGACCGGCGCCGTGGCCCGGGAGGCGAAGCACCCGATCGTGGACTTCGTGGAAAAGGGAGTGCCGGTGGCCATCTGCACCGACAACACCACCGTCTCAGGCACCGATCAGAACAAGGAGACCGCGCTGCTGCGCAGCTACTTTTCCCTGAAGGACATCGCCCGGATTCACGCCCAGGCCCGCGAATACTCCTACATCCTCAAGCGCCCGCGCCCCAGTGCCCGCTGACTCCTGTCAGATTCGATCGCAACCAGCGGACTTTTCCATGGGAAACGATTGGACAGGGGAGTTGTCAGGAGCCGGGCGTTCAGGGAGCGGTGGTCTGGAGAATCTTTGTCAAAGCTTCTTCCATCGTCCCGTCCTCGGGCCGGCCGCCCAGCCGCCCGATCTCCTTGCCATTCTGCACCACGATGATCGTCGGTACTCCGGTGATCCCTTTGGCCTTGGCGGTCGCATCCCCGATGAACTTCTTGGGAAGCGCCTGAAACTGCATTTCCAGCGCCGGGTTCTTCGCCGATTGAATTGATTTCACCAGCCGGGGCACCCAGGCCTCGCAGACGCTGCACCAGCTCCCGAAAAAAATCTGGATGTCGGTTTTTCGGGTGTATTGGCTCAGGAAAGTCACCGCCGCTTCGTTGGGAATGTAGTTCTTGATGCGCGACTCGTAATCGGGATTGTGCGCGATGATCTTTTCCAGCGTCTGGGTGCCCACCAGGGCCGGCTTGGGGCTCAATTTCACCTTGCGCCCTTCGGCCTGAAAGAGGATCTGACCCCCGTTGGTCTGGTAGCTGGAGATGGGGTCGGTGGGAGTTCCTTTCATGCTCACATTCCCCTCGGCGTCCCGGATGACATTTTCCTGGGGGATGTACCGGATGGTCTGGTCCGTGGGGCAGACAAGAACCGGAAACCTCAGGCTGCACCCCAGAAGCAGCAGCCCGGGATCCCCGAGAAACATCTCGGCGGTCCTGATCTCGGCGCCGTCCACCTCCACCTTGTAGGTCGACGTGGGAGCGAAGGCGACGAGCCCCGCTGAAGCAGAAGGAACCTCGCTGGAAAAGGCGAATGCCGAGCCGGTCGCCAGGGCCGCCACCGCCATCATCCGCATGAGCTTCAAGAGACCTCCTCGGGAGTCGGGGGAGCCCCGTCCCAGATCCGGTAAACCCTGCCCTCCTTGAGCTGGAAAAACCTGGGGAGTTTCCGGTAGAGCCGCTTCAGATCGGAGCGTGGGACCGCAACGACCTCAAAGCTCGGAGTGGTATTAAAACAGAAAATGGTCTTCTCATCCACTTCCCCGCCGAAGAAGGCTACCACCATGGTCCCCCCTTGCCCCCTGTTCAGCTCATTGAGCCGCTTCACGGTTTCCCGCGAGTCTGCGGCGTTTACATCCAGGAGGGCGACCAGGTAGTTTCCTTTCGCCAGATCCATCGGGGCCTCCCACAGGGGGAGATCCGACGATTGCCGCCCTACCTTGAGATCCGTCACCAGGGAGTCGATGGGGAGGGCGTAGGCGCCTGCGGGCAGGGCGATTCCAGCCGCTAGGACGACACTCAGCACTGTCACCGGGCGCCAGCGGGGTCGGGAGAGCCTCGGCTGGTTCAGCAGGATCGCCAAGAAAGCAAAAGCCAGAAAGGCCGCATCCTCCAGGAGCACCTGGCCCGGCGTCCGGGACGCTATGGAGCCGAAGCAGCCGCACCCCTCGGTCTTTCCCTGGGACCAGGCGTAAGCGGTGGCTCCCATGAACAGCAGGAGCAGCGCCGCGGTCAGAGCCGCGGCCAGGCGTGAGCGGTATCCCACCACCAGGGCAGTGCCCAGGGCCAGCTCCAATGGGATGAGCAGGTAGGCAAGCACAACCGCCGCGCCGCCCGTCACGATTCCGTAGGTGTCGATCTGTCTGGCGAACTCGGCGGGATCCAGGGCCTTGAGAAAGCCGGCGGCGATGAATACCAGCCCCAGGGCGACACCCGGCAGCGAGCGCAGCAGTGACAGCATCACAAAACAGCCTCGGTGCGGGCGGCGGGCGGTTCTCGCAGCGGCGAGAACGGCTCCAGGGATCGGCTCGTCTGGCCCCTGAGAATCGATTCGGTGATCAAGGCCGCGGTGATCGGGGCCAGCAGGATTCCATTGCGATAGTGGCCGGTGGCCGTCACCAGTCCCGGGCGCACCGGTCCTATCAGTGGCAGTCCATCGGAAGTGCCCGGGCGCAGCCCCGACCAAGCCCCCGCGAAATCGGCGCTCTCCAGTGTCGGGTCCAGGGCCATGGCCGAGGCGATGAGCTTCATCATCGCTTTGGGAGTCACCCTTTTCTCAAACCCGGCCAGCTCCGTGGTGCTTCCCACCAGGACGCTGCCATCGCGGCGAAACGCCAGATAGGCCCGAGGGGTCACCAGGACGTGGCGGCGTGGCGGACGATGGGTCTCGAAGACCAGCATCTGGCCGCGCACCGGCACGACCTGGATCCTGATCTTCGGGACCAACGCCGAGCTCCAGGCTCCTGACGCCAGGACGGTGCTGTCGGCCTCCAGAATTTGGCCGTCGGCCAGGACGGCTCCGATGATTCGCTCCCCCGTGGTTCGCAACGAGACGACGGGGCAGCCTTCGCGGATATCGACGCCCCGGGCCCGCGCCGAGAGAGCCAGGGCCCGAGTCAGGGCGACGGGATTCACCCGCCCCGTTTTCGGAAAGAAGATTCCGCCCAGGATGCTGCCGCTGAGATGACCCTCCAGGCCCGCGATCTCCTCGGCCGACAGCCTCTCGATGGGCAGCCCCGCATCGTGCTGCCATCGGAAGACTCTCTCCGATGCCAGTACATCGTCTCGCGTCAGGTCGGGAACGAGCGTCCCGGCTGTGTCCAGCTCCGCATCGATTCCGGTTTCCCGGCGCACCGCCTCGACGAAGTCGGCATAGAGGGCGAGCGACCCGAGCCCAAGGTCCAAAAGGGGCGAAGGGCCTTCTGCTTCGAGCTGCGGGCAGAGTATCCCCGCCGCGGCGGAGGAAGCCTCCGACCCCACTTTGCCCCTCTCCAGCAGCGTCACGCGGCACCCCGCTCCTGCCAGCTCGCGGGCGATGGCGCAGCCGATGATGCCGCCGCCAATCACGATAATTTTGAGGCTCATCTCACCGGTCCTTGTGGGTTCCATCCGGCTCCGTTCTTCGGAGCTCGGCTGATTTCTATTCCCGCTCCGCCCTGGAAACTACTCCAGGGTGAGGCTCAGCTGCGGCGCTGCAGCCTCGACTTGTGGATAGGGATCGTTTCCCGCTTCCAGCTCCCGATAGAGAGGAGCCATCTGCTGCCTGAGACCATTCAGATCCACCCCGGCGCAGGGGGATGGAAGCTCCTTGAGATATCCCAGGGCCGTCCCCATCACTTTGTGGGCTCCTTTGAGATTTCCCGATTCCAGATGATACAGCGAGACCGCCACCTGGATGAGCCCCTTCAGAAAGCGCCCTTCCTCCCCCTCCCTGCCGTACCAGGTCTTCTCCCACTCTTCGTGAGCCTCGAAATAGTCGCCCCGGTTGAAGCATTCGGCGCCGGAGCGGAGATCGGAAGGAAGCAGGGGGCCTTCGGACATGACGCTCCCCTACGCGGGGCGGTAGATCGTGAGGGCGTTGTCCCTCAAGATCCTCTCCAGGGCTTTCTCGCCCAGGGGGAGGGACTCGACTTCGGCGACATTCTTCGAGATGGCAGGCACGGCCGGACCCGGCCAGTCCGAGCCGAACAGAACCTTGTGGGAAATTTCCTCCAGCCGTGGAAACATCTTCAGGACCGATCGGGGCGGGATTCCCGAGATGTCCATGTGGACGTTCGGAAATCGCCGCACCAGGAAAAACGCCGTGTCTCCCCACAGCGGCCGCCCCCCATGGGCCAGGACCATGGTCAGGTTCGGGAAATCCACCGCCACGTCGTCCAAGGCGATCGGATCGCCATAGGCGTTTCGGGCTCCGGGGAAAATGGAAGTGCCGGTGTGGAACATCACCGGAATGCGATGCTCCGAGGCTTTGCGATAAACCGCTTCCAATCCGGGCAGCTTGCCGGTGCGATAGTCGTTGGGGTGGAAAAGCTGGTGGGGCGGATGAATCTTGAGCGCCCTCACGCCCATCTCCACCAGCCGATCCACGTCTGCCGCGGGGTTTTTGCTGAAGCGCGGATGCACCGAGCCCATGGCCACCAGCCGATCCGAATGGCCCCGGCAATAATCGGCAACGTATGAGTTCACTGAATCGGTGAAGCCCATCAAATCAGGGCTGACGTAATTCACCAGGACCGCCCGCTCGATCCCCTCCTGGTCCAGGTGCCTCAAGAAGCGGTCGGCGGAGCGCGAATAACCCATGAGCGCTTCGAAATCGCCGTGCCCCTTGCGCATCGTCGCCAGCACCTCGGGCTTCATCTGCTCCCAGGGCTGGACATGGATGTGGGCGTCGAAAATCCCGGAAATCTTGCCGGGCATCAGGAGGCGCTCGCCTTCATCAACCGCTCCAGTGTTTCGGTCAGGGACTTGGCTTTCGACTTGTGCTCCCCCACCAGACGCAGGCTCATTTCACCGTTGCCGTCGAAGACATAAGTCTGAGGTAGAACTATCTCTCGCGCCCCTCGCTTGTCCACCCCGGCGTATTTGTCCACGAACAGGCCCCCTCCCACCAGCACCGGAATCTTCAGCCCCGTCTCCTTCAAGAATCCCGGCAAACTGCGCACCGTGTCGGAAGCGCCATCCGCCGAAACCGCCAGGAAGGCGATTTTCTCGGGCGGATAGTTCTCCTGAAGACCGGCGATCTGGGGAAGATCCTTGCGGCATGGCGGGCACCAGGTGGCGAAGAATTCCAGCACGAGAATCCTTCCCTTGAACGCTTCCAGCGTGGTTTCCTTGCCATCCAACTCGGTGAGGATGTATTCGTAGAGGGAGGGCTCGTCGGCTTTCAGAGGGCCAGGCCCGTGGGCCAGTACAAGCAAAATTGTGGACAGGAGAAAAACCTTGCGTCGCAGTGGCATGCAGGGATTCTAGCGGTGCGGACCTCGGAGGGTCAAACCGGCGGACAAAAAAAATCAGCGGGCCGAAGAGGTCGCGACGGGGGACCCGGTCGTTTATTCACCCCCCTCAGGCATCCTCAGCCCGCTTCGATTCCTAGTATTAGCAAAGAGGGTGCCTTCTCCACGGCCAGGCCCCTTCCCGGGAGCACAAAAGTTCTAACTCACGCGTCGGCGGGACTTTTCACTTGCTGTAGACATCGTCGGACGCTCCGGAAATGGCGAGGAGCCATTACGCGAGTTACGAAATCGAGGGTCCCGCTTACCAATGCGGGTAATTCTCCGCACGGCGCTGAATGCGGGCTTACGGCATTCACCTGATCATCCCTCGGAATCGACCGTAGGATTTGCGGCTCGATCTTCCACCGGATTGACGCTGAACTCCGGCGGTTGTTAAGATGACGCCGATTCAGGACAAGCTGCCTGCACCGTGCCCCGTATAACCGATCAGGAGCCGACCCCCATGTCTTCAGAAATCTCGCCCTCTCTTCCCTCCGGCAAGCTGTTCATCGGAGGCAGTTTTGTGGACGCCCTCTCGGGGCGAAGCTTCGAGACGATCAATCCTGCTACCAACCAGATTCTGGCGCGCGTCGCCGAGGCCGACCTTATCGACCTGGACGCGGCGGTAACGGCGGCCCGCAAGGCCTTCGAGGTCGGGCCCTGGCCGAAGATGAGCGCGGCAGAGCGTGGCCGCATTCTCTGGAGGATGGCCGACCTCCTCATGCAGAAGGCCGACGAGGTGGCGCGGCTCGAAACTCTGGACAACGGCAAGCCCATTTTCGAATCGCGGCAGGTGGAGATTCCACTGGAGGCGGAGATTCTCCAGTACTACGCGGGATGGGCCACCAAGATCACCGGCGACACCATTCCCGCGCGGCCGGGAGCTTTCACCTATACCCTGCGGGAGCCTGTCGGAGTGATCGCCGCCATCGTCCCCTGGAATTTCCCGCTCCTGCTCGCCATCTGGAAGGTGGCGCCGGCCCTGGCCGCGGGCAACACCGTCATCGTGAAGCCCTCCTCGAACACGCCGTTGACAGCTCTGAAATTCGCCGAGATTGCCAAGGAGGCCGGGCTCCCTGACGGCGTCCTGAACGTGATCACGGGCAAGGGCTCGGTCATCGGCATGGGGTTGGTGAAGCATCCAGGAGTGGACAAGATCGCCTTCACCGGGGAAACCAAGACCGGCATCGAGATCATGAAGGCCGGGGCGGAGACGCTCAAGAAGGTGACTTTGGAGCTGGGAGGGAAATCGCCCAACATCGTGTTCGCCGACGCCGATCTCGAGGCGGCCGTGCGCGGCGCCACCGTTGGAATCTTCTACGGCAAAGGGGAGGTCTGCGCCGCCGGATCGCGGCTCTTCGTCGAGAAGAAGATTCATGACGAGTTCGTGGAGAAGCTGGCGGCCAGGGCCAAGAAGATGGTCCCGGGCGATCCGCTCGATCCAAAGACCCGCTTCGGGGCCATCGTGAGCAAGGAGCAGCTGGAAAAAGTTCTGCGCTATATCGCGACGGGCAAGGAGGAGGGAGCGACCCTGGTGGCGGGCGGCGAGCGGGCCCAGGTGGGGAGCCTGAATGGCAATTTCGTCCTCCCCACCGTCTTCGACCGGGTGCAAAGCGGCATGCGAATCGCGCGGGAGGAGATCTTTGGACCGGTCCTCTCGACGCTGGAGTTCAGCGATCCCGAGGAGGCCATCGCCCAGGCCAATGCCACTCCTTACGGGTTGGCGGCCGGCCTCTGGACCCGGGACCTCGCCAAGGCCCACCGCGCGGCGAAAGCGCTCAAGGCCGGGACGGTCTGGATCAACACCTACAACCGCTACGACGCCGCCCTTCCCTTCGGCGGCTACAAGCTGAGCGGCTACGGGCGCGAGCTTGGAAAGGCGGCGCTGGAGCACTACACGCAAGTCAAAAGCGTCTGGGTGGATCTCGAGGGATGAAATCCGCCAGGAAAAAGGCTGCTCCGCAGCGCGCATCCCCGGGGCGCGGCAACAAGACGATCCCAACCCCGCCGCAGGAATCCGCTGAAAGTGCCATCCTGTACCGCGCCGAGCCTCCGCTTGCCTGGATCACGCTGAACCGGCCGGCGAAGAAGAACGCCCTGGCCGGATC
>JAKEFJ010000126.1 GCA_022616665.1 Acidobacteriota bacterium
CATGCGGCTCCTGAAAACAGCAACGCTGCTGACCCTTCTCTGGTTCGCCTCCGGGATCGCATATGCCAACTGGACCGCGACCGGCACCTTCCGTTACGTGGACCGCGAGTTCGATCAGAATGGCTTCACCGGCGCCCAGCCTTCCCTGCCCATCCGCCTCGCCAATGTGGAAGTGCGCGATTTCAATGCCACCGGCCCCAAGGCGCTCTTGGCCACCGGATCCACCGATGCCAACGGCAACTTCAGCATCGCCGTCACCGACTCCAAGACGCGCACGGTGTACGTGCGCGTGGTCTCCGCCTCAACGGCGGTTGCGACGCTGTACCTGAGGGTCGAGAATGTCCTCACGCCCAAGAACCCCTATTCCGTCGCCAGCTCCAACGTCCCCAACCACTCCCCGAACACCAACGTCAATTTCGGGACCATTACCGCCAGCATCGGAGCGGGGGGAGAGGCGTTCAACCTTTATGATGTGGGCTTGAGGTCCATCGACTACATCGCATCCCTCAATGGCTCCCGACCGGGCTCCGCCAACCTGCTCACTCTCGAATGGGAGCCCGCTTTTGGCAATCCCGTTTCCAGCTACGACTACGGCAACAAGCGGGTTCATGTTGGGGATCCCTCCGGCTACAACGACACCGTCGTACAGCACGAGACGGGGCATTACGCCTATCACCTGAATTCCGCCAACGACAACCCCGGCGGAACCCATCACCTGACCGATTGCAACCAGGACCTAAGGCTCGCCTTCGAGGAGGGTCGCGCCACCTGGTTCGGACAATCGGTGCGCAGGTTCTTTGCCCTCAGCCGGCCCGATTTATACGTGAAGACCACCGGGGCACCGGGCGCGGGAAACCTCGATTTCTACTTCAACGTGGAGTCCGAGACTCCCTACTACTGCGACGGGGCGGCCAGCGAAGTGGCGGCTTACGCGGCGCTGTGGGACATCAACGATTCCTCCAGCACCGCGGACGGGACCCCCGGTGTGGACGATGACTCCCTGGCCAGACCCGATGCCGACAACTGGGACGTTGACAAGAACTACATCCCTTCGGCGGCGAACAAGAGTCTGGAGGATTTCTGGGACGGATGGTTCACCCGGGGAAAGGGTTTCAAATCCGCCATGGAGGCCACGTTCGATCTCACCAACGCGGAGTTCTTCAAGGATTCCAGCGAGCCGAACGACACGGCTGCGACAGCCATGCCGAATTCTGGCGCGGGAACCCCGGTCCATCTGACTTATTTCGCTGATTCCAACAACGACGGGGTGGGCGAGGCCGACAGCGACTTTTTCTCCTTCAACGCCACCTCCGGAATTCCCTACACCATCGAAACCCTGAATCTATGGGGGGACGCGAACACTTCCCTGGAGCTGCTGGCAAGCAACGGCAGCACGGTCCTGGCCTCCAACGACAATCGGTCCCCTTCGGATTTCAGTTCGCTGATGAGCTACACCCCCTCCAGCAGCGGCGTTCTCTATGTGCGCTCGTTCCACGCGACGGATCTGGGGGTTTATGGCTCTTACGATCTGAAGATCAGCGGAAATGCGCCGGTGGACGCCGACTCGGACGGCTACAACAGTATCGTGGATTGCAATGACAACAATGCCTCCATCCACCCGGGCGCGACCGAGGTTTGCGACGGCGTCGATCAGGACTGCGACGGGATTCGGGACGATGGATTCCCCGATGGAGATGCCGACGGCTGGGCGTCCTGCGGCGGCGACTGCAATGATGCCAATGCCGCGGTCAACCCGGGCCAGACAGAGGTGTGCAACGGCATCGACGACAACTGTGCCGGCGGCACCGATGAAGGATTCGACGCCGACACCGACGGGTTTACCACCTGCGGCGGTGACTGCAATGACGCAAGCGCGGCGGTGCACCCCGGTGTTACGGAGGTCTGCAACGGCATTGACGACAATTGTGTCGGCGGTGTGGATGAAGGATTCGACGCCGACGCGGACGGCTACACCACCTGCGGCGGTGATTGCAACGACAACAACGCCGCCATCCGCCCCAACGCCGTGGAGAACTGCTCCAACGGTTTGGACGACAACTGCAACAACCTGACCGATGCCCAGGACCCGGCATGCCAGAGCGATACGGTGGTCATTACCAAGGCGGAGTGGAAGAATGCGGGCAAAAAGCTGACGGTCTGGGCCACCAGCAGTCAGGCTCCCTCGGCGGTCCTGACACTGGTGGGGTACGGCACCATGATTTACGACAGCAACAACAACCGTTACACGTTCACCAAGAACAACACCCCCAACCCGGGTTCGGTGACCGTCACGTCGAGCCAGGGAGGCTCCGACACGGAAACGGTCACGCCGATTTGAACCCGTCCCGGGACAGCCGGGAAGCGCGAAAACAAAAACCCCCGCTTCGGAACTCCGGAGCGGGGGCTTTTTTGTTGAAGCTCGAGAGTGTCAGGCCTCCAGGACCTGCTGGTGGTCATCCCTGAACATGGCTCCCAGGAGCCGGTTCACGGGATTTCCCCGGGCCAGGAACGGCAGGATAGGTCGGCGGCGAATTCCCAGCGAATGCACATCACCCAGGATCCCCCGATGGCTGGGATGGAGCTGGAGTCCCCTGAGCAGGACGGGATAGGCACGGTCCCTCCGGCCCATCCTGAGGTGGACGCGGGCCAGGTTATGGAAGAGATCGGGATTGTAGAACTCCACGGCCACCGCGCTCTCGCAAAGCTCCAGCGCAGTCTGCGACTTGGTGGAGACCATGGCCAGACAGAGACCATAGTAGGAGAGATATTTGGGAGGCGGGGCAATCTTCTCCACTTTCTTGGCCAGCTCGATGGCGGCCTCAAAGTAGGCGAGTCCGGAAAGGAAATCGCCCTTTGCGACCGACTCAACTCCCTTGGTGTAGCTCTTCTCGGCGACGACATTGCTCATGCTTGAATATCCCCCAGGGTTCGCGGTCCGCTTAGCTCAAAGGGTCTTCGGCGAATATAGTCCCGCCGCGCAGGCGGTCAACCTGTGAGGGATCACGAGCATGTAAGGAGCCGGGGGAGTTCGCCCCGGGCTGCAACCGAGTCAGCTCCGGTCTATCTGCTCAACCAGGGCTGCATTGATCTCAGCCGGATGCTCCGCCCGGAGGCGGTCCACATAGGCCCTGAACAGTCGGTCCCTTTTGGTATAGAGGAGATTGTTGCGAAGGGAGGCTTTCTGGGCGGCGAATCCCTGCATCGGATCGGGTCGATCCACCATCTTCACCACGGCAACGGACCCGGAGGGAAGCGCCAGAGGGGGTGAGGTCTCTCCGATTTTCAGTGAAAAAATCTCCCTCAGGACAACTGCGTCAGCGCCCAGCTCTCCCGCCGGACCCGTCTGCGGGATGGGACCGGTCTTTTTCACCTCGAGCTTGAGCCGCTTCGCAACGGCTGCAAGGTCTGAGCCGCCCCCGGCGGTATCGAGGATTCGACGCGCCGCCTCCACTCGCATCTGGCGGAGAGCATCGGCCGCAACGCGATCCCGTACTTTCTCCAGGGGGAGGGCGGCGCCGGGGGTCACCTCCAAGAACTGCACCACTACCACGCCCGTCCCGACCGTCACGGGAGTTCCGGCATCGCCGATTTTCAGGGCGAAGAGGCCTGCCGTCACCGCCGGTTGCAGTCCCAGATCCGGAAATGGCTCGCCGGGATGGACTCCCTTGAATTCCTTGGGAACCACAGCCGAGTCCCGGGCGGCCTTGGCGAAATCGTCTCCCGCCGATTTGAGCTTGGCCGCGAACTCGGAGGCGCGGCGCTGGGCTTCGTCGCGAGACCGGGCTTCCTTCAGGGAAGCGAGGATTTGAGGCCGGGCCTCCTCCAAAGTCAGCTCCCGCGCCGCCTGCATGTCGGTCAGCAGGATCACGTGGAATCCGAATGGGGAGCGGACCGGGTCTGAGATCTGCCCCACCTTCAAGGCCCAAGTCGCGTCGGCGAACTCGCGAACCATCTGATCGCGAGTGAAATAGCCCAGGTCTCCCCCTGAGGAAGCGGTGGAGTCCTCGGAGACCTCTTTGGCAACCTTCGCGAAGTCTTCCCCCGAGCGGACCCGCTTCAGCACTTTTTGGGCCTTATCTTCGGCGGCTTTCACCTGGGCGGTGGAGGCATCGGAGGAGACCTTGATCAAGATGTGGCTGGCCCGGCGCTTCTCGGGAGTGCTGTAGACGGTTTTTTGATCCTGCAGGAATTGGGAGCGAATCTCCGATTCGGGAACGTCGATTCCCGCGGCGATGTCTTTGGTGTTGAAGAGCACGTACCGGCCCGAGCGGCCCTCGCCGCTCTGGTAGTCGGCCAGGTGTGTCTGGTAATAATTCTCGATGGCGGATGCCGAGGGTTGGTCGGCGGGCAGCTTGGAGGAATCCAGCACGAGGTAGTCAAAGGCAGCCTTTTCATTCTGCCGCCGGTATGCGTCTTCCAGCTCCGCTTCACTGACCGTCACGGAGTCCTCCAGGAGGGAGCGCAATTTGTTCTGCAGGACCTGACGCCTGACAGCCGCCTCGTAGCTCTCGAACATCACCGGATTGGACTGGTAGAGCTTTTCATAGCGCTCGCGGCCGATAAAGGCGCCGTTCTGCTGGAGAGAAGGGTCCTTGATGATCGCATTGGCGACTTCCTGCTCCGTGACGCTCAAGGCCGCCCGTTTGGCCTCCTTTTCCAGCAGGCTTTCGTTGATGAGCCGGTCGATGGCGGTTTGCCCCACCCGCAGGAAGGCTCGCTGCTGATCGTACTGCGCGCCCAGGAGCTGTCGGTAGCTGGCGTCCAGGTTGCGGGCCTCGGTCTGGAAATCCTGGATGCTGATCACTTCCCCATCCACACGCGCCGCCCAGGATTGGGCACCATCCGGCGAGGAATCATTCTGGCTCACCCCTCCTCCCCACACCGCATAGATCGTAAGGATGAAGGAGAACACCACCAGCAGGAGAATCCACTTGAGGTGTCTGAGGTTTTCCCTGAATACATTCAACATCGTCGGTCTCTCCAGCTTGCGTCGGGGGCCCAGAGGGTCTCCCGGTTTCCCGGGAAGGATGTTCCGCTGAGAGGTGAATGCGCATTCTAGACAAAACGGGCCCGTCCGATCAAGGCGTGGCGCTCTTCGAATTTGGGTTCGCCTTTTATTTCAAAGGGGTTGCGCCTCTGAGGATTGTTCCTATATTTGACCGGGTGTCGGCAGGCTCCGGCTTGGAGGAGCCTGCCTCGGCTTTGCTGTCCAGCCGCTGCACGGAAGGGGCGAAAGAAGTGGCATCCAGCCGACAGGCGACTTCAGGCAACATCCTCATGGACTGGTTCACGGTCTCCTATCGGAGCATCGTGCTGGCGCTTGTCTTCCTGGTGGGCGCCGGTGGGGCCGTCTTTCTCTTTCTGTATCTGAGGGCGGAAACGGGCGACACGCCCGAAGGCCTGGCGCTGCGGGAGCTGACACGGGCCGAGCGCCTGTTCTCGGAAGCCGAGTCCTCCGCTCATGGGGAGCAGTTCTCGCACATCATCAACCAGTCGGGACGTCTGCTGGAATCTGCGCGCCATTCCTACCGGGACCGGCACTATGTCGAAAGCAAGGATCTCTCGCTCCAGTCCCAGAGCTTTTCCAGAAAAATCCTGGAATCAACCACCTCCGAGAGCAGCTTCACCGCAAAGATCTATCGCTTCGAAGGAGACGTAAAAATCAAGCGGGTCAAGCAATTCGTCTGGGAGAACATCGCCGGCAACGTCGCTCTGAAGGTCGGGGACCAAATCAAGACCTCCTCCAATGGAAGCGCACAGATTGTCTATTTCGATGGCACCATCACCACCATCAAGCCGGGCTCGCTGTTGGAAATCCGGGAGCTGTTCGAAGATCCCGCCACGAAGGTGCGAAAGGTGCGCGAGCGGTTGAATTTCGGAGGAGTCCAGGCGGTCACGCAGGGGGGGAACGCGACGGGGTCGTTCCACGAAGTCTCCACCGAAACGACCGTGACCCGAACTCAGGATCGTGCCCATATGTCCATGGAGTACGACCAGAAGGCCAAGACGACGCGCACCTCGGTGGAGAGCGGGGAAGCGGAAGTCACCGCCGGTGAGAAGACCGTGAAGCTTGGCTCTCTGCAGTCGGTGACGGTCCATCACACCCGTCAGATGGCTCCCAAGGAGACCATTTTGGCTTCGCCGTCCCTGGAAGAGCCCATCGACCAGAGAGTATTCCTGTACAAGGAAAAGGAGCCTTCCAGCACGACCCTACGCTGGGAGGGAGTGCCCGGGGCGGCCATTTACCGGCTGCAGATCTCCCAGCAACCCCTCTTTGGATACCTCCTGCTGGACAAACCTGACATTAACTCGACTTCGGTGGTTCTGCCCGACCTTTCTGGAGGCAGCTATTACTGGCGGGTCAGCGCCAGGGATCAGAAGGGAAGCGAAGGAGCGTTTTCCGAAATCCGCAAGTTCCGCATCGGCTCGGAGCATGATCGCGGTCCCGAGGATCGCGTGCCCCCCGCGCTTCAGCTGGTGGACTTCCTTCCCAGCGGAGCCCTGGTGATCATCCGGGGGCGGACGGAAGCGGCGGCCAGTGTAGCGATTGACGGACAGAGGGTGGACGTGGAGGACGACGGAGGTTTCACCGCGGTGGTCAAGATGAAGCATGACGGCCCCAACACCCTCGAAATCGTCGCGCAGGACGCCTCGGGCAACGAAACGCGCTTGAAGAAGAACGTTTACGTGGAGACCTTTTAGGATGCCGGCACTGCCGGAGATTCTTCTCCTCGTGGGGGCTGAGAAGCGGTCCACGGAGATGGTGCGCTCGACGGGGGTCGCTCCGGCGAAACTGCGGATCCTGCGATGGGATCGGGTGCGGGGCGAGGACTTTGCGCGCCGGGATCTCCGGGCCGTGGTGTTCGAACCGTGCGATTTTGCCGCCGATCGCAGGCGGCGCGAGGCGCTTCTGCGGCAGGTCCCCCAGGGTGTGGCGAGAGTTTCCCTGGCAAGACGGACCGGCCGCGTGGAGTCTCAGCGGCGAGGAGCACCCGCGGATCTCCAACTTGCCGCCCCGGTGGACCTGAGAGTCCTGACCTCGTTGCTGAACCTGGGACGTCGGTGCCGGAATCTGGAAGAAGCATCCAAGCGATCCCGCAGGGTGGCAGGTCAGCTCTCGCGCCACCTGAAGACCATGGGGGAGCTGCTCCGCCTGTGCAGCGCCGAATCGGAGCCCAAACGAATTATCGAGGCGGCTCTCGCGCCGATCCAACGCCTCTGCCCGGTGGATTCCTGGTCGGTGCTTCTGGTGGATTCAGAGAAGAGCTGCCTGGCCTTCCAGGCCTGCGGCGGGCAGGAAATGGTCCCCAGGATTGGCCAGCGTCTGGGAATGGGGGAGGGGGCCGCAGGGAGGGCGATCAAATCCCGCTCACCCGTCCTGGTCTCCCGGGCCTCGGGGGCGGGGCTCCCGGAGATTCCGGATGGGCTCGAGTGGAGAGAGGTGCTGGCGCTGCCGCTCATGAGTCGTGGGAAGGCGCTGGGAGTCGTGGAGCTGATCCGATCCTGCATGGGCAAGCCGTTTCGACGCCGGGATGTGCGTGTCCTGTCGCTGATGCTGGAGCCCGTGGCCGTGTGCCTGGAGAACATGCAGCTGTTGAAGCATTCCGAGGAGCTCTCGGTCACCGACGACCTGACAAAACTCTACAACTCCAGGTATCTCAATTCCTGCCTGCTGCGGGAAGTACACCGGGCGAGGCGATATCGCTCCCAAGTTTCCCTGATCTTCCTGGACCTGGACGGGTTCAAAAACGTCAATGATAATCACGGCCACCTGGCCGGGAGCCGAGCGCTGGTGGAGGTCGGGGCGGTGATTCGCAACATGGTGCGGGAAATCGACGTGGTCTGTCGCTTCGGCGGAGACGAGTTCACGGTCATTCTTCCCCAGACCGGACCCGAGGGAGCTCGCATCATCGCCGACCGCATTCGCTGCCGCTTGGAGGAGACGGTGTTCCTGGAGACCTTCTCCCTTTCAGTGCGAATCACGGCCAGCTTCGGGGTCGCCTCCTTCCCGGATCACACGGACAGCGAGAAGGGATTGATACAAAAAGCAGACGAGGCCATGTATCGGGTGAAGGGGAGCGGAAAGAACGCCATTGCCGAGGCGCGATGACGGAAGATTGACAAGGGTGGGATGGGGACCTATATTGGGTCCACCGGACGACAAGCGGTTTTGTTTCGAACCGGTTACAAGAGAGGTCAGCGCAGCGTGATGGCGAAGAACGGAATGGGCTGGAGCCCGCGATCGATCTTAAGCCTCTTCTCCAACGATCTGGCGATCGATCTGGGCACGGCCAACACACTCGTCTATGCCAAGGGCAAAGGAATCGTCGTCTGCGAGCCCTCCATCATCGCGGTGAACCAGAAAACCGGGAAGGTGGAAGCAGTGGGCAAGGAAGCCAAGGAGATGCTGGGACGAACGCCCGGCAACATCATCGCCATCCGGCCCATGAAGGACGGCGTCATTGCAGACTTCGAGCACACCGAGAAGATGCTGGATCACTTCATCAAGAAAGCCCACAACCGCTCCCTGGGGGTGCGCCCGCGCATCGTTATTGGAGTGCCGTCGGAGATCACCCAGGTGGAGAAGCGAGCCGTCAAGGACAGCGCCTATCGGGCGAAAGCGTCCGAAGTCTACCTGGTGGAGCAGGCCATGGTGGCGGCGGTGGGAGCCGGGCTTCCGGTGACCGAGCCCACGGGAAACATGGTGGTGGACATCGGCGGAGGCACCACGGATGTGGCGGTGATCTCCATGGCGGGAATCGTCTACAGCCGTTCGGTGCGCATTGCGGGAAACAAAATGGACGAAGACATTGTCCAGTACATCAAGCGCAAGTACAACCTGCTTGTGGGGGAGCGCACAGCGGAGGAGATCAAGATCAATATCGGGTCCGCCTTCCCTCTGGAGGAAGAGCTGACCATGGAGATCAAGGGCCGGGATCTGGTCGAGGGGATTCCCAAGACCCTGGTGATCTCTGACGAAGAGATCCGAGAGGCTCTTTCCGAGACCGTCTCCAACATCATTGAAGCGGTCCGGGTGGCACTGGAACAGACCCCTCCGGAGCTCTCCGCGGACATCGTGGACAAGGGAATCGTGCTCACAGGAGGCGGCTCGCTTCTTAAGAACCTGGACAAACGTCTGCGCGAGGAAACCGGCCTGCCGGTTTCCATGGCGGACGATCCCCTGGCTTCGGTGGTGCTGGGGACGGGCAAGATGCTGAATGACTTCAATCTTCTTCGGAAGATCTCCATCGACTGAAAACCTGGGTCGAACCCGCTTGCCGCCGGAAACACGTTCCAACCATGTCCATGAATAGGTCCTTCCCGGAGCGCAGGCCTTTTTTCCTCCTAGTCCTCATCCTCGCCTCCCTGCTCATCCTCATGTCGCATCAAGTTAGGACCGGGCAGGGCAATACTCTCCTGGAAGACAGCCTGCTCAATGTCTCGTCGCCCCTGGTCAAAGGCGCCTCGGGCGGCGTGGGACTCCTCTCGGGCCTCTGGCAGGGGTATGTGGATCTGCGGGGAGCCCGCGGGGAGAATCTCGCCCTCAAGTCGAACCTGGAAAGGATGGAGGAAGTGGGGAGGGTCGGGGAAGAGTTCCGCCGGGAAAACCTGCGACTGCGGGATCTCCTGGAGCTCCAGAGGAGCCTGGAAATCCCCTCCCTGGCGGCTGCAGTGGTCTCCCTGGGGGTCTCCTCCCAGGCCCGCACCGCGCTTATCAACCGCGGCAGCAAAGACGGGGTGAAGCGCGACATGCCGGTGATCAGCAGGAAGGGAGTGGTGGGAAGAATCATCGCCGTGGGAAGTGGGATGGCCAAGGTCCAGCTACTCATCGACCCCAACAGTGGAGTCGCGGGGATTTTCCAGAGGAGTCGGGGCCAGGGGATGGTGGTGGGAGTCGGGGATCGGGGCTGCCGAATGGACTATGTCTCGGACCTTGAAGATGTGGCGGTGGGGGACGTGGTCGTGACCTCGGGACTGGACGAGATCTACCCCAAGGGAGTGACCGTGGGCGTGGTCTTCTCCGTCGCGGAAGGGGACCAGCTCACCAAGAACATTTTCATCCGCCCGGAGGTGGACTTCCGGCATCTGGAAGAGGTTCTGGTTCTGCTGACCAGCCAGGAGGCGGCGGGCCACGCCGATCTTTCCCAATGACTCCGGTCTGGCGAGGCATCCTGGCCCTGGTGCTGGCGGCCGGCGCTCAGGTCCTCCTGTCGCGATATTTTCCGGCGGCCGGGAAGATGGTGGACTTCTACACGGTGCTGGTCATGTATTATGCCGTTTCCCGCCGCAGGGTGGCTGTCATGGTCATGGGGACCACCGCCGGATTGGTGGAAGACCTCTTGACGCACACGGTCCTCGGAATGAATGCGTTCAAGAAGACCCTGGTGGGCTACGTCATGGGAACCTTGGGCTCCTTCTTCATGCTCAGCCAGCCCCTTCCCCGCTTTGGGGTTTTGTTCCTCGCGACGGTGCTGGAGGCCCTGACGGAGGCGGGATTGGTCCTGGTGCTGGGCCAGCATGTCGTACTCCCGTCGGCCGGGGATTTGATTCGTCTGGGAATGGGAAACGGCCTGGTGGGGATTCTCATTTACTGGATGGTCTCGAAGTTGGAGTAGGGAAGTGGCCTGGGACTACCGGAGCAGCAAGGACTTCAAGGACTACTATGAAGAGCGCCGGCTGCAGCGCCGGATCAGCCTCATCTTCGTCCTCCTGGCCGGATTGTTCCTGTCTTATCTATTCAACCTCTGGTACCTGCAGGTGGTCAACGGGGACAACTATCGCCGCCTGGCGGATAACAATCGCCTGCGCCAGGTGGTGGAAAGCCCATTGCGGGGGCTCATCCTGGATCGGGATGGAAAGCCCATCGTCCGGAACCGTATCGCCTTCAATGTCCTGCTGGACCGGGAGAAGATCGAGAGCCTGGAAGAGACAGTGACAACGCTGTCGAAGATTCTAAACCTGCCTGAGCAGACGGTGCGCGAGCGCATCGAGCGCTACCGCAATCGGCCGATCTTCGAGCCGGTCATCGTGAAGGAAGACGTGGATCTGGCGGAGGCCGCCTACCTGGAATCCCGCAGGTTGGAGCTGCCCGAAGTCTCGGTGGCCATCGAGCCGAAGCGCAGTTACGAGGATCACGACTTGGCGGCCCATGCCCTGGGGTATGTGGGAGAAATCTCCGAGGCCCAGCTGGGCAAGCCCCGCTTCGCCGGGTACCAGCTGGGCGACGTGGTGGGAAAGGCGGGGCTGGAGAGCTATTACGATAACGACCTGGCGGGGGAGAAGGGTTGGAAGCAAGTGATCGTCAACAGCCTGGGGCGGGAGATCCGCGCGCTTCCGGTGGGCAAGCGCCCGCTCCCGGGCAATGCCTTGCGATTGACCCTCGATCTGGACCTGCAGGAAGAGCTGGAGGCTGCCTTCGAGGACAAGATGGGCTCCGCCGTCTTCCTGGATCCGGATACGGGAGAAATCCTGGCCATCATCAGCAAGCCGTCCTTCGATCCCAATGTCTTCGCACGCCGGTTCTCCGTCGAGGAGTGGAAGGAGCTTATCAACTCCGAAACCCATCCCCTGCAAAACCGGGCCATCCAGAGCAAGTTCGCGCCGGGCTCCGTGTTCAAGATCGTGATGGCCATCGCCGCCCTGGAGTCGGGGAAGGCATCCCCCGCGAGAACCGACTTCTGCCCTGGCTACACGGTCATCTACGGCAGGAGATTCCTCTGCCATCAGGACGGGGGACACGGCAATGTGGCCATGAGGGAAGCCATCAAGAAATCCTGCAACGTCTACTTCTACCGCCTGGGAAAGGACCTTGGGATTCAGATCATTTCCCAGTGGGCGCACCGTCTCGGATTCGGACAGCCCACCGGCATCGATTTGGCGCATGAGGAGGGCGGCACCGTACCGGACGATGCCTGGAAACGCCGCACGCGGAACGAGCCATGGTACCCCGGGGAGACCATTTCGGTGTCCATCGGGCAGGGGGCCCTGGAAGTCACCCCGATCCAGATGGCGGTCTTCGCTTCGGTGATTGGCAACGGCGGAACGTTCTACCGACCGCACCTGCTCATCAGCCGCGAGGTTCGGGGCGGGGTCGAGGATGCGATCAGGCCGCCCGAAGTGCTGGGAAAAGTGAGTCTCAAGCCTTCGACGCTCCAGGTTGTCAAGGAAGCGATGTGGGAGGTGGTGAACCAGGGCGGCACCGGCACGAAAGCCGCCATCCCCGGGAAGGATGTCTGCGGAAAGACAGGCACGGCGCAGGTCGTGAAGGCCTCCGCGGGAGTCAAGAGCGAGAAACTGGCCGAGGCAATCCGCGATAACGCCTGGTTCATGGGCTTCGCACCGAAGCAGCATCCCCGGATCGCCTTCTCGGTGTTCGTGGAGCGCGGGGGCCACGGCGGAGAAGCCGCCGCTCCCATCGCCCAGAGAGTAATGCTCAAGTTCTTCGAGAAACAGGAGCCTGGCATGGAGGGGAGCCAGATTGCTCGAGCGGCGCAGCATCCATAATCTCGATTGGCTGCTTGCCTTCGCGGTGCTCTCCCTGTGCGCCGCGGGGATGGGGATGGTCTACTCGGCGACTCTGGGCGGGCCCCTTGCCCCGTTGGCCGCCAAGCAGATGATTTACTTTGCCGTGGGGCTCGCGGCCATGGGGTTGGCGCTCACCATCGACTACCATACCCTGGCCTCCCTCAGTTATCTGTTCTACGCCGGCTCCCTGGTCCTCCTTCTCTACCTCCTCTTCTTCGGCCGAGCCATCGCCAACACTCGCGGCTGGCTGGAACTAGGGCCCGTGAACTTCCAGCCGGCGGAGATAACCAAGCTCACGACGCTGCTGGCGCTTTCCAGCTATCTCAGCCGGCACCGATCCGCAAACCTGACTCCCTCCAACATGCTCGCCATCGTGTTGATCGTCGGGGTCCCTTTCGTTCTCATCGCCCGCCAGCCCGATCTGGGGACCGCCATCACTTTTCTGCCTCTGATCGCCGTGGCAGCATTCCTGGGAGGGATGAGGGTCCGGACGATCCTGATCTTGGTGACGATTCCAATCCTGGCGCTGCCGCTGTTCTGGAACCACTACCTCAAGGACTACCAGAAAACCCGCGTCCAGACGTTCTTGGATCCCGCACGGGATCCCAAGGGGGCCGGTTACCAGGTCCTGCAATCTCGCATCGCGGTGGGATCGGGCGGGCTCAGCGGGAAGGGGTTCCTGGAAGGAACCCAGGGGCAGCTGAAATTCCTGCCTGCGCAGCACACCGATTTCATTTTTGCCCTGATGGCCGAGGAGCGGGGTTTCCTGGGCAGCCTGGTTGTGCTGTCTTTATACTTCGTTGTAATCTACCGCTGCATCGCCATCGCCCGGGCCGCGCGCGATCTTCTCGGCGTTTACTTGGCTATGGGGACGGTGGCACTGTTCGCCTGCCAGGTTCTCATCAACATCGGAGTGGTGCTCGGGCTCCTGCCCACCACGGGCGTCCCGCTCCCTCTGATGAGCTACGGTGGCTCCTCCCTCATCACGACCCTCGCGGGAATGGGCCTCGTGCTCAATGTCTGGATGAGGCGTCTGGTCAACTGAGGCGCGTCCAGAGAGCCGGCTTCCCGCGTCGAGTCCAGGAGAATTCTCGTGAGTGTCCACAGCGAGGCGATCGAGCGGATCCTTCCACGGGTGCAGAAGCCTGCCCGCTACATCGGCGGAGAATGGAATTCCGTGGTGAAGGATCTGAGCACCGTCGACATCCGGATGGCGCTGGCATTTCCGGATTCGTACGAGCTGGGAATGTCACACCTGGGGCTGAGGATTCTCTACAGCCTGCTGAACTCCCGGCCGGGTGTGTGGGCGGAGAGGGTGTTCTGTCCCTGGCTGGACATGGAGGCGGAGCTGCGGCGGGAGCGTGTTCCTCTGACCACCCTGGAAAGCGAGACGCCTCTCAGGGAATTCCACGTCGTCGGCTTCTCGCTCCAGTATGAGCTCAACTACACCAATATCCTGACGATGCTCCACCTGGGCGGGATACCGCTGTTCACGGCAGATCGGAAAGAGGACGACCCCCTGATCATCGGCGGGGGCTCCATGGCCTGCAATCCCGAGCCGCTGGCCGACTTCTTCGACTGCATTCTTGTCGGGGACGGCGAGGAGCTGGTGCTGGACTTCCTGGCCAAGCTGCGATCGCTGCGCCGATCCGGGGCGTCCCGAGCGGACACGCTGAGGGAGCTCTCCACCGTGGAGGGGGTGTACGTTCCCTCCCTTTACGAAACCGCCCCGGATCCCTCCACCAGGTTCCTCCTTCCTCTGCCCACCCCTGGCGCGCCCTTCCCGGTGAAACGGAGGATTCTCTACGACATCGATCGATATCCTTTTCCAGATGACGTGGTGGTGCCATTCAACGAGATTGTCCATGACCGGGTCTCTGTGGAGATCATGCGCGGCTGCACCGTAGGATGCCGATTCTGTCAGGCGGGGATCATCTATCGCCCGGTGCGGGAGCGCTCTCCGGAGTCGATCAAGGCGGTGCTGGAAAAGAGCCTGAGGCGCACCGGGTTCGACGAGGTTTCCCTCACCTCCCTGAATTCGGGGGAATACGGCTCGGTGGCCGGCTTGATCTCCGATCTGATGGACGACTTTCAGGAGGAGAAGACCTCGCTCTCCTTGTCCTCCCTCAGGCCCTCCAGCCTGAACGAGCGGATTGCCGAGCAGATCCGCCGGGTTCGAAAAACCGGATTCACCATGGCCCCCGAGGCGGGGACCCAGCGGCTGAGGGACGTAATCAACAAAGGAACCAGCGAGAGCGATATCCTCGCGGGGGCCGAGAACGCCTTCCGGCAGGGATGGGAACAGCTCAAGCTCTACTTCATGATCGGGCTTCCCACCGAAACCGACGAGGACATTCAGGGAATCCTGGACCTGGCCCACAAGATCCTTCGCATCGGTAAGCAGCACGCGCGCCGTGGAGCCCGGATTACGGTCTCCGCCTCTTCCTTCATTCCCAAGCCGCACACGCCGTTTCAATGGCTCCCCATGGAGCGGATGGAAGCGCTCCGGGAGAAACAGGCGCGAATTCGAAGCGGGCTGAAGAATCCGGCCATTCAATTCAAGTGGCATGACGTGGAAATCTCCTGGCTGGAGGGAATCTTTGCCAAAGGGGATCGCTCCTTGGGCCGCACCTTGCTGCGCGCCTGGGAGCGTGGCTGCCGATACGATGGCTGGACTGAGCACTTTCGCTACCGGGAGTGGGTGGAGGCTTTGAATGAGACGGGAGTCGACACGTCACGCTACCTCTACCAGAGACTGGAAGTGGGCTCCCGGCACCCCTGGGATCACATCGATTCCGGCGTGGAGGAGCGGTACCTTGCCAAGGAGCTGGAGCTGAGCCTCACCTCGCGTCCCACCGACACGTGCGGAATCGACAAGTGCTACGGCTGCGGATCCTTCGCCCGTCAGTGTCTCTCTGGAGAGCTGGTTCCCGGCAAGATGCAGGAGAGCTCCGAAGTGGAGCCGCCCCGGCCGGTCCCGCCTCCCTCGCCGCCCCCTCCTCGGTTCCGCTATCGGGCCCGCTACCGTAAGCTGGGCAGGATGAAATACCTCTCCCATCTGGAGCTCTCGCGTACGATCATGCGGGCGTTCAGGCGGGCGCAAGTCCCCCTGAGCTACACGGAGGGTTTCCACCCCATGCCCCGCCTGGCCTTTGCCTCTGCCCTTGCGGTGGGCGTCGAATCGCAAGGGGAGTACCTGGATTTCGAGGTCAGCCGCCCTATTTCCCCGAAGCCGCTGCGCGATCAAATCAACCAGTGCCTCCCCCGCGGTCTCGGCCTGGATCAGGTGGCGGAGGTGGCGAGTGGGGCTCAGAGTCTGGGCGATTTGATCAACGCGGCCAGCTATTCAGCCCGTCTGGAGGCTCCGCTCTCTTCCGCATTGCTGGCTCGCGACCTGGCGGAGAGGCTGGGGGGAGTCACCGAGCTGAAGGTGACGCGGGAGCGGAAAGGCCAGCAAGAGGAGGTCGATGTGCTCCCCTCCATCCACCATATCGCCGCTGCTGAAGACGGAACCCTGGAAATGGTGCTCCGCGTCGGTGGAACCGGAGCGGCACGTCCCGATGACGTGATCCGGGGCCTGTTCGGACCCGCCGCGTCGGCGCGTATCACGCGACAGGATCTCCTGGTCCTGCGCGACGGAGAAGCCCTCTCCCCCATGGCCTGCCGAGGCCTGTTGCGCGTGCCACCCGCTCCGGCCGGCGCCTGAAGGGACGCTACGTCCCAGCCCGTGACTCCTTGACCAAAGAGCTGATCGTCAATGCGGGGCTTCAGGAAACCCGCGCCGCCCTGCTGGAGGATGGCCTTCTCGCCGAGATCTTCATCGAGCGCACTGACCATCCCGCCCTGCTGGGCAACCTGTATCTGGGGAAGGTCAGTAACGTGCTCCCCGGGATGCAGTCGGCTTTCGTGGACATCGGCTTGGAACGGGACGCCTTTCTCTATGTGGCCGATCTGCTCCCTCCGGAAAACTCCGAAGACACCCAGCCGGAAGTCAGAAAACCAGTCCCGGCGATTGAGAGCCTTCTCAAGGTCGGACAGGATCTCTTGGTCCAGGTGGTGAAGGAGCCCCTGGGCCGGAAGGGACCGAGGGTCACTGCCCAGCTTTCTCTGCCCGGAAGGAGGCTGGTCTTTCTGCCGGGGGGAAGGGGGCGAATGGTTTCGCGCCGGGTCGAACCCGAGGCCGAGAGGGAGCGGCTCAAGCAGCTCTCCGAGGGAATTCCCGGAGAGGGAGGCTTCATCCTCAGGACGGCGGCGACGGGGATATCCCTGCCTGAGCTCCAGCAGGACGCCGAGGGGCTGAGGCGGAGATGGTCGCAGATTCTGGGAAGGACGAGCGGGGCCCCGGTGCCCGCATGTCTGCACCAGGAAGAGGATCTGCCGTTGCGAATCCTGCGTGACCTGCTGACCGAATCAGTCGACCGGGTCCTGGTGGACGATGCAAAAACCCTGGAGCGCTGTCGTGAGTACGCGCGATGCAGCCTTCCCCACCTGGCCCCGCGCATCGAGAGATACGATCGCCCGGACCCGGTTTTCGATTTCTTTGGCATCGAGAAGGAAATTCACAAGGCCTTGCGGCGGCGAGTGTGGCTTCCCTCGGGCGGATACCTGCTCATCCACCCCACCGAGGCGCTGGTGGCTATCGACGTCAACACGGGGAAGTTCGTCGGCAGCACCGATTTCGAGGAGACGGCGCTGCTCACCAATCTCGAGGCGGCCCGGGAAATCGTCAGACAAATTCGACTCCGAGACCTGGGTGGCATCCTGGTCATCGATTTCATCGACATGCCGTCGCATGACAATCGCAGGCAGCTGGCCGAGACTTTGGAGCAAGCGCTGAAATCAGACCGGGCCCGCAGCCGAGTTCTCCAGATCAGCGAATTTGGCCTCGTGGAGATAACCCGGCAGCGCATCCGGCAGGGCCTGGAAGGTTTGCTGTGCGGCCCCTGTCCCACCTGCCGAGGGACCGGACGGCTGAAGAATCCCATGACCATGCGCCTCGAGATCTTGAGGGAACTGAGAAAAAGCGTCGCCCTCTCGCCGCAGAGCTCGTTCCGGCTCCGCGTCCACCCGGACGTGGCGGTCTCCATCCGGGCCAACTGGACGGTTTTCCTGCAGGAATCGGGTGGAACCGCGGAAGTGGCGATCGAGGTCGAGCCGGCACCGGAGCTTCATCCGGAAGATTTCGAGATTCTCACTTTCTAGGGCGGGAGATTTCGGAACGACCCCGGAGACGATAGTCGCGCCGGCGGCCGGCCTCTGCCTCGACCCGCCGGTCCTCTTCGCTTTCAACGAGCAACCGGGGAGCCTGTTGGGGGCGCCCGGACGCATCGAGGGATACCATGGTCACGTAGGCGGTGGTCGTGTGCCGCCTCTCGCCCGTCAACACCTCCTCCGATTCCACCCGAACGCCCACCTCCATGGAGGATCGGAAAACCGCGTTCAGCCGTGCTTCGATGACCACGATGCTTCCCAAGCGGATGGCCGAAAGAAAGGTCAGGCTGTCCACCGACGCCGTGGCCACCTGGGTGTGGCAGTGGCGCAGCGCCACCACGGAAGCAGCCTTGTCGATGAGCGACATGACCCGGCCGCCGAAGATGTTCCCCTGGGAGTTGGTGTCCTCGGTAATCACCAGCTCGGTCATGATCACCCGGGAGGCGGAGGCTGGCTTCGCATTGGGCGGGGCAGGTTCCTTCGATAAGCGCGCGCTCATGCGGCGCAGTCTACCCCAGGGCAGCCCGCGCGCGCCAATGGAACGGTGTGGGCCCGCAAGCTTTCCAGCCTCATCGAAGACCTAGATGAGACTGAGTCGCAGTTTTATCTTGCACGCCGGAGCGTCTTCGGTTATCCTGCGCGCCTCATTTTGAGAATGATTCTCAGTTTGTTAAGTGGAGGGGCCATGAATCGCCAGAGCCGATTCAGTCAATTCCTGGAGAGTCGCAACCTACGGAGCACTGCGGGCCGAAGGGTCATGCTGCAGGAAATCTCAGCGCTGGGGGAGCGCCACTTTTCGGCGGAAGACCTGGTAGCGCGCTTCCGCCGGCGGGGGAGGGCTGTGTCCCGTGCGACCGTGTACCGGACCCTGGAGCACCTTCTGGCAGGAGGGCTGGTCCGGCGTCTGAGTCTGGGGCACAAGCACTCGCTCTACGAAAGCAACCTGGGACGGCGGCACCACGAGCACCTGATCTGCCTGCGCTGCGGAGAGGTCACGGAATTCGGCAGCGGAACCCTGGAGAGGCTCCTGGATGGCGTCTGCCGCCGGCGCCGCTTCGTGGCACAAAGGCTCTCCATCCAGCTGTTTGGAATGTGCGCTCGATGTGCGGAGGAGGGGCGTGCCAAACGGAATTAGCCGCTCTTCGCGGTTCGCCGGCGCCAGAATTGGTCTGTGCTTTCTGCTTCTCTCGGGCGGCGCTCAGGCCTCTGCCGTCGCAGGACCTCCCGCCTCGACGATCGTCCGGGCCCGATACCTCATGGGAACCATCTTCCGAATCGAAGTGCCCGTGTCGGAAAACTTTTCTCCCACCGCGGCGGCGCTGGAGGAGGCGCTCGATGAGATCGGCCGCCTGGATGCTGTTCTCAGCAACTGGAAAAGCGACAGCGAGCTGTCTCGACTCAATGCCCGCGCAGGCAAGGGGGCGACTCGCGTTTCCCCTGCGTTGTTCGAAGCGGTCCGATCCTCCCTGGAATGGGCACGTGAAACGAGCGGCAGCTTCGACCCTACCGTGGAACCCCTCACACGACGATTCCGATCCGAAACCCTTCGTTTGAATCCCACGTCGGCCGGTCCCTCCGGCCAGCCAATGCGTCCTGCGGGCGGGTGGGACCGAATCGAGTTGAATCCTACGGCGCGCACGGTGTCCGTACCCGCCGGGGGGGGGCTGGACCTGGGCGGAATCGGCAAAGGTATGGCCCTGGATCTCGCGGCCAAAGTCCTCTCGGAGCGGGGGATTCACGACGCCCTGCTCGATGCCGGCGGACAGCTGTTGGCCCTAGGGTCGCCTCCGGGGGAGCCGGGGTGGAGCGTGGCGGTGGCGGACCCGGTCAGCCGCCAGAGGCCGGCCTATGCCCTGATTCTCAGAGACGTATCGCTCGCCACCAGCGGTAACTCGGAAAGGCCCGGAGAGATTCTGGATCCGGCCACGGGCCGACCCGTCGAGGGACGAATCAGCGCAACGGCCGTGGCCCTGGACGCCACTTCCGCTGACGCGCTCTCCACGGCCCTGTTCGTGATGGGCCCGGAGCGAGGGGAGAGATGGGCCCGCGCCCGCAGCGATCTCTTGGCGCTCTTTCTCGAGCCTTCCAAAGTAGCAGGTAACCTGCCCCGGGTGAGCGGGACCTTGATGCCGGCTCCCCCTGGGCATTTGCTTTTCATAACAACCCGTCCAAACGGCAACCTAAGGAGCTTGCATGTCGAGGTTCGGTAATCGTTCCTGCGTTACGTTTCTGGCGCTTGTCCTCTCGGGAGTGTGGCCCGTTGCTGCCGGAGCGCAATCATCTCCCCAGCCCAGCCCGGCCAACCCATCCGCCGCCGAGTCGGATGACAGGCTGGAAGCCCTTGAAAAGAAGATTCAGGAGCTGATGGCGGAGGTGGCGGCACTCCGGAAGGCAGCGCAGGCACCTCCGAGCACGCAGATCGAGGAGCTGGAGAAACAGATCGATGCCCTGACGCGGGAGATCGAGGCTCTGAAGATTGGCGAGGCGGCTGCGCCCACAGCGGGCCCCTCGAGACACGGATTTGGTCCCGCGGCTTCCAAGGTCTATCAGGTGCGGGAGGGAGTCTCGCTGGGCGGCTACGGCGAGATGGCCTATCTGGACCCTGCCGGAACGAACGATGCCGGAGGGGCCTCCGGTGGAGCGGACCGGCTGGACATGCTGCGCGCCGTCTTCTACTTCGGCTACAAGTGGAACGACAGGATACTGTTCAATTCTGAAGTCGAGTACGAGCACGCCACCACGGGCGAAGGCGCCGAAGAGAAGGGCGAGGTGTCGGTGGAATTCGCCTACCTGGACTTCATGTTCAAGCAGGGGTTCAACGCCCGTGCAGGACTTCTCCTGCTTCCCGTGGGTATCATCAACGAGAAGCACGAGCCGACCACCTTCCCTGGAGTGTTGCGACCACAGGTGGAGCGTGTGATCCTTCCCACCACCTGGCGGGAAAACGGAGCCGGAATTTTCGGAGAAACCCAATGGCTCGCTTACCGCGTCTATCTGGTGGCGGGACTGGACGCCTTGGGCTTCTCCGCCCAGCAGGGGATTCGCGGTGGGAGACAAAGCGGCTCGAACTCCCTGGCCAACAACTTCGCCCTGACCGGCCGGCTGGATCTGACGGGTGTGCAAGGATTGCTGGCGGGCGTCTCCGCCTACTCAGGGGACTCCGGCCAGGGGCAAATTCCCGCCGATGCCCGGGTCACTTTGTATGACGTTCACGCGCAATACCAGTGGCGGGGGTTCGAGGGGCGCGGACTCTGGACGCGCGGCTCGATCGAGGACACCGCGCAGATCGACCAGGCGTTGGGCATTCCCCCCGGCAGCGACGAATCGGTTGGAGAACACCTGAAGGGATGGTACCTCCAGGCCGAGTGGGATATCCTTTCGCTTCGCAAAATGAGTCGCCAGGTGCTGGCCCCGTTCTTCAGGTACGAGGCTCTGGATACGCAGGACGGTGTGCCGGCGGGATTTCTCGAGAATCCGGCATTCCAGCAGCGGATTCGGACCCTGGGACTGACCTGGAAGCCCATTCCCCAGGTGGTCCTCAAGGCTGATTACCAGGACATCGATAACGGGGCGGGAACGGGAGTGGACGCGCTCCATCTGGGGTTAGGCTGGATCTTTTAGCTGGCAATGCTGACACAGGTGATGCCTCGCTGCAAACAGTGGTAGGTCTGGGGGAGGCATTCCAAAGCCATCGTCGAGGGTGCGTCGGCGAGTAACTTCAGCCTGCCCGGCAGGCATTTCGCTTCCGCGGAGGGGCGAGACGGCGGGCAGGTGGGAGGTTGGTGAGAGATGAGATCCGACCCGTGGAAATGGAAGGGCTGCGGACGAAAACTGGCTTTAACCTCGGTGCTGGCTCTGTCCAGTTCCCTTTGCATGGGAAAGGTGTACCTGACACAAGAGGCGGCGCTGAAGAGCGCTTTTCCGCCTCCCATCCAGGTGGAGCGCAGAACTCTGTTCTTGAGTGAGGAACAGGCATCGGCCGTGGAGCGCGAGGCCGGCTCAAAAATCACCGGCAGGGTCTTCAGCTACTACGTGGGAAGCGAGCAATCCGGAATTCGGGGTTATGCCTATTTCGATACGCACCCGGTGCGCACGCTTCCTGAGACGGTCATGGTGCTCCTGGCGAGTGATGGCGCAATACGGCGGGTGGAAATTCTCTCCTTCTCGGAGCCCGAGGATTATTTTCCCCGGGAGGCCTGGCTCGGGCAATTCGCCGGGAGGAGCCTGGATGCCGATTTGGCAATTCGACGCGGCATTCGTAACCTCTCGGGCGCGTCGCTGACCGCCGAGTCGATCACGGCCGCGTGCCGGAGAATTCTCGCGCTGCATCGATTGGCGATGGGGAGCAAGTGATCAGCCGCTTCGAGAAGATCCTCCTCATCACCACGGTATTCCTGACCGGCGGCACCGGTCTCGCCTACGCCTGGATGAAATACCTGATGAAAAGCGCCGATCCTTTCTCGGTCGTGAACCACCCCTGGCAACCGTTCCTGCTTGCAGCCCATGTCTTGGCAGCCCCGGCGCTGCTCTTTGCGTTGGGCCTCATCACGCGGGAGCACATCGTGGGAAAGTACCGGGATCCCAAGGCCAGGAGGGGAAGGAAGACCGGGATAGTCCTGGCCTGGATTCTCCCGCCCATGGTGGTCACAGGCTATGGCCTCCAGGTGTTGACTTCCCGGGGCCCAAGGCAAATCATGGGATGGGCGCATCTGGCTGTGGGAGTACTCTTCCTGCTCCTGTACGGCGCCCATGCACTTCTGTCGAGTCCGGGAAAGGCGCGGGAGGGAGTGTCCCGCGCCGCGAGATCAGCGGCGCCTGTTGCGGCGCGGAGATTGAAGCGCCAGGGGGATGCCTTATAATTCTAAGGAACCGGGCGAGCGGTTCTGCCCGGCAGGAGTGAGACCCATGAAGACGATGAGCGAGAAATGGATTCGTTTCGGGTTGGCTTTGTTGGGCGGGGTGATTCTGGTCCTCGCCGCCGGCAAGCCGGCTCGAGCAGAGGTTACCGCCAAGGTGAGCGGGACCGTGACGGACATCACTGGGGCGCCTCTTGAGAAGGTGGAGGTTTGGTTCGAAAACGCCACGATCCAGGGCAAGCGCGTTGGACCCGTCAAGACCAGCAAGAAAGGAAAGTACGTCTATCCCTATTTGGACATCGGCATCGAGAACCTCTGGAGGGTGGTTCCGAAACTGCCCGGATATCTGGTCCTGAAAGTCACCTGGAAGCTCATCGACTCCCAGCGCAACGAGCGCGCCGCCGACGAGCAGATCCTGAATACCAAGCAGGAGTTCCCATCAATCAAACCGGTCCCGGTGGGCGACGTGGGCGTCAATCAGATGGATTTTGTCCTAGTGAAGGAGGAAGAGTTCAACAACGCCTTGAGACAGGCCGTAGCCACCAAGCAGGGAGGGGGGGCGGCGCCTGCCGCCGCTGCGTCACCCGAACCCGGAGGGGCCGTCGCCCCCGCGGCTCCGGCCGCGGTAGCGCCCGCGACCCCGGCCGCGCCGCCAAGCCATACGGTCACCGAAGCGGTGGACTTGATCAAGGCGGGAAAGAGCGATCAGGCCGTACCCATATTGAAGGAATACTTGGAGAAGACTCCCGAGAACGCGGCCGTCCAATTCACCCTGGGGAAGGCTTATATCAATACGAAGCAATTCGATCTGGCCATCCCGCCTCTGCAGAAGGCCCTGGCGCTCAAACCAGACCAGCCGGGTGCCCACTTCTATCTAGGCATTGCGTATTCCCAGATGGGGCAGGATGCGGAGGCTTTGAAGGAGTTCGAAGCGGAGATTCCCATCAGCCCCGATCAAGATGCCGCCTATTCCAATGCGGCTGCCATTTATCAGAAGCAGGGGAACCTGAACAAGGCATTGGAGTATTACAAGAAAGCCGCGGAGATCGCCCCCAATCGTCCCGAGCTGCACGCGAGCATGGCGGCGATTTACGAAAAGCAGGGGAACCAAGCCGCCGCCCAGGCGGAGTACAAGGCTCTGGCGGCAGCGGATCCCGAGCATGCAGCCGTAACCTGGTTCAATATCGGCGCCATTGCTAAGAACAGCGATCGGAATGAGGAAGCCATTCGTGCCTTTCAGAAGGCGGTGGAGCTGGATCCGGCGTATGCCGCGGCCCACAAGGAGCTGGGGTACGCGCTGGTGAAGCAGGGGGACTTCAAAGGGGCCGTGGCCCAGTTCAACAAGTACCTGGAGCTCGCACCTAAGGCCCCCGATGCCGGTGAGATTCGAACGATGGCCAAGCAGCTCAGCCAATAGACGGACGGATTCAGACATTCCCGTTGCCCCGGGGGAGTGTTTTTTTGAATCAATCCGGTGGTCGAAGGGCAGGAAAGAGGACTCTCTCGACGGCTTCGCAGAAGAGATGTCCCGCGAAAAGGTGTACCTCCTGAATGCGGGCGGTCACGGGAGCTTCAACGACCAGGGGAATCTCCGCCAGTGCCCGGGCCAGTCCCCCGTCCCTCCCAAGCAAAGCCACCGTGAGCAGACCTTTGCGCTTGGCAGCCTCCAGCCCCCGCACGATATTCGGGGAGTTCCCCGAAGTGGAGAGCGCCACCGCCACATCGCCGCTCTTCCCCAATGCCTCGATCTGCCGCGAGAAAACCTGCTCATAGGAGGAATCATTGGCGATGCTGGTGAGGGCGGAAGTGTCGGTGCTCAGCGCCACGGCCGCGAGTGCCGGCCGGTCCCGGGTCATGCGGTTGACCAGCTCGGCGGAGAGGTGCTGGGCCTCTGCAGCGCTGCCGCCGTTGCCGAAGAAGAGCACCTTGCCGCCGCGAGAGAGCGAGGCGGCGGTTTCCCTGGCCGCGCGGAGGAGTGCTGCTCCGTGCAAGCGCAGAAATTCCTGCACGGCACGCTCCAGATCTTCCCGCTCGAACTGGAATGTCTCCAGGGAGTTCCCCTCCATGCAAGGCGCGAACGCGCCGCCCATGCTAGAGGCCGCGGCACGCGGGTGTCAAGACGCGGATGTCGATCCCAGAAAGGTGAGGATTCTGCCGGCGCCGGCGCCTTCCCGGCGATAGGAGGGAAACAGCGTTGGAAGGCAGTGAGTGCAGAGTCCCGACGAGTAGATTCTCGCCGGGTCCACGCCGGATTCCACAAGGGCACGACGATTCATCCCAGCAAGGTCCAGGAAACCTCCGTCACCTTCCTCCTGCCATAACCCATCCAGAACGTGTCCGGCTGCGCGAAACTCCTCCAGCACATCCTTGCCGACGCGGTAACAGCACGGCCCGATGGAAGGGGCAATCATGGCCTTGAGAGATTCGGGACGGCTTCCGAAGCTCTGTTGAAGGGTTTCCACCCCGGCTCGGACGATTCTCGACCGGGTCCCGCGCCATCCCGCGTGCAAGATGGCTCCGGCGGAATGATCCGGGTCGAATAGCGCGATCGGGACACAGTCGGCAGACGCCACGGCCAGGACGACCCCCCGCAGCGAGGTCGCCAGACCGTCACCTTCCGGAAATGGAGGTTGATGCGTGTCCCGTGGGCCAACGGGAATGACGCGTGCCCCGTGCCGTTGCACAAGCCGGAACACGGGAAGCCCGGGCAATCCCAGGATGGGCAGGACTCCGGAGAGATCTCCCCCGGCACGGCGCGTGGTGAATCCGGCGCGCCAACCGTCGCTTCCGGGGAATCCGGTGACTTCCAGCCAGAGAGGTCCCGATGGGGGCATGGGACGCTCGGGGTCGGGCATGGCAAATCTCCGGGGAGCTCGCTGAGTTTCACTGCACACGGTCGGAAAGCGCCGGGAGTCTAGGCCAGAGCGCCCGCCGGGGTCAACCGCGCCGCGCTGGAAAAGGCGCCTTGACAATTCACTCCGCTTCGGGCACGCTATCGGCCCTGTGCGAACACTGGCGACCGTTCCCGCCGGGTTGTCCCCGGTTGGAACGGTTCTGTTTTGAGAATCGCAATTTCAGGCACACTCGGATTGCAACGGTGCTGTTTTCAAGCCTGGCTTTGAGTCTGACGCCGCCCCCCCAGGGGCAGGGGAGTCCCAACCTGCTCCTGCAGTTCCTTCCCCTGGCCCTGATCTTCCTGATCTTCTATTTCCTGCTCATTCGTCCGGCCCGCGCCAAGCAGAAAGCCATGCAGACCATGCTGGAGGCCCTCAAAGCCGGGGACAAGGTCATCACCTCCTCCGGCATCCATGGAACCGTAGTGGCACTCCAGGACGACATCGTGCAGGTGCGAATCGCGGACAACGTGAAGGTGGATTTCTCCAAGAGCGCCATCGTGACCGTCGTGGGAAAGAGGGAGTGAAAGCATGCCGCTGAAATGGCGCTGGGTACTCATCATAAGCGTGACTCTTCTGGCCTCCTACCTCTGTTTTCCCCTTCAAGAGAAGATCAAACTCGGCTTGGACCTAAAGGGCGGAATCCATCTGGTCATGCGGGTGAAAACCGATGACGCCGTCAAGGCCTCCACGGATCTGGACGCGGAAACTCTTCGTACCGAGCTGGTCAAGCGCGGCGTGACACCGCAGAAGCTGGAATCGGCGGGAGTGGGCAGGATTTCGGTGCAAGGGGTGGATTCCGCCAAGGCTTCCGACTTCCGGGATCTCGTCTCATCCCAATTCTCCGCCTACAGCGTTTCTTCCAAAGGGGGCGGTGATTACGAGCTGGAGATGAAACCTGCGCGAGTGCGGGAAATACGGGAGTCCTCCCTCCGGCAGGCACTGGAGACCATCCGCAACCGGGTGGACAAGTTCGGGGTGGCGGAGCCGGTGATCCAGCAGGTGGGATTCGCGGGCGGTGGAGATGAGCGAATCCTGGTGCAGCTCCCCGGAATCCAGAATACGGAGCGGGTGAAGGAGCTCATCGGGTCACCGGCCTATCTCGAGTGGAAGCTGGTCAGCATTCCGCCCGGCCATCGGGTCGAGGATTTTCGAACTCTCGCACCGGCAAGCCGTGAGAGCCTGCTATCACTTTTCGGCGGAACGCTTCCCGCGGACACGGAGTTGTATCCGGCGGAGCTTCAGCAAGCCGGCGAGTTGCTTTACTGGCCGTGCAAGAAAGCTTCCCCAATCACCGGAAATGACCTTCGGGACGCCCGCCGCGACGTGGGGCGCCTCGGAGATGCCGTGGTCAACTTCCGGCTCACCGCCGATGCGGGCCAGCGCTTCGAGGATCTGACCCGGGCCAACGAGGGGCAGCTCCTGGCCATCCTCCTGGACAAGAAGGTCATCTCCGCTCCGAGGATCAACGCCGTCATTCGCGATTCAGGGGTCATCGAGGGAAGCTTCACAGTGGAAACGGCCGAAGACCTGGCGATCAAGCTGCGATCGGGAGCGCTTCCGGCGGGGATGGAGCTCCTGGAGGAGCGAACCGTCGGGCCGTCCCTGGGGTCCGACTCGATCCGCAAGGGGATCGTGGCTTCGGTGATGGGGGCCGCTCTGGTGGTGATCTTCATGCTCGTCTATTACCGGCTGTCGGGCCTTAACGCCATCATCGCCCTGGGGCTCAACATTCTGCTCCTTCTGGGAGCGATGGGCTACTTAAAAGCCACACTGACGCTTCCCGGGATCGCGGGAATCGCCCTCACCATCGGCATGGCAGTGGACGCCAACGTGCTGATTTTCGAGCGAATTCGCGAAGAGCTCAGGCTCGGAAAAACCGTCAAGGCCGCCGTGGCCAGCGGTTTCACCAAGGCCTTCAGCACCATCGTCGACTCTCACGTGACGACCCTGATCGCCGCGCTGTTCCTGTTTGGCTACGGCACCGGGCCGGTCCGGGGCTTTGCCGTGACGTTGTGCATCGGAATCATCGCCAACCTGTATACCAACATATTTGTTTCCCACGCCTTGTTCGACACCTACCTGAGCTCTCGTCGGGTGGACCACCTGAGCATCTGATGCGCGAAGCGGAGATTCCAGCGTGAAGCAATTCCATCTCTTGACCAATACGAACCTGGACATCATGGGAAAGAAGCTCTTCTTCATCGGCATCTCGGCGGTGGCGGTGTCTGCCAGCCTCTTCGCGTTATTCACTCGCGGCCTCAACTGGGGCGTCGATTTTCGCGGCGGCACGGAGGTACGGGTCCGTTTCCTAAACGACCCCACGGTGGAGCAAGTGAGGAAAGACCTGGAGGCGCTGGGAATCGGAGAGGTGGATTTGCAGCGCATCGGCAAGCCCGAAGACCACGAGCTCCTCATCCGCATCGGGCAAGGCAGGCAGACGCAATCGGAAGGGGGCCTGATCGGCTCCAGCGATGTCTCGCAGAAGGTCTTGGCGGCGCTGGCGACGCCAGAGGATAGAAACCTGGCGGCGGCCGGCAAAATCGACCTGAACCAGGCGAGCGCAGGCTCCCTGGAGGCTCTGCTTGCGACCCGGATCGAGGCAGCAAAACAGGCAGGCACCCTTCCCGCAGGCTCCCAGGTGGAGGCGCGGGCGTCCGCCGAAGCGGTCATCGCGGCCCGGGATGCCGCCGGGGGGCTATTCCGATCTCTCGAGGAGGTCCAGCGGATTCCGACCCTTCCTCCCGCGGTTCAGACGATCCTGAAGGACAGCACGTTCATAGGCCAGACGTCAGCCCGGAGCGTTGAGTACGTTGGGCCCAGCGCGGGCCGGGATCTCATCCGCAAGGCCACCTGGGCCGTGATCGGATCCAACGTTTTCATTCTGCTCTACATCTGGGTTCGCTTCCGCTTCATCTGGGGCATCGCGGGCGTGGTCGCCCTGTTCCACGACGTGATCATCGCCATGGGCGCTCTCGCTCTCACCCAGAAGGAATTCACCCTGCCGGTGGTGGCGGCCCTGCTCACCATCGTCGGCTACTCCATCGCCGACACGGTCGTGGTCCTGGACCGGATTCGGGAAAACCTCCGCATCTATCGCACGCAGGACTTCGAGCGGGTCGTCAACGCCTCCATCAATCAGACCTTCAGTCGAACCATCCTCACGCAGTTCACCGTGATGCTGTGCACCACGGCCCTGTACCTATACGGCGGGGACCGGATGGACGCCCTGTCGTTCACCCTGCTGGTGGGTTTCGCCGCGGGGGCTTATTCCTCCGTTTTCGTAGCGAGCCCGATTCTGGTGCTCCACCAGCGATGGTGGAACGAAAGGCGCCGGCGCAAGGCCTGACTTCCTCCCGTTGCGGCGGGCCCCTCCCTGAGCTATCCTTGGTCCAGACAGCGCTCAATCTCGGAAGGCGCGCGCCCGCGGGGTCGTTCCTTCCTGAACGGGATCGGCCGGTTTGATCCGCTTCGAAGACATCCAGGAACAGGTTCTCTCGTACATGCCGGACGCGGACATGGAGCTCCTGCGTCGGGCCTATGTCTTTTCCGCCATGGAGCATCGCGGGCAGGTCCGCTCCTCCGGAGAGCCCTATCTCACCCATCCCTTGGAGGTGGCTCAGATTCTGGCGGAACTGCGATTGGACCTAACCTGCGTGATCGCGGGGCTCCTGCACGACGTCATCGAGGACACCCTGACGACGCGGGAAGTCCTGGAGGAGTATTTCGGCAAGGACATCGCACACCTGGTGGAGGGACTCAGCAAAATCAGCAGGATCGCTTTTACCTCGCGGGAGGAGGCCCAGGCGGAGAATTTCCGAAAAATGATGCTCGCCATGGTGGACGACATTCGAGTCATCCTGGTGAAGCTGGCAGATCGCCTCCACAACATGCGCACCCTGGAGCACCTCTCCCCGCGCCAGCAGCAACGCATCGCCCGGGAAACGATGGAAATCTACGCTCCCATCGCCAACCGCCTGGGCATGGGAAAAATCAAGAGCGAGCTGGAAGACATTTCTTTGGCATACCTGGATCCGGAGGGTTACGCGTCCCTGGTATCGGCTCTGGAAGAGCGGAGAAAGATCAGCGACGATTTCATCACCGAGATTCGCACGACTCTGGAGACCAAGCTGCAGGAGCAAGGAATTCGCTGTGACATCACCGGGCGCGTCAAGCATCTTTATAGCATCTACAAGAAACTGAGGGTCCAGGGGATTGATGTTGGACAGGTCTACGACTACCTGGCTTTCCGCATTCTCACCCCCACCGTGAAGGACTGCTACGCGGCCCTGGGAACCATCCATTCCATCTGGAGGCCGGTGCCGGGCCGCATCAAGGACTTCATCGCCATGCCCAAGCCCAACATGTACCAATCGCTCCACACTTCCGTGATGAGCGAAAAGGGGCAGCCCTTCGAGGTGCAGATCCGCACGCCGGAGATGCATGGAATCGCTGAGGAGGGCATCGCGGCTCACTGGAAGTACAAGGAGGGTAAGAAAGTAAAGGCCGGGGAGGACCCGAATATTCAATGGCTGCGTCAGATCATGGAGTGGCAACAGGAGCTCAGGGACCCCCGGGACTTCCTGAAGATGGTGAAGGTGGAGCTTTACCCGGAGGAGGTTTACGCCTTCACCCCCCAGGGACAGGTCAAGAGCTTCCCTCGCGGGGCGACGCCGGTGGACTTCGCCTACTCCATCCACTCCGAGGTAGGACACCATTGCCTAGGGGCCCGCGTGAACGGCAAGCTGGTTCCCCTCAAGACCCCTCTGCACAACGGCGACATCGTGGAAATCCTCACCAATCCCGCACACCGCCCCAGCCAGGATTGGCTGAGCTTCGTGGTGACCTCTCGGGCCCGCAGCAAGATCCGTCAATGGCTGAACACGGACCGCAGGAGTAGCAGCATCCAGCTGGGGAAATCCCTGGTGGAGCGGGAACTGAAGCGTTTCCACATCTCCGCGAAGATTCTCCACGGGGACGGCAAGCTCACCGAGGCGCTGAACTCCCTGGGGTTCCCCAGTCTGGACGACTACTACGCCGCCGTGGCCTATGGAAAAGTCTCGGTGAAGCAGCTGGTGGGCCACCTGGTGCCCGAGACCGATTGGAAAGAGCCCACCGAATCGAAGATCACCACCGTGGTGAAGAAGGCGCTGGGCCTCTCCGGCGCGGCAGTCAAGGTGCGGGGGCTGGACGACGTCATGGTCTATCTCGCCAAGTGCTGCGGCCCCATCCGCGGGGAGCCGATCGTGGGTTACATCACTCGGGGGAAAGGGGTTTCCGTACATTCTCAGCGCTGCCCAAACGTCGAGAGGCTGCTCTACGATCCCGAACGAAAGATCGAGGTGGCCTGGGCTGGGAGCAAGGAAACCAAGTTTCAGGTGCGCCTCAACATCACCTCAGAAGACCGACAAGGGGTGTTGGCCCGGGTCACCTCCGCCATTGCCGACGAAAAATCCAATATCAGCGACGTGAGCGCCAAGACCTTCGAGGGCAAGCAGGGGCAGATCATTCTGACCCTGGACATTTCCGATCTGGACCATCTGGAGCGCATCGTGAAACGCCTGCGCGGGATCCAGGGGGTCCATCAGGTAGAACGACAAAGCGGCTGAACCATTTCCGACAGGAGCATGCGCTATGACGGCACGAAGCGTGGTGCAAACCCATTCCGCCCCGGCGGCCATCGGACCCTACTCCCAAGGCATCGTCGCCGGCGGCTTCCTGTTCGTTTCCGGACAGATTCCCCTGGACCCGGCGACGGGAGAGATGATCCAGGGAGATATTGCCCAGCAGGTGAGACGGGTTTTAGAGAATCTGGAAGCCATCCTAGTAGCGGGGGGAGCAGGGATGGATCGGGTTGTGCGGACAACCGTCTATCTATTGGATCTTGGTGAGTTTCCAAAGATGAACGAAGTCTATCGGGAGTATTTCGGGGCCAATCCACCGGCTCGCTCCACCGTGGGGGTGGCAGCCCTCCCGAAGGGAGCACGGGTGGAGATTGACGCTATCGCTCGGGTGGAATGAGCAGGCTCAGGAAACGGCTTTGGCCACCGCTCCTGATCGGATGCAACGCGTACAAACGCGGCGCCTTCGGCGATTTCCCTTCACCTCGATTCGGACGGACTGAAGATTCGCCTGCCACACCCGCTGAGAGACATTGTGGGCGTGGCTGATCTGATGCCCGAAGCGCGGTCCCTTCCCGCAAATCGTGCAGACGCGGGCCATGCGGCTCTCCTTCTGCCTGAACCCAAAAGAGCGCGCACTCTAGCACAGTAAACAGGTCCGAATCAAGACCCCATCCGGGCCACCCCCCTGTCAAAAAGCCACCGGTGACAAACCAGTGGCACCCTCATACTCCTTCTTCCAATCCCCTTCCCGCGGCGTTCCTGGCGGCGAACGGCACTTAGAAACAATCAATTACACACACATTCAATTATGAAAAGTCAGCGATGACTTTCGTGACAGATGAACTTGCAAACCCTGGACGCCGACATATATTGAAATCCCGTGGAGTCGCAAAAGGTCAGGAAATTCGCGAGGCCGTTCCACAAACCTCTGAGATAAGGAGAGATCGGGTGTTCTTCTCAAGGAACAAAAACCTGGTGGGCTTGGACATCGGTTCCAGCAGCATCAAGGTCG
>JAKEFJ010000127.1 GCA_022616665.1 Acidobacteriota bacterium
ACCGTCCCGGGATTGTTCATCGTCCCGGTGATGACGTTCTCCCCTTCCTCGATGTTCATGACCGTGATGAGGCCGGCCAGCGGCGCCTTGAACGTCACCTGGCTCAGCTGGTGGGAGGCGCTACGCTGGTTGGCTGCCAGGCGATCGATTTCCTTGCGGGCCGATTCTTCCCGCGCTTCCTCCACCTGCACGTTGGTCCGGGCGCGCTCCACATCCTGGTCGGTCGCCAGATTGCTCTTCTTCAGCTCGTTGAGCCGGTTCAGGTCCTGTCGGGCTTGAACCAGGCTGGCGCTCGACTGCGCCAGGGCGGCTTTGGCGGCGGCAATGGAGGCCTTCAGCGCGTAGACCTGCTCCGCCAGGGGCGCCGGATCCACCTCCAGGAGAAACTGGCCCTCGGTGACCAGGTCCCCTTCCGCCACCGACAGGCGGGTCACCTTCCCGAAGGTGATGGCGCTGATGTTCACCTGCTTCTTGGGCTTGATTTTCCCCGAGGCAGTGACCACCGACTTGAGGCGCCGCATGCTGATCTTCTCGGTTTGGACGGTGACCTTTTTCTTACGGTCGAATTTCACGTTCACGAGCACCAGCGCGCCCACGACCAGCACGCCCAGTCCCGCGATCAGTATCTTCTTGCCCCGGGTCATGATCGATTCAAACCTTGCCTTTCTTGGCGGGCCGGGCGGCGCGCGCCTGGTCCCGGTCCCCCGCTCTCAGGTTGATTCAGGAAAACGCCTGGCGGACGCCCGCAATGACCAGGCCGAGGACCGCCAGGGTCGAATAGAGCACGATGGCGGCCTTCTTCGTGCCCACGCGGCTCAACATTCCCATCCCGATGGCCAGGACGGCCAGCTGCCAGAGCACGAATAAGTCAAAGGTCTGCATGAAATGATAGACGAACGAGTCTTCCTCCAGGAAAGGCAGGAAGGCCGCCAGTGACGTGTTCGGCCTGATGGTTCCCTTAATGAACACCAGGGCGGTCTGAACGGCGATTCCCACAAGCCCGATGAATCCCACGTGCGTCCAGGCCGAAAGCGTATGCTTGTAAGTGATCTCGCCTCCCAAAACGATGCTGAAAATGAAATAAATCAGCCCGGCAGCCACGAAGGTAATCACCGGAGCCATGATGAGGGTCGAGATGGGAATGATCTTCCCCATCATCGAGATCTGCTGATCCACCTGCTCGGAGGAGAGCTGAGCAGCCCTCGGGCTCTTCTGGATTTCCTGGCGCATGCCTTCCTTCCCCGTCTGGCTGCTCATGATGATCCCCTGCTGCAGCGTGATGGCAAGGGTCACCACGGATAGGGGAACGACCCAGATGGGCTTTTGCATGAGGAACTCGAAAACCTTCCCGGGAGCAATGAACATGTTCACCACTCTCGAGAAGAAGCTCATGGAATCCATGCTTTCGGCATCGGACATTGACACCCCCCAAATTCGCCGGACGTAGCCGGAGCGCAGCGGCCCCCGACCGGCGGTATCCCCGCCTCGGGCAGATGTACGAAGAATGGCATCCGGTGTTTCAATTGCCGGAAGGCTTTAACCCACTCTCGCGGGGCCTCTTGTCGCGCTCAGGAATTCTCGCCTCCGCTTCCCGTGGAGCTTCCTCCAGCCGCCGAGCGAGGGCGTCCGGCACGCTTCCTCCACCACAGGCGCCGGACCTTCTTGACAACCGTTCCTTCCTCTTCCTGAACGGATTCGGCGCCCGCTTCCCCGGGGGAGGCGGGAATCGCCGCTGGAGGCGGCTCGGGAGGCGGCGGGAATCGCTCCTGCGGCCGGATCTCCTCATCGGGAAGCGCCTGGGCCGGGACGACGAGGGGACCTTCCTCTGCCGGCTGCGGCGCAACGTCTTCGGTAACGGAGCCGACGGAAGAGGTCATCTCCGGACGATCACCTCTGCCGTGCCGCGAACGGCGTCGGCGACGACGACGACGGCGGCGCTGGCCTCCCTCCCCTTCCTGAGCAGCGGGGGTTCCTGCTTCACCCGTCGGCGCTGCCTCTCGTGGCGGCGCTGAGGGTGGCGCGGTTCCGCCTTCCTCTTCCACGCGTGCCGCGCGGCGGGGCTCGGGAGCCTTCTCCCGCCTGTGCGCCGGCTCCCGCGGCTCGGAAGCTCTGACGGGCGCGACCGGCTCCTCCAGCTGCGCCGCGCCTCCTTCCCGGGTCACCAGCTCGATTTCCGACTGGTGGGGCCTCAACGTCGGAACGGGAGCTATGGAGATTCGGGTCTTGTACCGGTGCTCCAGGCCCGCCAGGTCCTCCCGCTTGTTGTTCAGCAGATAGATGGCCACATCGGGCGGCAGGCTGACCTTCATGGCCGAAAGATCTCCGCGAGGGACCCGGGCGTGAATTTTCCGGAGCACCGCCAGCGCCGCCGATTCGGTGGTTCTCACCAGGCCGTGGCCGCCGCAGGTGGGGCAGGCGACGTAACTCCCGGAAGCTTTCTCGCTCTTGAGGCGCTGGCGTGAAATCTCCAGCAATCCCAGCTTGGATATGCGCGTGATGTCGTACTTCGCCTTGTCCCGCTTCATGGCCTCTTTCAAGGCCCGCTCGACCTCCCGGACGTTCTTCGAAGCGCGCATGTCGATGAAGTCGATGACAATGAGCCCCCCGATGTCCCGGATCCTGAGCTGTCTGGCGATCTCCTCGGCGGCTTCCATGTTTGTGGCGGTGGCCAGATCCTCGATGTTGGATTCCCTCTTGGACTTGGACGAGTTCACATCGATGGCGGTGAGGGCCTCCGTCCCGTCGATGACGATCTCCCCCCCCGACTTCAGGGCCACTCGGCGCTTGTAGATGCTCTCAATCTGCTCTTCCAGGTTGTAGCGGGTGAAGATGGGACGATCCTCGGTATAGAGTTTGAGGATTCGCTTCTTGGAAGGCATCACCTCCTGGAAAAAACTCAGGGCCTTCTCGTACATTTCCTTGCTGTCGATATGGATTTCGGCGATGTCCTGGGTAAAGTAGTCCCGGATGGTGCGCAGCACCAGGTCCCTCTCCTGGTAGACGTAGGAGGGATATCCCTGGGAGGCGGAGGTCTTCAGGATGTTTTCCCAGACCTTGAGCAGATACTTCAGATCCCGGTGAAGCTCGGTTCGGGAGACATCGTAGCCGGCGGTGCGAACGATGACGCCGAAGCCCTCCGGGACCTTCAGCTCCTCCATGATCTTGCGCAGCCTGTCCCGCTGCTCGCCGTCTTCGATCTTGCGGGAGATCCCGGAGCTGTCGGAGCCGGGCATGAGAACCAGGTAGCGGCCAGGAAGCGAGTAGTAGGTGGAAAGACTGGCGGGTTTGGTCGAGAAGCCGTCCTTGATCACCTGAACGAGGATTTTCTGCCCGCGCTCCAACCGGTCGCGGATATGGTGCCGGTGACCCCCGTCCTCCTTCCCCCGCAGGACGGGAACGTTCTTGAAGTTGATTTCGTCCATCGGGAGGAAGCCGGGACGGTCGCTACCGTACCGCACGAACGCCGCATTGAGGGTCGTGTTGATGCCTTCCACGATCCCGTTGTAAATGTTGCCTTTGATGCTTTCCCGATTGAGAGTCTCGATCTCGAAGGTGTCGAGAACACCATTCTCCACGATCGCCACGCGGCTCTCTTCCGCGTGGGTCACGTTAATCAGCATGGCCTTGGACATGGAACTCCTCGGGGTGGAGGCTCGACACCCGCGGGATCACCGCGGGCGGAACCTTCCCCATCATCTCGTTGCGTCAGGAAGCCCCGCACGCCCGACCATCGGGCGGGGGCCGAATCTTGCCAGGGCAACGGGCCGGCTTCCGATCATGGGCGTCCCGTCGCCGTCATCTCCTCCCGGGTCCATCACCGCTTCCATGCGGGAATGGCTGGACATCGGGAGCGCAGTATAGCCCATCCATCTCCCTGCCGCTATCGGTATGGAGAAGGACGCGGGCTCACTGGCTCAGTATGGGGGTGATGCGATCCTGAACGGAGGTGGTGACCTCGGCGCCGTTTTCCGCGATGTAGAGATTCACCTCGCTGCGGATTCCGTATTCAGGCAGGTAAACGCCGGGTTCGATGGTGAATCCCGTCCTAGGAATCAGGCGGCGCTCGTCCCGGGTCTCGAGATTGTCCAGGTGGGCTCCGTTGCCGTGCACCTCGCGCCCCACATTGTGCCCGGTGCGGTGGATGAAGAACCGGTCGTAGCCACGGTCCCGGATGAAGGCCCGGGCCACGTCGTCCACATCGCAGCCCCTCAGGATCTTCCCCTCCCTCACCGAGCCCAGGACGTACTCGATGGCCGCATCGCGCCCGCCGGACACCGCATGCCAGACATCGTCGTATCGCGTGGGGACCGTTTTCCCCACGAAGCCCATCCAGGTGATGTCCGCGAACACCGCGGTGTCGGCCTTCTCCCGACACCACAGATCCAATAGGACCAGATCCCCGTTTTTAATGGAGGCGCTCTTTCCCTGCACCGGCTCGTAATGAGGGTTTCCGGCGTTGGCGTTCACGGCGACGATGGGCGGCTCCGCATGCAATTCACGCGTGCGGAACAGCTCCATCATGAACTGCTGAATCTCGAACTCCGTCCGGCTTCGCCCCGAGCCCACCGAGGAAGCGATCTCGTGGAACGTGCGCTGGACGATCTCATCCAGGTGCCTGGCCGAGCGGCGATGCGATGCCAGCGCCTCCGGGGTCCAGCACGCCTCGAAGGCCTGCACCAGGTCGGCGGAGGTCACCACCTCCACTCCGCACGCCCGGACCATCTCCAGCGTCCCTCCGTCCACCCGGGAGACGTAGGGAATGGCGCCGCCCGGCGAATACTCCATGGCGACCCTGCGGTGCCCCTGCAGGATGCTTCCCAGCTTCTCTTCCAGCTGTCGCCAGCCTACATAGGCGATTTTCTTTCCGGGCAGATCGGCGAAGACGTGCGCCTCGATGGCGCTGTGAAGCCAGACCGGCTCCCCCTTCGAAGGGACGAGTCCGAACCAACGGCGGGTCATCATGTGAGCACCGCCCAGACCCGCCACCCGGGTCGCGATGGGGTTCAGTCCGTGAAAGTCGAACAGCAGCCAGCCGTCCAGCTCCGAGCTTACCAGCGCCTTCTGGATTTCCGAGAGTTTCATGAGACCTCCGCCATCCATGATCGATTCGAAGAGTGGATATTCTAGCACCGACCGGGAGTGATCTCGCGCCGAATAGCGGGCAGCTCACTTGTCCAGCGAACGCCTACATTTGCCTCGCAGGCCTTCTGATGCTGCCGCATTTTCGCTATAGTAGGGATTGTGTCGAATTCTGGAAGCATTCTGGTGAGGGCATGAAGCAGGCGTTTCAAATCGGCAGAATCTCGGTGGACCCACCGCTGATTCTGGCCCCCATGGCCGGAATCACCGATCAGTACTTCCGCCGCATCCTCAAGCGCATCGGCGGCGTGGGGGTAGTGTCGATGGAGTTCATCTCCTCCGAGGCCCTCACCCGCGGCAGCGAGCGCACCCGCTCGATGATGCAGTTTCATGAGGATGAGCGGCCCCTGGCCATCCAGATCTACGGCTCCGACGCCGCGCGAATGAGCGAGGCCGCCGCTTACGTGCAGGAGCTGGGCGCCGACATCGTCGACATCAACATGGGCTGCCCGGCCAACAAGATCCTCAAGGGGTGCGCCGGCGCCGCTTTGATGGGGGACCTCGAGCTAGCAGAAGGAATCATCCGCGCCTGCCGGGCTCGAGTGCGCATCCCCCTGACCGTCAAGTTCCGCCTGGGCCTGGACGATGAGCGCAGCAACTACCTGGATCTGGGAAGGGCTTGCGAAGCCGGCGGGGCGGACGGCGTGGCGCTGCATGCCCGGACTGCCCGGCAGATGTTCAGCGGGAAGGCCGACTGGAACCGGATCCGGAATCTGAAGGAGACACTCTCCATTCCCGTGAGCGGCAACGGCGACATCCTGGCCCCGGAAGACGCCTTGGCGATGTTCAGCGAGACAGGTTGCGACGGAGTGATGATCGGAAGGGGGGCCATGCAGAACCCCTGGATCTTCCGGCAGACTGCCGCGCGGCTGCGGGATGAGGAAGCGCCACCCGTCACCCTGGAGGATCGCCGCGAGATGATCCTGGGGCATTTCCGGATGCTGCGCGATCAGGAAGAGGAGCGCTTCGCGCTCCACAAGATCCGCACCTTCACCGGCTGGTACACTCACGGACTGCCCAAAGGCAAGCACCTGCGGCAGAAAATCTCTACCCTGCCGACCGTGGACGCTTTCCTGAACGAAGTGGAATCCTTCTTCGACTCGTTTAGCTCCGGCACCGCCGCCGCCTGAGCGAATCAGAATTCTCCAAGAGCCCCGCCGCTCACGGCTGCTCTCTCCCCTGATTTCAGCGGGACCGCTCGGCATCCCAATTGACGAGCACGGTCATCGGAACCGGGCCGGAATTGCTGGAATTGAGGGTGAAGAGGAAGCGCTGCCTGTCGGGAGACGGAGCGTAGTGATTCCGCATGGAGAAGAGGTTCAGGCTGCGGGTGAACAGTTGGGTTCCAACGCCGATCTGCAGAGAGGACCCCTGGGCTTCCAGTGGAACAGCCTGGAGGCTGCCGTCGACTCCCAGAAAGAAAATCTCCTTTCCGTCCCGGCTCCAGCGGGGCTGAGCTCCGCCGCGCGCCGAGACCTGCCATTTTCCGCCCAGCTGTGGAAACGATCGGACGTAAACCTGGGGAGTCCCCGACTCGTCGGAGGCGTAGGCGAGCCACTTTCCATCCGGAGACACGCGTCCCTGTCCTTCCTGGGCGGGGGTTTTCAACAGCGGCGCGGCGGCGGCTTCGCCCCGAAGCGGCAGCATCCACATGTCCGCCGCCCCGACGGCGACCCCCGTGTCGAAGAGTAGGAACGAACCATCGGGGGAAATGTCACTGAGAAACTTGTCAACTTCCGACTTGAAGACCAGCTCCTGCTCGCCCGACCCATCCGCAGTCTTGCGATAGATGTCCTGGAATTGATCGTCTGCCAAGGCGAAGTAGACATATTTCCCATCCGGCGACCAGACGGGAGTCACGCTGTCTTTAGGATTGAACGTCAGCTTGGTGCTGACGGAGCGGGAGAGATCGACGATCCAGACTTCGGATTTGTCGTCCAGCGTGTTCCCGAGAGCGACCGCCACTCGCTTTCCATCAGGCGACAGCTCCGGATCAACGTAGTTGGCCGAAGGCACGACGGGCTCCCCCCGCGCTCCCTGCCGATTGATCCAGATCAGGTCCCGGCTACCGGGCGCCCCGCTCCGGTAGGCGACCATCCCGTTGGCGGAAGCGGTGAAGGCGCCGTAGTGGTAGGCGGTATTCATCCCCACGTTCTCCGCCATCAGCAGGGGCTCCCCAAGCAGCGAGAGCCGCTCCGGATCGAATTGCTGGGCCTGCAGAGCACCCCCACGCATGAAAAGGATGTGGTTGGGAGGGACGAATACCGCTCCCGAGTCGGCGTTCATCAGGAACTTCCCTTCTCCTTCGTCCAGGCTGCCGACGCGGATCCCCTCGAACTCCCGCTTTGTGCTGCGGGCATGGAAAAGGAAGTGCTTCCCATCGGGAAGAAAGCTGGGCCAGAGGTGTCCCGTCTCCTGGCGGGAGGCGTCCAGATTGGTCACCGGAGTTGGCGTTCCCCCCGACCCGGAGATCTTCAGCAGGCCCAGCTTCGCCGCGGGCGAAAACAGGATCAGGCCCTCGCTGTTCCAGGTTCCGCCCGACATGTCCTCGCTATCGCAGAGTGTCTGGGGAACGCCCCCGGTCGCGTCGATCTTCTTCAATTTCCGTTCGGCGAAGAAGGCTACGAACCGGCTGTCCGTGGACCAAAAGGGAAAAGAGGCATTGCCGATCTCCGTACCGGGGAGCGCCTGCGCCGCGATCGAATTCATGGGACGCAGCCAAAGCCGTCCCAGACCGTCTTCCGAATCGGCATAGAAGACCAGCTTGCGTCCATCGGGTGAGATTGCCATGGAGTTGAACGACGTCCAGGAGGTCTTTTCCGGCGGGTAGATGGAGAACTGGAGCATCGATCGAGCGGGAGCCGGCCGCAGGAAAACGAAGGCTGCAAGCAGCCCGGCAGCCACAGTCGAGACCGCGCTGAGCGCCATCCAGAGGCGTTCCCTTCCCTTGCGCCGCTGGACCACAAGCGCGGGAAGCCCCGCCTGGGACCCGCCATCGGCGATCCACTTGAGCTGCAGTGCCACGTCGTGGGCCGTCTGCCAGCGATCGTCCGGTTCCTTCGCCAGGCAGGTCTTGACCAGGCGATCCAGAGCCGGCGGGGCCATGGGCTGGACCGTCGAGATGGGAGCTGGCTCGCGCTCCAGGATCGCCGCGATCAGGCTCGCCTGGCTCTTTCCCTCGAAGGCCCGCCTGCCGGTCGCCATTTCATAGATCATCTCGCCCAGGGCGAAGATGTCGGTGCGCGGATCTGCCTCCTTTCCCTCCAGCTGCTCCGGGGCCATGTACTGCAGGGTGCCCAGGAGAGACCCCTCGGCCGTCAGGTCGCGGCGCTCGGTGGGCAGCGCCGACATCCCGGCGAGGACGCCGCCGGAGAGGGGATCCAGCACTTTGGCGAGACCGAAGTCCAGAAGCTTCGCACCGTTTTTCGTGAGCACCACGTTGGCCGGTTTCAAGTCCCGGTGGATGACACCCTGTCGGTGTGCCTTGTCCAGGGCGTCCGCGATCTGCGATGCAATGCGGAGGACCTGCTCGCTGGGAAGCGGCCCCTTCACCAGACGCTCCGCCAGGTTTTCCCCCTCCAGATACTCCAGGACCAGGAAATCGGTTCCGTCATGTTGGCCCACATCGTGCAGCGTGCAGATGAACGGGTGGTTCAGAGCCGAGACCGTGCGCGCTTCACGCTCGAAGCGCTGCCGGCGCTCGGGGTCCTTGGAGAGATGGGGGGGCAGGATTTTGATGGCTACCACCCGGTCCAGCCGAGTGTCCTTGGCCTTGTATACCTCTCCCATCCCCCCGGCTCCGGCGGGAGAAAGGATTTCGTAGGGACCGAGGCGGGTGCCGTTTGCAAGACTCACAACGGCGCATTATAGCCGCTCGGTGATAGGATTTTCGCCCCATTCGCCGGGAGGAGCGACCATGGACATGCTAAGTAACCCTCAGGTCTGGATCGGCTTTCTCACCTTGGCCGGTCTTGAAATCGTTCTGGGAATCGACAACATCGTTTTTATTTCCATCCTGGTGGGGAAGCTCCCCGCCGCCAGGCAGCCTTCAGCCTACCGTCTGGGGCTGGGGCTCGCGCTGGTGTCCCGCATTCTTCTCCTGCTGTCCCTCTCCTGGGTCATGGGGCTGACTCGTCCCCTGTTCACCACCTTTGGAAAAGAGTTCACCGGCAGGGACCTTGTGCTCCTGGCGGGCGGCTTGTTTCTCATCGCCAAGAGCACCATGGAAATCCATGAAAAGCTGGAAGGTCAGGAAGGCAGCCGATCGTCCCGTGTCGCTCCTTCTTTCGCGGCGATCCTCGTGCAGATCATGCTTCTGGACGTGATTTTTTCGCTGGACTCGGTGATCACCGCGGTGGGGATGGTGAGCCACGTGGAGGTGATGGTGGCAGCGGTCGTGGTGGCGGTATTGATCATGATGCTTTTCGCCAAGGCGATCGGAAATTTCGTCCACCGGCACCCGAGCGTGAAAATGCTCGCGCTCGCATTTCTGCTCATGATCGGCGTGATGCTCATGGCCGATGGGTTCGGTCATCACGTCCCCAAGGGTTACATCTATTTCGCCATGGCATTTTCCCTGTTCGTGGAGCTGCTGAATCTCAAGGCAAAATCGCGAAAGGCTGAGCCCGTGGAGCTGAGGGAGCCCTATTCCGGCCCTGGCGCCTCTCACCCCCCCGGGAAGGCCTGACGAGACTCCCCTGGGATTAGGCAGTTCCCGATTTACCCATGGAGCGCCGGCCGGTCCCCGGTGAGGCGGGCGAATCGGTCTGGGATATGGGAACGACTCGTCGGGGCGGGATGCGTGCGGGCCTGTTTTTAGGCCTTCATTCTTGTGTACCAGGCCCGGATGCGCGGATAGTCGCTGGGAATTCCACGCGGGCTGTACAGCTCCAGCCGTGACAGGCAGGCGTAAAGGGCGATGTCTCCCAGGGTCACCCGGTTCGCCAAGGCGAATCCGTCGGAGCTCAGGAGCTGTTCCAGCGACTCGTATTGATGCGCCGCCTCGGCTTTGAGCGCGGCTCTGCCCGCCTCGTCCAGGGCCTTGCCATTTTCGTCCACGTTGCGGCCCGTCCGATGCAGCAGCGGTATCAGTACCTCGTCGACATACTCTTCCAGGATCCACATCAACCCGCGGGAATGCGCTTCGTCGGGCAGGAAACGGCCTCCTCCGTACGTCCGCACCAGGTATCGCAGAATCCGGGTGGAGTCGTGAATCACCGCGTCGCCGTCCGCGAGGACCGGCACCTTCTCCTGGCCCGAAACGGCCTTCACCAAGGCGCGGTCCGACGGATCGATCTCAACGCTCTCATACCGCAAGTCCATCCGCTTCAGGGTGGATCGGACCTTTTCGCAATAAGGGCAGGCTTCAAAATGATACAGCTTCATGGCCATCAGGACCTTCCTCGCCCCATTTTCAAGGCGGGGGATTATCCCTGAAGGAAGGCGATTCGATCAACCCTCCTGGCCCGGCTGTATCCCCCACCGGCGAATCCCATGAATCCTTTGCGAGCCGCCTGCATCCCAACAGCGTGGGAAGGATGGGTGTCGAGGAGAGTCATGGCCCAGAAGATTTCCGAAAGGCCCAAAGGCAAAGAGCTTTTTCCTTCCGCCCCGGATCGTCAGGGCGAGTTTGAGGCTCAGGCGCTGCCGCACCTGCGCTCGCTGCGCAGCCTGGCGCTGCGCCTGACCCGCAATGAAAAGGACGCGGAGGATCTGGTTCAGGATACCTACCTGCGCGCCTACCGCTTTTTCCACCGTTTCGAGCCTGGCACCAACATCCGCGCCTGGCTCTTCCGCATCCTGAAGAACCAGTTCCTCAACCGGGTCCAGCAGGAGCGCCCGGCGGCGGGGGCCGTGGATCTCGAGACGGTTCTCGCGTCAGGAGTAGGGCTCGAATCGGCGTTCCCGCACGCCCCTTCCAGGACACCGGAAGAGGAAGTCATGGAATCGGTGACGGCGTCGGAGGTAAACGAGGCTCTGGAGGCGCTGCCGGCGGAGTATCGCCCGGTCGTGATGCTCGCCCTGGTGGATGAGATGAGCTACAGGGACATTTCCCAGGCGCTTCGCATCCCGATGGGGACCGTCATGTCACGGCTGCATCGAGGGCGAAGGATTCTTCAATCCAGACTGTTCGACTACGTGGCCCACCGGCATCTGGTCGGACGGGACGCTCTGGAGGCAGCCGCGGGACAAATCAAGCAGGTGTCCCACTGAAGGGCGCCTCCATCAGAGCGGTGGCAAGGCTTTCTTCCAGCTGGTCCAGCTTTCCGTTGAAATAGTGATCCGCTCCGGGGATCAGGATCAGCCGCGATGAAGACCCCAAAGTCCGGATGAGTCGCTGCACGTCCGGAAGCGGTGCAAATGGGTCCTGCTCTCCTTGGATGAGCAGCAAGGGCTTGCCAATTCCCATGAGAAAATCGATGGGCCCAAGCGCCAGCGGCACGCCGATGCCGATCAGCCGACTCACCCGCACGTCCCCCGCCGCCTCGAAGCCCACTCTGGACCCGAACGAATAGCCCAGGAGGGTCACGGGAACATTGGGCACTTTTCTGATGAGCGTCTCCAGCGCTGCCAGGACGTCCTGCTTTTCCCCACGGCCGCCATCGTAGCTTCCCGCGGATCTTCCCACTCCTCGAAAGTTGAACCTCAACGTCGCATAGCTCCTCCGATGCAGGGCGCGGGCCGCGCGGAAGATGACGGGGGAATGCATGGATCCCTGATAAAGAGGATGGGGATGGCACAACAGTGCGGCGGCTCTGATTGCGGATGCCGGAAGCTTGAGAATCCCTTCCAGGACTCCCGCGGGCCCCTGCATGCTCAGCGATTCGATTCGTGGCGCCGCTGGACTCACGGCGCCGCTCTGTCTCGGCTGCTTCGCCGGAGCCGTCTCACTTCGAGCGGTCTCGCCAGCAGACCGAACAATCGCCCCGTGGCCGAGCCGTGGGGGAGTCGCGACACCTGCTTTGGCGAGAGCCAGCGGGCATCCGCTGGCAGCTTCCAATCGGGGCTCGAGGGTTCCGCCAGCCTCGCCTCATAAGCGCTCACCTGAATCCGCCGATAGGTGATGCTCTGGCTGAATCGGGCAACTCTCCGCTGGGCCATGATGGGAAGGCCCAGCCGCTCGCGGCCCACCCGCTTCAGCCCTTCGCCGGCCGCCTCATGGGGGAGAAGAAAATCCCCGGGGAATTCCCACAGCCCCGGCATCAAACCACCCCTGGCCCGGCGCAGCATCAGGAAGGAGCCTCCCCTGCGAAGAATCGCCACCGCCGCCTGCTTCTTCTCGATCGGTCGTCTGGGCTTTCCCTCGGGCAGTCTATTCTGCAACCCCGTGGAGCAGGCGCCGCAATGGCGCGCGAGCGGGCAGAGAGCGCAGGCGGGGTTGACCGGAGCGCAGATCAAGGCTCCCAGTTCCATCAGCCCCTGGGTGATTTCCGCCGGCCGGCATGCCTGCATCATGGCCAGCACCGCCTTTTCGAATCGGCCGCGGACCCGGCTCGATCCGACATCTCCCCGCATCACCAGGAGGCGAGCGAGGACCCGCTCCGCGTTGCCGTCCAGAGCAGGCTGAGGATTGTCGAATGCGATGCTGGCCAGCGCCCCCGCCGTGTAGCGCCCGATTCCGGGCAGGC
>JAKEFJ010000128.1 GCA_022616665.1 Acidobacteriota bacterium
CGGAACGTCGTGACAGATGGTAGGCGCGAGCGGATTTGAACCGCTGACCCCTTCCGTGTCAGGGAAGTGCTCTCCCCCTGAGCTACGCGCCTGCAATCCCGTCGTCCGCCTCAAACCACCGTGTGGCGCTGGCATCGGAAGCGTTGATAAGTGCTCAGTGTAAATGGGTTGCGCAGAGACTGTCAACCTTCTCCTGATTCATCCTCGGCCGGGATCGGCGGATGGCCGGCATTGCGGCCCCCCGGAGGCTCGGGTATTATACGCAAATCAGTTCAAATCCTGACAGATAGGAATGCCAAACGATGTTGATCGTGATGGACAAGGGGGTGACGGAGCGGGAAATCAGGTCCGTCATCGAGCGCATCGAGCAGTTGGGCTTCAAGGCCAATCCCATCCCCGGCGCCCAGAGAGTGGCCATCGGAATCACCGGAAACCAGGTGCCCCTGGACAGCGAGGAATTTGAGTCGATGCCGGGGGTCAAGGAAGCCATCCGGGTGACCAAACCCTACAAGCTGGTGAGCCGGGAGATGAAGTCCGAGGATACCGTCATCTCGGTGCGGGGACGGCAGGTGGGTGGAAGGGAGCTGGCGATCATCGCGGGCCCCTGCGCAGTGGAGAGCGAGGATCAAGCGTTCGCCATTGCCGAGCTGGTCGCGAAAGCGGGGGCCAACTTCTTCCGCGGCGGTGCATTCAAGCCTCGGACCTCTCCCTATTCGTTCCAAGGGCTGGGGGAGCCCGGCCTGAAGATCCTGGCAAAAGTCAGGGAGCAAACGGGGCTCCCCATCGTGACCGAGGCCATGGACGCGGAGTCGGTCCCCCTGGTGGAAGAGTACGCGGACGTGATCCAGATCGGGGCTCGGAACATGCAGAATTTTTCCCTCCTCAAGCGAGTGGGGAAATCCAGACTCCCCGTTTTCCTCAAACGAGGCATCTCTGCCACCCTGGATGAGCTTCTCATGTCGGCGGAGTATCTCGCCTCGGAGGGGAACTATCGGATCATGCTCTGTGAGCGGGGAGTACGGACGTTCTCCGACCACGCGCGCAACACGCTTGATCTTTCCGTGGTGCCGGCGGTCAAGCACCTGAGCCACCTTCCCATCATGGTGGATCCGAGCCACGGCACGGGGAGGCGCGACCGGGTGGCGCCGCTGGCCCGGGCTGCGGTGGCCGTAGGCTCCGACGGGATCATGGTGGAGGTACACGATCACCCCGAGCGGGCCCTCTCCGACGGCCCCCAGGCCATGTTCCCGGACCAATTCGCGGAGCTCGTGAAGGAGATCCGGGCGCTGGCACCCCTCGTCTCCCGAGTCTTTTAGGGATTGCTTCCCTTGATTCAACTCGGCGGCCTTTCCCTGGAACTGGTCCCGACCGGGCGCTTTCGCCTGGACGGTGGAGCCATGTTCGGGGTGGTCCCGAAGGTCCTGTGGGAGCGCGTCTCACGTCCCGACGAGAAGAACCGCATCGAGCTGGCGCTGAATTGCCTCCTCGTCCGGGACGGCAGGCGGACGATCGTCGTGGAGACGGGCATGGGAGAGAAATGGGGGCCGAAGGAGCGCGAGATTTATGCGCTGAGCTCCTCCGGTGGCCTGCGGGAGGAGCTTCGCCGGCGAGGTGTCGCCCCCGAGTCGGTGGACGTGGTGATCCTCACGCACCTCCATTTCGATCACGCCGGTGGCGCCACCGTCGCTCGGGACTCCGGGGAGGCGGTGCCGGCTTTCCCCAACGCAACCTACTACGTTCAGAAACAGGAGTGGGAGTTCGCCACCCACGCCAATGAGCGAACGCGCGCCAGTTACGTCCCGGAAAATTTTCAGCCGCTCTTCAAGGAGGGGGTGCTCAAATTCCTGCAGGGAGAGCAGGAGGTCCTTCCCGGAGTCTCCGTGCTCCCGCTGCCCGGCCACACTCCCGGATTGCAGGGTGTCCTGTTGCGGGGCGGGGGAGTGACCGCGCTGTTTCCCTCGGATTTGATTCCCACCGTGGCCCATCTTCCCATCCCCTACATCATGGGTTACGATGTGCTTCCTCTGACCACCTTGGAAACCAAGAAGAGGGTATTCCCTCAGGCGCTCCGGGAAGGGTGGCGACTCCTCTTGGTTCATGAGCCGGCGACTCCGATCGGCATCCTCCGGGAAGACCAGGGGAAGATCACTTTCAATCCATTGGAAGGGGAGGCATGAGCGAAGGGCTGCTGGTTCTGGAAGACGGCCGGGCGTTTCCGGGTCGCTCGTTCGGGGCGCGGGTCGGTCGCACCGGCGAGGTGGTGTTCAACACCTCCATGACCGGCTACCAGGAGATCCTGACGGACCCTTCGTACCGCGGGCAGATCGTGGCGCTCACGGTGGCCGAGGTCGGGAATTATGGGGTCAATCCAGAGGATCCTCAGTCAGCCGGCATTCAAGTTGAAGGACTCATTATCCGAAGCCTGGCTGCCTCACCCAGCAACTGGAGGGCGGAAAAGGGGCTGGTGGAATACCTGGTGCAGTCGGGAATCCCCGCACTCACACAGCTGGATACGCGAGCGCTGACGCGCCACATCCGTTCCAAGGGGGCCATGAAAGGGATCCTGTCTCCCTCAGGAGGCGACGTGGAGGCCCTGGCGAGAAAAGCGCAATCGGCACCGGGTCTCGAGGAGCTGGACCTGGTGGGAATGGTGACCTGCGCCGCGACCTATCGGTACGGCATGGAGGGTCCCGGGGGATGGCAGCCGGCCGTGGCCACCTCGCGAATCCCGATCCTGGCCTTCGACCTGGGAATGAAACGGAACATCCTGCGACGGCTGCATGACGCCGGCTTTGACGTGACGGTGGTGCCCGCGTCCACCCCCGCCGAGACGGCACTCGCATCCTCCGCACGAGGCATTTTTCTATCCAATGGGCCGGGCGATCCGGCCACCGCCACCGAGGTGGTGAAATCGGCCCGAAGACTGGTGGGCAAGCTCCCAATCTTCGGGATCTGCCTGGGGCACCAGATTCTCGGTCTGGCCCTCGGAGCCAAGACGTTCAAGCTCAAATTCGGCCACCGCGGGGGCAACCAGCCTGTGAAAGACCTCGCCACGGGCAAGGTGCTCATCACGGCCCAGAACCATGGTTACGCGGTGGATCCAGACTCCCTCCCGGCGGACCTGGAGATTACCCAGGTCAACCTCAACGACGGGACCGTGGAAGGGATACGCCATCGCAGCCATCCCATCCTGGCCGTGCAATATCACCCCGAGGCGAGCCCGGGTCCGCATGACTCTTTTCCCCTTTTCGATGCCTTCCGGGAAATGATCCTCTCCTTCGAGCAGCGACGCTGAAGGGCGGGCGGATCACAATCTCGCAGGGTCTGGGACATTTCACCCCTCCACTCATCCTTCCTGACAAAGCTTGATCACTTTTCGTGGATGGCCGCCCGACTACGCCCTATATTCCCCCGGTACCGATGGAAGGCGCCGTGCGGGACACCGCTGATCGGGAGGTGAGGGTTCATGAGTCAAAAGGACGATTGCTACATCATTGAAGAAGATGATTTGCTGGAGCCGGTGAGAAGGCTTGGTAGGGCAGGCACGAAAGTCGGCGGTGGATCGCTGCGCGGGCTCGACGCCACGGTGCGCGCTTCCACGCGCAGAGGCTATGGTGCTCGGGGCAACGCCCCCCTGGCCTCTTCCCTTTCCTTGTTCATTTGCGGCGCGGGACAGGTCGCGAACGGGCAATGGAAGCTGGGAGTGCTGCTTTTCCTCACGGAAGTCCTGGCACTGGTCGGGCACTGGTCGGTGTTGAAGGCATGGCCGTTCTTCCGGGGTATCGCCCATATCTTCGCCGTCTCCGAAGAAGAGCTCTTCCTGGCCTTGGCCGCGGGAGATTTCCTTCTGGTGTTTTTCCTTCTGTACAACATCGCCCAGGCTTATCACCAGGGGGAAGCGAGCACGGGTGAATTCCAGGGAATCGGCGTCCCAATGATCTCGGGGCTGGCCTCGCTGCTGGTCCCCGGATGGGGCCAGATCCTCAATGCGCAACTGGGGAAGGGGCTCTTTTTTCTCTTTTGCGTGCTGGCGGAGATTTATGTCGTCGCGCTGCTGGTCTTGACCAGCTTCTTCCAGCTCTTTCCGCAGGTTGGCCTGGAGAGCTTGATTCGGACGCGCGGGGAGGTCGTACAGCTCATCCTGTTTTTCTTCGCGAGCATGATCTGGATCTTGAGCGTGTACGACGCCTACCTGGTAGGCCGTTACAGCACCTATTCCAGAAGAGGCTGATCGCCCCTCAGGAGCGCGGAGGGGATTCCTTCTGAATCTGCCGACGGACTGGCGCAATGTCGGCATTGTCGGGATCCAGCGCCTCGGCCCGGTCCAATTCTTGGAGGGCTCTTGTCGGGTCGGCCTGCGCCCTCGCAATCCTGGCCAGCAGGACATGAACCTCGGAAGTCTCCCGCGCCGCCAGCGACAGGCGCGCCTGCGCCTCGGCCTCGGAGAGGCGCCCCGCGTCCAATTCCAGCGTTCCCTTGAGGGAGTGGTACTCGGCGGAGTATGGATCCGGCTCGCCGGCGATGCCCTTCAGCGCAGCTTCAGCCTCCTGTCGCTTGCCCGCATGCGCCAAGATGCGCGCCAGCTGGAAAGAGGCCTTGGGGTACCCGGGCGACTGCTCGATTGCCTTGCGCAGGTAGGAGATTTGCTTGGGAGAGGAAGCGTCGATGAGCCCGCGGATGTAATTCTCGTAGGCCACCAGAGGGAAGGCCCCTCCCGAATCGGCGTTGTCCGAGCGGGAGGCCGATTTCGAGCCCCCGATTCCATCGCTGCGAAGCAAGGCATGAGCGAGGGACTTTTGCAGCCGCAAGAGATCCTTCAGGCTTCCCGACTCCTCCCTCCACGGGGCAGCTCCGTTGGCGTCCAGTCGCAACACCCGGGCCGCCATGGCGAGCTGGCCGTTATCGAGCGAGAATTTTCCCACCACCAGGCGGTCCGGCGCCAGGCCCTCATCCCCTGAGCGGAAGTGCTTCCCGAGTCGCAGCGATGTGGCGAGAGTGAGGGGGGCTCCCGAGGGGAGCTCCATCTCTTCCATGGCCGAGAGACGGTCTTCGCGAGGCACCACCCGCTGGCCTGAGCCGAGGAAATAATCCGCCAGCGACAGCGCCATGGCCTCCTGCAGCCAGTCTCGAGATCCGTCCGGCGCCGAATCCTCGAAGGGCAGAATCAGATAGGTGTGCGCAGTCTCTGCGGTGAAGCCGACGCATGCCGGAAGGAGGCATGCGGCCAAGGCGAGCGCCCAGCGCCAGGCACGCCGGGGACTCAACCGTTTCTCCGCATGCGCTCGGTATCCTCCGACTGGGCGCCAAGGGGAGCCTCGAATCTTCCGAAGAACATCTTCCCGGCCGTGGTTTGCAGGACGCTGGTGACCACGATGTCGACGGTCTTGCCGATGAGTCGCTTGGCGTTGTCCACCACCACCATCGTTCCATCGTCCAGATAGCCCACCCCTTGGTTCGGCTCCTTCCCCTCTTTGATGATGAAGACCTTCATCGACTCACCCGGCAGCACCACCGGCTTCAAGGAATTGGCCAGCTCGTTGATGTTCAGCACTTCCACTCCTCTCAATTGCGCCACCTTGTTCAGATTGAAGTCGTTGGTCAGGATCTTGGAGCCGGTCTGCTTGGCCAGCTCGATGAGCTTGAGGTCGACCTCGCGCACCTCGGGAAAGTCGGCTGCGGTGATCACCACCTTCACGTGGACTCCTTTCTGAATCCTCTGGAGAATGTCCAGTCCTTTCCGGCCACGGTTGCGCTTCAGCGGATCCGAGGAGTCGGCGATGTACTGCAGCTCGTTCAGCACGAACTGGGGAACCAGCAGGATGCCGTCCAGAAACCCCGTTTCGCAGACATCGGCGATGCGCCCGTCGATGATCACGCTGGTATCCAGGATCTTGCTGGGAGAAGTGGCGGCGGCCCGCGGGCTGCCGGAGCGCATGGATTCCCAGGAGACGGTCTCGGCTTTGCGCGCCCCCAGGGAGGCGCCAAAGTATAGGGCCACCAGGAAGACCGCCGGCCTCACGAAACCGGGGCTCATCCCGGCCATTTCCCCCTCGGGAACGAGCTTCCAGAGGAAGGCTCCCACCGCGGCTCCGGCGCAGAGCCCCAGCAGCGTGCCTGCCAAGACCCGAGCCTCCACTTTCCGTGCCAGCGCCTCCAGGCCGATTCCCAGCCCTCCGATGAGGGCCGCAACAGCAAGGAACCGCAAGTCCGGAGGTGAGAGGGAGGGAGGAAAAACCTGGATTGAGACGACGAGCGCGAAGAGGAGAAAGAAGGCCCTGAGGATCCACTGCATCATAGTGTCGTGTGCCTCCGGTGAATAAGCGCGCCAACCGCGGGGGATTATAGCAATGATTCCACCGCCTCAGAAATCGTCGAGACGCCCTTCGCTTCCAGGGGGAGATCCTTGGGAATATCCTTGAGGTTCGCTTTCGGCAGCAGGCAGCGGGAAAAGCCCAGCCGATGGGCCTCACGGGCCCGATCGGCGGCGCGCGAGATGGCTCGCACCTCGCCGACCAGCCCCAGTTCACCCAGAACCACCGTATCGAATCGAGCCATGCGGTTCAGCAGGCTGGAAGCCACGGCACAGGCGACGGCCAGGTCGGCGGCAGGCTCGGCGAGACGAACTCCCCCTGCCACGTTGATGAACACATCCTCACTGGAGAGGGACAGGCCGGCGCGCTTTTCCAGCACGGCCAGCAGCATGGCGGAGCGAATCGGATCGAACCCCGTGGCCCAGCGACGCGCGGATCCAGCGCTGCTTCCCACGACCAGCGCCTGGATCTCCACCAGGAAGGGGAGGGATCCCTCCAGGGAGCAGAACACCACCGATCCGGCTGCGCCGTCTTTCCGCTGGGCGAGAAACAGGGCTGAAGGGTTGTCCACGGCGATGAGTCCGCTTTCCGCCATCTCGAATACCGCCAGCTCTCCCGCGGGTCCAAAGCGATTCTTCGCCGTCCGCAACATTCGGTAGGTGAAGTTTCCGTCGCCTTCAAAATAGATGACGGTGTCCACCAGGTGCTCCAGGGCCTTCGGCCCCGCCAGCGAGCCGTCTTTTGTCACGTGGCCCACGAGCAGCAGAGGCGTGCCTTTTCGCTTGGACATTTCCAGCAGGCGAACGGCGCACTCGCGGACCTGGCTGAGGCTTCCGGGCGCCGATTCCACCGATTCCGAGGCGATGGTCTGAATCGAGTCGACGATGAGGATGTCGGGAGGTTCTTCCTCGACGGCCTGCAGAATGCGCTCCACGGAATGGCCGGGGAGGAGCAGCAGCTTTTGCGATGCCACCCCCAGACGTCGCGCTCGCAGCGCTATCTGAGCGCCCGATTCCTCGCCAGTGGCGTAGAGCACGGTCTTTCGGTTCGTCTCCAACGCCCAGGCGCACTGCAGCAGCAGCGTGGATTTTCCAATTCCGGGTTCTCCACCGATGAGGACGCCCATTCCGCTCACCAGCCCGCCTCCCAGGACGCGATCCAGCGAGGCGATGCCGGTGGCGATTCGGGAGATCGGGGCGTCACCTAGGAAACTCGCCAGGGGGAGCGTCGGTGTCGGCGCGGCGCTTCCTCCCCGGGTGCCCGAAGAGGAGAGCCTGGGCCGGGGCTCCTCCGAGAGACTGTTCCACTCCTGGCAAACGGGGCAACGGCCCAGCCACTTGGGACTTTCGCCGCCGCAAGCGGAGCAGATGTAGGCAGCGGCCCTCATAGGGCTGGAGTCTCCCCGGCAAAGCGGCTGCGAACGTCCACGACCCGTCCGCCGTGCAAGTAGACTCGGGGCACCCGCCATCCGATCCCGCAGAGGATTTCCCACGTCACGGTTCCGGCCTCGACCGCCACTTGATCGGCCCCCTGGAAGACACCTTCCTGGGCGCCGATGAACACCACGTCGTCACCCACCCTCGCTTCCGGGACCTCGGTGACGTCCAGCGTCGTGAGATCCATGCTGACGCGGCCCACGATGGGCACCCGGTGTCCGCGCACCAGGAAGTGACCGCGATTTGAAAGCGACCTCAAGACGCCATCGTCGTAGCCCGCGGAGACCGTGGCGATGCGGGCGGGTCGGTCGACGGTGAAGGTCGCGCCGTAGCCCACCGAGTCGCCGGGGCGCAGCTCTTTCAGGTAAACGACTCGACTCACCACCCGCATGACGGGGTGCAGCGCAAGGGGCTGATTTCGCTCCGAGGGCCGGTATCCATAGAGAAGCAGCCCTGGACGAACGAGGCTGAGCCAGGAGGGGGGGCGGTCCAGCACTGCGGCGGAGTTCGCGAGGTGGCACATTCTCGGCGCGTGCCCCAGGCTGCGGGCGATTTCCAAAATCTGCTGAAAGCGCTCAAGCTGGGTCAGGGTCAGAGGATGTTCGGGGTCGTCGGCACATGCCAGGTGGGAGAATACCCCCTGCAGCTCCAGGTGGGGACACCGGCCCACGGCCCCCAGGAAGTCGGTCACTCTCTCCCAGCGGACCCCCAGCCGCCCCATGCCGGTGTCCACCTTGAGGTGAAAGGGGAGCCTTCGGCTGCCGAGCGCAGCGCAGCGCTCGAAGGCTTCGAGCTGATCCTCGCGAAACAGCGCCGGGGTGACACCGCAGCGCACCACGGCCTCCATCTGGACCGGCTCCAGAGCTCCCATGACCAGAATGGGTGTGTTGATTCCGCTGCTTCGCAGCTCTACCGCTTCTTCCATCAATGCCACGGCGAGGTGATCGATGCCGGCGCTTTGCAGGCAGCGGGCCACGGGAACAGCGCCGTGCCCGTAGGCATTCGCCTTGACCACTCCCATCACCGCCCGAGGCCCCACCTGATTGCGGATGACGGAGTAATTCGCCTGCAGAGCGTCCAAGGAGATCTCGGCCCGGGTGGGCCGGAGCTCGGCAAGGCTTCCGAGGCTCACTCGGGACGCCACCCGGGGTCGTCCACCCTGGTCTCGAACTTGGTGTAGTGCTTCAGGAAGGCGAGGGGCACCATGCCGATGGGACCGTTGCGCTGCTTGGCGATAATCAGCTCCGCTTTGCCGCGATTCTCGTCGGTGGGCTTGTAGACTTCTTCACGATAAATGAACAGGACGACGTCGGCGTCCTGCTCGATGGCTCCCGACTCCCGCAGGTCGGAGAGCTGGGGACGGCGATCGCCTCCGCGGGTCTCGGGTGCCCGGGAGAGCTGAGAGATGGCGATGACCGGAACTTTAAGCTCCTTGGCCAGCTCCTTCAGGGATCGGGAGATGTCGGAGATTTCCTGCGTGCGGTTCTCGGAGCTGGCGCGGCCTCGAATGAGCTGCAGGTAATCGACGATGATCAGGTCCAGTCCATGCTCGCTCTTCAAGCGCCGGGCTTTGGCCCGCATCTCCAGAACGCTGATCCCGGCGGTGTCATCGATGAACAGGGAGGTTGTGGAGAGGCGCGCAAAGGCGTCGGTGAGCTTTTTCCAGTCGTCCTTCGAGAGCCGCCCGGTGCGCAGCAGGTGGGCATCGATCCTTCCCAGCGAGCAGAGCATTCTCAAGAACAGCTGCTCCTTGGACATTTCCAGGGAGAAGATGCCGATTTTTTTCTTGTCGAGCACGGCCGCATTCTGGGCGATGTTCAGGCAGATCGTGGTCTTGCCCATGGCGGGACGGGCCGCGACCACGATCAAGTCTGAGTTTTGCAGCCCCGCGGTGTACTCGTCGAGCTTTTCATAGCCCGTGGCCAGCCCCGTGAGGAGAGAGCGCTTCTCGGTGAGCTCCTCAATCACTTTAAGCGCGGCATCGGCGATGACCCGGATGGGCAGGAAGCCGCCGGAGAGCGAGTCCTGGGCGATGCGGAAAATGGAGGACTCCGCCCGGTCCAGGATCTCAGGCACCTCGTCTTCGGCGCGGTAGCAATCGGTGAGAATCCGGGAGGCGGAGCTGATCAGGCCCCTCAGGACCGCCTTCTCCTTGACGATGCGCGCATAGTATTCGATGTGCGAGGGGGAAGGGACCCCGTCGGCCAGCGAGGCCAGATAGGCGGGACCCCCCACCGCCTCCAAATCGCCGAGGCGGCTCAGCTCCTCCTTCAGGGTGATTTCGTCGATGGCGGTGGAGCGCTCCGAGAGAGTCTCCATCACCTTGAAGATCTTCCGGTGGGTGTCCCGATAGAAGTCGCTCTCCCGCAATATTTCCTGGGCGCGGTTGATCGCCTGGTTCTCAATCAGGATGGATCCCAGCACGGAGCGCTCGGCGTCCACGCTGTGAGGGAGGTTTTTCTCGAGAGTGATATCGGTGGCCATCGGTCGCGTCGTGGGAGTTTCGTCGAATCGCCGCGGCGGCGTGATCGCGCTCTCCGAA
>JAKEFJ010000012.1 GCA_022616665.1 Acidobacteriota bacterium
CGCATCTCGTCGTCGGTCATGCCGGTCGTGTCCCAGTTGAAGGAAGGGGAGAGGTTGTAGGCGAGCATCTTGCCGGGGTACTCGGCGTGGATCGCCTGGGCGAATTTCGCGGCCTCGTGCAGGTTGGCCGTCTTGGTCTCCATCCACAGGATGTCGGCGAAGGGAGCCGAAGCCAGGGATCGGGCAATGGCCAGATCGATTCCGTTTTCCACGTGATAGTAGCCTTCGGGGGTCTTGGTGCGCTCGCAATCCCAGATGATCTGGATGCCCAGAGATCGGGCCTTCTCACGGGCGGCGAAGAAAGAAGCTTTGGAAGCGAAGGCTTTCCATTCCTCAAGGCTCATGGCGAATCGCTCGCCCTCGGCCTGCCGAAAAGCCATGACGTCGGCGACGGCCTGCCCGTATGTTTTCAAGCCCGCCTCGGCCTGCCAGGCATCCAGGTAGCGGTTGACCACCTTGTCCAGAATGGAGTCGAGCACGGGGTCCTTCGACGCCTTGAAGGATTTCGCGGCTTCCTCGATGGCGGGCTGAAGTCCGGCGCGCGCCAGCCAGGTGTCGGCCGCTGCGTGCTCCGCGGGAGACAGGGCGAACAGCAGGTGTCCGCGGATCTCGTCGATTCCCAGGTCGGCCAAGCGTTTCAGCAGGGTCACGTAGCCCGCCTTGTAGCTCGGCAGGTCCACGTTGGTGGCGCCCAGGATGAACGGCTGATCGCGCTCGTCCCCCCGGCCGTCCAGGAAGGTCGCCGCCTCCGCGTCGGTGCGCGCCACGATGATTCCGGGGACCCCCATGACGTCCAGTTGGAAGCGGGCGGAGTTGAGGCGTTTGATCTGCTCGTCCTGCGGCACCAGCACCTTGCCTCCCTGGTGGCCGCACTTCTTGGCTCCTGGCTTCTGATCCTCAATGTGGTAGCCGGGAATGCCGACCTCCACGAAGCGACGGATCAGGTTGCGGACGTGAGCGTCGCCTCCGTGACCGGCATCCGCGTCGGCGATGATGAAGGGGCGATAGTCCGCGATCGGCGTGGCCTTGCGCTGTTCCTCCGTCATGCGCGAGCGGGCGAAGGACTGGTTCTTGTCGGCGGCCAGGAGCATGCGCACCAGGGGAGCCGCTTCGTCCGGGACCTGGCCGAGCGGGTAGCTCGCTAGGTCGGCGCCGGGATCCTCGGAGATCGATCCCTTGGCCGAGGTGGCCCAGCCACCCAGATAGATCGCCTCAATCCCGAGTCGCTTGATGGTCACCGCCTGGCCGGGGGAGTAGGGACCGAAGGTGGTGATTTGTGCATGCTGGGAGAACAGCTCCCGCAGCCGGGCAAAGAACCCCTCCGCCGTGGCCCGGGCGACGGGATAATCGATCAGGATGGCTCCGCGCTGCTCGGCCACGTCCCGGGGAGTGTGCAGGCGCACGATTCCATGGAAGCGGGGGCTCTTGAACCATTCCTTGATTTCCGCGATCTGTTGCTCGAAGGATTTCATGAGGGATGTCCACCTTTCGCCCGCGGCAGCGGGCGGTCGAAGTCCAGGTTCTGCGTGATGCGGGCGCCGGTGCCGGCGAAGGTTTCCAGATAGCTGCCAATGCGCCGGCGGGCCTCTTCCAGGTCGTGATGGTTGAGGTTGAGATTGAGCAGGTCGACATACCAGGGAGGCTTGATGCTGGAGGTCACGTAGGCCTGCACGATTTCCCGGGCGATGGGCAGCGTGGTCCCCTTGGAATTGTCGTGAACGTCCCGGTTACCGGCGCCGTGCAGCTTGCCGTACTCCTCCTCCAGCAGCCGCTGGAACAACTCGGCGCTGAAGGGATCCCCCGATTTGGAGCGCGTCGAGGGATCGTCCTGCGTCAGGCCAGCGCCTTTGTGCAGCCACTCCCACAGGATGCTCAGCCGGATCTCGCCGGTTGCCATGTCCTCCATCAGGTAGAGGACGTCGTCATTGCCGAAGTAGTCTGCGGGCTTGAGAGCCGCCGCCTGGAAGCCCTGGCCGAAGGCGTTGCCGTACTGCAGGCCCACGCTCAGCAGATCGCGGGCGCCGCGAACGGTGCACGGAGCCGGCTCCAGCTCGAACAAACCGTCCGCATCGGATGGTGTATAGGTGAGGGCGGGGAATTTGCGGCCGAGCTGGTTGGCTTCCCCGGCTTTCTCCCACACCGGGCGCACGATGTGGACCATTTTCCAATGGGCCACCCATTTTCCGCTGGCCCCCTCGCGCTGCTCCCGCTCGGCGCCGGAGACCGCCTTCCGCATGCTGCTCGCGACACCTTCCTTCGACCCGACGGGAATGTTGGGCTCCATGCCGCCCTGCCACAGGGCGAAGCGGCCTGACTTGTCGGGCGTGTTCACCGCGCGACGAACCCGGTCTTCATAATTTCGCATGTAGCCGTAGGTCATGGTGATCGCGTCGATGTTGGGATTCACAAATCCGGCATCCCAGGCCAGCGCATCCGAAACGCTGTTGATGTAGTCCCAGCGCCCCGTGTTGAAGCCGACGAAGTGCTGCCCCAGCGCGGCGCGGATTTCCATGAGCTGGAAGCTGGCCTCCACCTGCTCGATGAGCACGTAGACCTTGAGAGTTCCCGAGGGCATTCCGAGGTGCGCTTCCAGGGAGGAAAGAATATCGTTCCACAGCGCTGCCTCCTCGGCCGTCTGGATCTTGGGGAGATACAGGACGATGGAGGAGCCGCCATCTCGCAATGCCTGATGGTTGTGGACCACGTAGAGCGCCGTGTCGACCAGGGAAGCGGAGAAGCCACGCCCATCCGCCCGCCGCACGTGCCGGTCGTCGAGATGCAGCCCGCGCGGCCGGAAGATCTTCGTGGTGAAATCGAGCTGCTTTTCCCAGTCGGAAATGATGGGGCGGCCGAAAAATTGCTGCCCCCAGGCGTTCATCTCGCCGGCCACCTCCTGAGCGATACGCAGGAACAGCGGGCTGCGCTGGTAGGCCTGCTTGAGATTTCGCTGGTTGTCCAGCGACATGGTCGAAATCTGGCCCAGGGCATCCTCGCCGTCGAACATCCAGCCGTCGGCGCCGGAGAGCAGCGCGTAGGCGACATTGCGCAGGCTGGCCTCCGGAGGGGCTCCGGGACGGGCTGCCGGGCCGGTTCCCTGAATCCACTGTCGTTGGAGATCGGCGGGTATCTCGGACCCTTCGAATTTTCCTTCCCGGGCCTCACGCACGGTGAGCTTGGTCCGGGGAATCAGGCGGTCGGGATCCAGAAATTCGATCCGCCGCTTGTGCCTGGCCCGCTCCGAGCGGCGGCGGGTGCGGGCCTCCATGAGCGAGACTCGATCGGCGTCCCAGTGCGACAGGGAAGCGAGCGCTTCTTTGGCGGCCGGGGTGAACAGGTCCGAGTAATCGCGCTCGACACCGGCGCGGTATTCGAGGGCCATCATGGTTGGGGGATTTTCCCCCCTGGACGCGCCTGGCTCTTCCGACTGTCCCATCGTGCGAGTCCTAGCTCCTGCCGCCGCAGACAGGAATCCGGTGGGCCGCGATGGACGGCAGCCCGTTTCCCAAAGTTCCTACCGATTCGGCGTAGTCAAAATACTGTCGCCGTGAATTTCGCGGGACGAAGGAAAGCGAAATATACGACATAGAATGAAAGAATCCAACCGCAAGGATTGAAAAAATGGAATGGCGTTTTTCAGTGGAAGTCGCTGATGAGGACCACGTCATTGGAGGTCTGGCCGCGGGAGATGAAAAACTGCCTGCCATCGGGCGACCACTCATACGAGAAGATCTGCAGGGCGGTGAAATTCGTGATCTGCTTGGGCGCGCTCCCGTCCAGTGGCTGGCTCCAGAGGTTGCCGACGCCATCCGTCTCTTTGGCGTAAATCAGTGCCTGTCCGGAAGGCTCCCAGCGCACGGCAAATCCATCCGGCCATGAAAGGGTTTTCCCAATGGGCTTGCCTTCCTCGGCGCTGATCACCACCAAACGCCGTCGAAGCAAACCTCCCTCCGGCACATACTGGCTGAAGACGATTTTGCTGCCGTCGGGAGAGAAGTCGGCGTCGCCGAGGAACGTATCACTCAGCTTCCGGGGAGGTGACCCGTCGGTAGAGGCCTTTCCCAGCCCGCCATCGGAGATGTCCAGATAGAGCGCCCACACGCCATCCGGGGAAACCGCGACCGGGATCTCCCCGGCTCCGTGAGTTATTTGAACGGGATTACCACCGTCGCGATCCATTCGCCACAGGTGCGGCAGGCCGTCCTCGCGCTGGGACGCGAAGACGATCCTTCCGCCACCCTTCGGGGCCAGTGGAAACGCTTCGTCATAGGAGTCGGGTGTCAGCTGGGTTCGACGAGCTCCATCGTGATTCATGAACCAGATGTGCGAGTGATCCCCCTTCTGGCCGGCGAAGAAGATTCCGTTCGGGGCGATGCTGAAGTTGGTAATCGCGTCCTCGCTTCCCGAGGCAAACGTGATCTGCCGCGTTTCTCCAGGACCGGCTGCCGGTTGTGTCCAAAGATTGGCCACGGTGTTGGTCTGGGCGGTTGCCAGTGTCTTGGAGTCGGCCGTAATGCTCAAGCCCGCGTACCGGTTCAGATCGTTGGTGACTTTCCTGGCCTGTCCGCCGGGATAGGAGAGGAACCAGACCTGATTCTTGCGAGTGCCCTTCTCCTCGAACCCGGTCAGGACCAGGCCGCTGCCGTCGGGCACCCAGGAAAGGTCGTTGAGGTTAGTGACGTTTCCCCATCGCGTGCTCCCCAGGGGTGCTTCCTTTCCGGTCTCGACATCTACCGTCGCGATTTCCGTGTGCGCGCCGCCTAGGGTGCTGACCCGGACCACTGCCAGGCGCTTGCCGTCGGGGGACCAGGAGGGTGCCGAGGCCTGAAAAGTCTCGGGTGCGGTTCGCACCACCAGCTTGCGCTCGCCCGAACCATCGGCGCCCGCGACCATGAGCGCCGTCTGCTTCTCCTGGGGATAGCCGCGCATGAACGCGAGCCTTTTTGCATCCGGAGAGAAAGTGACCGCGGTGTCGATATCGAACAGCAGCTTGCGCGCCGTGCCGCCCAGTACGGGAATCTGGTAGAGGATCGAATACCCGGGCCCACCGGTCTCCTGGTTCACGTAGTAGAGGTAATTGCCGTCCGGAGAAAAAGTCACACCACGGAAGGGGGTGGGTAAGGGCTGGGCCACCTGCACGTCGCTGCCGGTGACCACCTGCTTCACCCAGAGGCTGTAACCCCCCTTCTCCTTCATGACGCTGGCTAGGTACTTCCCGTCGGGCGAGAGCGCGCCCCCTTCCACCTTTCCGCTGTTGGTGAGCCGGGTCATCTTCATGGACTGGAACGATGGCGGCGCGGCGGTTGCCGCGCTCCTGCCATGCAGCCACGAATAGACACCAAAGCCCACTCCGGCAAACCCCAGGATAGCCACGGCTGCGATGCCAAGGCGCAGACCTGTTCTTCCCGTCATAGGTGGACGCAGAGCAGGGGACGAGGCCCCTGACCCGGAGCCATGGGAGGTGGCGGAGGCGGAAAGCTCGTCGAATTCCTCCGCGATCTCGCTCAGCTCGATGGACAGGTCCTTCATGGACTGGAGGCGCTGGTCGGGAGCCTTGGCCATGCAGCGCCGGATCAGCCGGCGCAGCTCGGATGGGACCTCCGGTTTCAGCTCCTCGATGGGCGCCGGCTTGTCCCGGAGAATCTTGTGCATGACCTCCAGGTCGGAATCGGCCGTGAAGGGCTTGGCGCAGGTCGCGGCCTCGTAGAGGATCGAGCCGAAGGAAAAGATGTCGGAGCGGTGATCAACGCTGCGGGCCTGGACCTGCTCCGGGGACATGTAAGCCACGGTCCCCATGACAGCTCCTTCCCGGGTCTGCTCGCGCGTGGTGGTCAGCGCCGCCGTGGCGTCCGCCGCCCTCTCGTGGCGCTCGGTGAGCTTCGCCAGCCCGAAATCCAGCACCTTCGCATATCCGTCCCGGGAGATCATGATGTTCTCGGGCTTCAAATCCCGGTGGATGATGCCCGCGGCATGCGCTTTGGCAAGGCCATCGGCGGCCTGAGCCAGGAAGCGCAAGAGGATCTTGAGGTCGGTTTTTTCTCCATGGATCTTCTGCTTCAGCGTCTCGCCGCTGATCAGCTCCATGGCGATGAAATGGACGGGCTCCGAAATGGACGGCGCCGCATCCCCAGCGTCGCTGCCCCGCACCTCGGCCTTGCCGATTTCGTAGATCGTGACGATGTGGGGATGGCTCAGGGAGGAGGCTGATTTCGCCTCCTGGATGAAGCGCCGCACGCGCTCCTCGCTCTTCACCAGCTCGGGGGGAAGGACCTTCAGGGCGACGGCCCGCTCCAGCGACTCGTCCTGGGCCATGTAGACCTCACCCATTCCGCCGGCCCCCAGCGGGGAGATGACGCGGTAATGGGAAAGGGTGCTTCCGGGCTGAAGCGAGCTGCTCATGTCGGCGTCACTCTACGCTGTGGCAGTTAGGGAGGCAACCCGATCTATCCGCTTAATTTTCGGCAGGCTCGGATTCCGACTCCCTGTGCTTCTCATACGAGCAAAAGGGGGTTCGGGTTCCGCGCTCGGGGGCTTGGGCCGGTCTCGAGCTTTCACCCTGGCGGGACGGTCGGCTGCTGCCCCTGTCCCGTGACCAGGGTCTGGCGTATATTAAGGCGTCTCGCAAGCAAGCCGGCCCTGCTCCAAGGGCTGATCCTGGGGGATGCCCCGCCTTCGTTGAGTTCGAATCGAGCTGCCATCCTATAAAGAGGTGACGGTCATGGAAAACAAAATGCTACGATTCATGCTGTGTGTCGGGCTCGGCTGCGCGCTGCTTCCGGCGGTGGCCTGGGCGTCAGGCGGATCTTCCCTTCCGCCCCCCTCGTTTCCCTCCTCCTCGGGCAGCAACCCGCCGGAGCCTCCCAGGAAATCACCGGCCGAGGAGGCCATAGAACATTACAACGCCGGCATCCAGCACCGGGACAAGGCGCTGCGTCTGCAGAAAGAGGCGGCCGAGGCGGCCACGGAAAAGGACCGAGGAAAGCTGGAGAACAAGAGCCGCAAGGAATTCGAGAGAGCCATCTCCGAGTACCGGCAGGCGACGCAGCTGAACACCAGTTTCTACCAGGCGTTCAGCGATTTGGGATATTGCCTCCGCAAGACCGAAGACTACACCGGGGCACTCGAGGCCTACAACCGGGCGCTGTCCCTGGCGGCGGCTTATTCCCCGGCCATCGAGTACCGCGCCGAGGCCTATCTGGCTCTGGATCAGCTGGAGGACGCTAAGAAAGCCTACCTGCAGCTCTTCCCGAACGATCGATCGCACGCCGATGAGCTGCTCACGGCCATGAAAGGGTGGGTCGCAAAGCGCCAGGGCGATCCCGGCAAGCTCACGCCGGAAATGGTCCAGTCGTTTTCAACCTGGGTTCAAGAGCGCGAAGAGCTCGCCAAGCAGACTCCCAGTGTCTCCGAGCTGCGGACCCGGAAGTGGTAGATCTGCGCTGCCGAGGCGCGCAACAGTCTCGGGGAATATGAAAACCGTCTCGCTCGGGTGGCTTCTGGTCACAATGTGCATGCTCGCCGCCTGCTGCGCCCCTGCGGCCCGATCCAATTCGCCTCCCACGCAAGGCGATGCGCCGCCCCCAGCTTCTCCTCCCGCCTACGAATGGCGCCTGCCACTCGGATTTCCCGTTCCCCGGGTTCCTGCCGACAACCCCATGACCTCCGCCAAGGTGGAATTGGGCCGCCACCTCTTTTATGACCGGGCTCTTTCGGGCAACGGGACCTACTCCTGCGCCAGCTGTCACCGGCAAGCGCTGGCCTTCACCGATGGCCGGACGAGAGCCCTCGGCTCGACCGGCGAAATCCATCCGCGCAGCGCCATGAGTCTGGCGAATGTTGCCTATTCCGTCACGCTGACCTGGGCCGATCCCACTCTCAACCGGCTCGAAGACCAGATGCTCACGCCGATGTTCAATCTGGAGCCCGTCGAGCTGGGGCTCGCTGGGCAAGAGGCGGCATTGCTCGAGCGCATCGAGTCGAGCACCGGATATCCGCCGATGTTCGCCGCGGCGTTCCCTGAGAACTCCGATCCCGTCACCCTGCTGAACCTGCGCCGGGCCATCGCCTCCTTCGAGAGGACCCTGGTATCGGGCTCTGCTCCCTACGACCGACTGGTCTATCGGGGAGATTCCGGTGCCCTTTCGGAATCCGCCCTGAGAGGCATGAGGCTGTTCTTCTCGGATCGCCTCAATTGCTCGCGCTGTCACGGAGGCTTCACATTCTCAGGCCCGGTTGCCTTCGAAGAGCTGGAGCCGATCGCGCCGACCTTCCACAACACCGGCCTCTACAATCTTGGGGGCACCGGACGCTATCCGGAGGACAACACCGGGTTGTTCGGATTCACCCGGAAAGAGGAGGACATGGGGCGCTTCCGGGCGCCCACGCTGAGGAATGTCGAGCTGACGGCGCCCTACATGCACGACGGGAGCATCGCGACGCTGTCCGAAGTCCTGACGCACTACGCGTCCGGCGGGCGAACCCTTGCCGAGGGCCCCGAGGCAGGCGTGGGCCGGGAGAATCCACACAAGAGCGATTTGATCCGGGGATTCGACCTGGATGAAAGCCAACAGAGCGACCTGATCGAGTTCCTGAAGAGCCTGACCGATCGGAGCTTTGTCACCGATCCTCGCTTCAGCGATCCCGGCTCTACCGCGACACTGCATCAGCCTTGATGTAGACTCTCGTCCGCTCCTGTCTCGAATGGAACCATAAGCACGTAGGGATTCACCGGATATCAAGAAATTCGTGCCGATTCACGGTGCGAGCTGAAACCCTGCCCGGCAACTTTTCGGATAGTTGGGTGATCGGGGCCGACGCGGATCTCCTTGAAGCCAGAGTTCGCGATCTCATGAGCCAAGAGTCGTAGGCGAGGCTGAGATGCAGAGCTGTGCCTCCTGTTCCAGTCAAGTTCCCGCCGGTAGCCGCTTCTGCCCCAGATGCGGCTCGTCGGTCTCCCCAACCTCCGAATTGCCCACCGAAATGCATCGCGCCAGCCGCTCCGGCGTCTCCTCCTCGGGATCGCTGGATGAAGGGCGGTTCACGGCGGGAACCGTCCTGGCGGGGAGGTACCGGATCATCGGGCTCCTCGGCCGGGGCGGAATGGGAGAGGTCTACCGGGCCGACGATCTGACGCTCAGCCAGCCGGTGGCGCTCAAGTTTCTGCCCGAGCAGCTGGCGAAGGATTCGATCCGACTGTCGCGCTTCATTGCGGAAGTGCGCATTGCCCGATCGATCTCTCACCCCAACGTCTGCCGCGTCTACGACATCGGCGAGGTGGACGGCCAGCGCTTCCTGTCCATGGAATTCGTGGACGGAGAAGACCTCTCCTCGCTGCTGCGGCGGATCGGACGCTTCTCCACCGACAAGGCGACGGAGATCGCGCGACAGATCTGCGCGGGGCTGGCGGCGGCGCACGACAAGGGAGTCGTCCACAGGGATCTGAAACCCTCCAACGTCATGATCGATGGCCAGGGCAAAGTCCGGATCACCGATTTCGGGCTGGCGGGCCTGGCGGCGGACATGAAAGACGGGGACGTGCGGGTGGGCACACCGGCCTACATGGCCCCGGAGCAGCTCTCCGGCAAAGAGGTCACACCGCGCAGTGATCTGTACGCGCTGGGACTCGTCCTGTATGAAATGTTCACGGGTAAGCCGCCGTTCAAGCGGGGCACC
>JAKEFJ010000129.1 GCA_022616665.1 Acidobacteriota bacterium
GAAGTGTATTCGCGCACGGCGGGAACCGAGGCGGAGATCACTTCCTGCAGATCCTTCGGGCGCTCCGCCTGGATTTGGGCGGGGGTGGCTCCCATGCTCTCCCGAACTTGCCGGGCGAGGGTGTCGACCAATCCCAGGAATTCCTTTTCTCCCTGGGCCGTGACTTTGAAGTTCGCGCCCTGGACGGCTTCCTGGCCCTGAATCCGAAAGACCTCCGCATCCACCCGGAGCGTTTCCCCAACTGAGGTGTAGCTTCCCGTGAGCACCATCTGGGCATCCAGAAACTCCGCCACCTTGGTCAGCGTCCCGGCGTCGAATCCCTTCAAATCCGCCAGGTGGAGGTCGTTCAGAATCTGCGAGAGCCGGGCGGAGCTGACCACCCGGATGCCGCGCGCCTGGGCCAGGTCGGTGGTGAGAAGGTTTGCCAGGCCCGCCCTCAGCCAGTCGCTCTTGGGATCGCCGGTCAGGTTCTGAAAAGGCAGGACCGCCAACGAGGAGACTTCACCCAGGGCGGCGGTTCCCTCGCCGGGGCCCAGGCTTATGATTCCCCTCTGGAGCAGCACTCCCAGCGTGATTCCGGCGACCAGGAGCAATCCCAACCCCGCCAGCAGACCCTTGCGCTCGCGCGCCAGGGCTCCCAGGTATTCACGGCTCAGTCCCGGCGCCTGCCGCTGCTGGATGTCCGCCAGGATTTCATCCACGCTCACATAGCGGAAAGCGCGCTCTTTCTCCAGGCAGCGGAGAATGATCTTCTCCAGGAAAGGCGGGATGTCGGCCTTGAGTTCGCGGGGTTTGCGGGGCTTCTCAGACAGGCGCTTGTACATTGAAGACGCGACGCTGTCGGAAGTGAAGGGGAGATCCTTGGTCACCATCTCATAGAAGATGAGTCCCAGGGAGTAGATGTCGCTGCGGACATCCAGCCTTTCGCCGCGCACCTGCTCGGGGGACATGTATTCCGGAGTGCCGATGAGCGCACCGGTCCGGGTGATCCCGGCGGTCTCGCCGGAAAAAGCGATCCCGAAATCCATGATGTGCGCCACCCCATCGTGATCGATCAAAATGTTCTGCGGCTTCAGATCCCGATGCACGACTCCGGCTTCATGGGCGGCTTTGAGCCCCTCGCAGACGCCCCGGATGATGGGAATGGCCTTCTCCTCGCCGAGCGGCCCCTCCTCGTCCAGGAACTGCTTGAGGTTCTTGCCCTCCATGTACTCCATGGAGATGAAGCGGGTTCCTTCCACCTCCCCCAGGTCATGGATTCGGCAGACATTCTTATGAGTCACTTTGCGGGCGAGGGTGATCTCGTGCTTGAAGCGATCCACCAGGTCGGGATCTTCAAGCAGCTCGGGCCGAATCGTCTTGAGGGCGACGAAGTGGTTCAGCTCCAAATCCCGGGCCTTCCAGACTTCTCCCATGCCGCCTTTTCCCAGGCGGTAGAGGAGCCGGTAGCGATGGCCGAAGGCACGGCCTTGCTCCTCCTGCGCGGGCGGCGGGGAGGTGCCGCGCCCATGGGTCCTGGTTCCGGCCATGGAGGAGGATTCGGCGGATGCGGCGCGGCCGGAGGCGGAATCAGCGCGGAGCGGCTCTCCGCAAGAGGCGCAGAAGCGGGAAGTATCCTGATTGGGTGTGTCGCAATGTTCACAGTAGGTAAGAGCCACCCGCGCTCCGTAGGAGATATCGGGGGGAGGGGAGCGACCAGGGACTCATTCTAGGGTCCACCCGATTCCGGCGTCAATGAATCAGGCAGGAATCAGGCGCGGGAAGGCGGCCTCGAAATTGCGGGTCGTCAACTCTCCCATCGTTTCCGGGTCAACGAGGCGCAGCTGTGCCAGGCAGCGGACCACTTCCACCACCCGGGCCGGCTCGTTGCGCTTGCCACGGTGGGGATGGGGCGAAAGGAAGGGGGCGTCGGTTTCGGTGAGCAGGACATCCCGGGGAACGGCGCCGGCAATCTGCCGCAGCGACTCGGCGTTCTTGAACGTGAGGGAGCCCGAGAAGGAGATCTTGAAGTTCCGCTCCAGGGCAAAATCGGCCATCGCCTGATTGCCGGAAAAGCAGTGGAAGACGCCGCCCACCTCGGCGGCTTTTTCTTCGTCCAGAATCCTCAGTGTGTCGTCGTGCGCTTCGCGCGTGTGGATCACGATTGGCAGCCGGTGGGCCCGGGCCATTTGGATCTGGGCGCGAAACGCCGCGCGCTGCTGCTCGGGAGGAGAGTAGTTGTAATGGTAATCGAGGCCAATCTCGCCGATGGCCAGATGCCGGGGATGGGAAAGAATTCCCTCCAGGCGCTGGCGCAAGGTGTCATCCCACAGCCGGGCGTCGTGCGGATGCAGGCCCGCCGCGAAGAACACGTCCGGGTGCTTTTCGGAGAACTCGCGGGTGGCGTCGAGATCACGGGCGAGCGACGCGATGCACAGAAGATGACGCATCCCGGCATCGCGGGCTCTTTGGAGGACCTCTTCCCGGTCGGCGTCGAAGGAGTCCAGGCAAAGGTGGGCGTGGGAATCGGTGAAGACCATCCTCAGCGAACCGTCGCGCCCACCGTGACCGCCTCATCAAACGTGACGATGGTGGCGCGCCCTTCGGCATCCTCAGCCGCCAGCAGCATGCCGCGCGACTCCACGCCGCGGATGGTGGCGGGCTTAAGGTTGGCCACCAGGACGATCTGCTTGCCCACCAGCGCTTCGGGAGCGTATTTGTCGGCGATGCCGGAGATGATCTGCCGCACCTCGTCTCCCAGATCCACCTGGAGCTTGAGGAGCTTTTTCGCCCCTTCCACCTTCTCGGCGGCGGTGACCTTGCCCACGCGCAGGCGGATCTTGCGGAATTCCTCGATATCGATCGACGCTTCGTCCACGTTGGTCTCCCTCGCGATAGGGGCCGCCGGCTTCGCGGCCTCCGGGGTCTCGGTGCCCAGCCGTGCCAGGTAGGCTTTCTTGTCGATGCGCGGGAACAGACTCTCTCCCTTGGCGATTCGGGTGCCAGGAGCCAGCCGCCCCCATTCGAACTCCGTCAGGCTCTCTTCGGCGGGATCCCGCTGCAGTCCCAGTTGGCCCCACAGGGCCCGCGCCGCGCGCGGCATGACGGGAGAGATCAGCAACCCCGTCACGCGCAGAGCCTCCGCAGCGTCGTAGAGGACCCAGCCAAGCTCGTCCCGCCGCGCCGGGTCGGCCGCCAGCTTCCACGGCTCTTTTTCCACGATGAACTTGTTGGTGGCCGAGACCAGCTCCCAGACCCGCGACAAGGCGCCGCTGAAATCATATTCCTTGAAGCCGCCAACCATCCCGTTCCAGGCCGCCTGGGCGGCAGGGGCAAGCCCCTCTCCCCGAGGCGAGTGCGATCCGGGATCGGGCACCACGCCGCCAAACGAATTCTCCAGGAGCTTCAGCGTGCGGCTCACCAGGTTGCCCAGGTCGTTGGCCAGATCCGAATTGCACCGTTCGATCAGGGCCTCATCCGAATAGCTGGCATCCTGACCGAAGGCCATCTCGCGCATCAGGAAATAACGCACCGCGTCCACGCTGAAATCATCCAGCAGAGAATTCGGCTCGATGACGTTGCCGCGGGATTTCGACATCTTGGCGGCATCCCGCAGCCACCAGCCGTGGGCGACGACGCTCTTCGGCAGGGGGACTCCCGCGGCCATCAGGAAGGCGGGCCAGTAGACCGCGTGGAACCGCAGGATGTCCTTGCCCACCAGATGGACATCGGCCGGCCAGAATTGCCGGTACAGATCTTGACTCCCGGCGTACTCGAGCGCCGTGATGTAGTTGGCCAGCGCGTCGAACCAGACATAGAAAATGTGCTGCGGATCGCCGGGAAACGGGATGCCCCAGCGAAACGAGGTCCGGCTGAGGCTCAAATCCTTCAGCCCCGACGAGACGAACGAGACGATCTCGTTGCGCCGGGTCTCGGGGAAGATGAACGACGGGTTGTCGGCGTAGTGCTTCAGCAGCGGCTCCTGGTAGCGCGACAGCCGGAAGAAGTAGCTCTCCTCGGAAAGGCGCTGCACCGGGTGCCCCTGATCGGGGCATTTCCCCTCGACGATCTGGGACTCGGGATAAAACGCCTCGCACCCCTTGCAGTACCACCCCTCGTAACGCCCCTTGTAGATGTCGTCGCCCCGGGAAGTGATCTCCCCGAACAGCTTGAGGACCCCCCGCTGGTGACGATCCTCGGTCGTCCGGATGAAATCGTTGTGGGTCATCCCGAGGCGCTTCCACAGGGCGTGATAGCGCTGCACCACCGCATCCGCCAGGGCGATGGGGGTCAGCCCCTTGGCGGCGGCGGAGTCCTCGATTTTCTGTCCATGCTCATCGGTGCCGGTGAGGAAATAGACCTCCTCGCCCAGCAGCCGGTGGAAGCGCGCCAGCACGTCGGCCACCACCGTCGTGTAGGCGTGCCCGATGTGCGGCGCGTCGTTCACGTAATAGATGGGCGTGGTGACGTAGTAGCGGCTCATGACTTGTGGAACTCCTGGCTGGCCACCCGCTGCACCTCCCGCAGCGCCACGCCCGCCTTCAGCGCCGCGGCGCGGCAGTCTTCGTATTCCGGAGTGGCCTGCACGATGGCTCCCTGGAACAGCGACACCTTGATTCGGACGGGGCCGAAGCGGGTCTTCACCTTGCGGATCTCGCGGCCCAGCTCCACCCGATCCATCCGCTGGTAGCGGAACCCGATGGTGGTGGTTTCGCGGAAGATCTGGGTGGCGGCTTCGTCGAAGCGGTCGTCGTGGACGATGACGGTCACCAGCGTGCCGGGCCGGTTCTTCTTCATCTGGATAGCGGTGAAAAACACCTCCAGGGCCCCGGCGCTGAACAGGCGATCCATCAGGTGGCCGTAAACCTGGGGATTCAAATCGTCGATGGTGGTCTGGATGACTGTGACTTTTTCCAGCAGCGCCGCCGGCTCATCCAGGTCTCCGAGAAATCCTCGCAGCAGATTGGGATGATCCCGGGGATCCCGGGTGCCGGCGCCGTATCCCACCTTGGCGATGCGCAGCGGCGGCATGGGGCCGAACTCGTCGGCGAGGGTCGTCACCAGTGCGGCCCCCGTGGGCGTGACCATCTCTCCCTCCCATCCTCCGCCATACACCGGCTTGCCCTTCAGGATCTCCACCGTGGCTGGCGCTGGCACCGGAAAGATCCCATGCTCGCAGTGGATCATCCCCGAGCCCGTGGGAAGGGGAGAGGCGATGACCCTATCCACTTTCAACTCTTCCAGGCAGATGCACGCCCCCACGATGTCCACGATGGCATCCACCGCCCCGACTTCGTGCAGGTGGACCTTCTGGACAGGGACCCGGTGCACCTTCGCCTCGGCCTGCACCAGGGTCTCGAACACCCCAAGGGCCCGGGTCCGGACCCGATCGGGAAGCTTGCTGCTCTCCACGATCTTGCGAATCTCCCGCAATCCGCGGTGCCGCTCTCCACGCGGGTGCGTATGCGGATGAGCTTCATGCCCGCCCGAATGGGCATGGAATGCTGCGTGGGTGTGACCGGTCTCGTTCTCCAAGTGCGCACGGGATTCCCGGTGCGAGTGGCCCGCGCGCGAGCCGCGCGCCGCGGACGGAATGCGCACCTCCACCTGGGTGCCCCACAGGCCCGAGCGCAGCACCCTCTGCGATGCGAGTGAGTAACCCTTCAAATCGAGCTTGGCGAGCTGGCGCTTGAGGGAAGCAAGCGGAACCCCCAGGTCGACCGACAGTCCCAGGAACATGTCTCCGGAGATCCCGGAAAAGCAATCGAGGTAAAGGACCCGCCGGGCGCCACCCGGAAGTCCGTAGGGTGAGGCAATCCGTTTCAACGAAGGCCGGTCCTTTCTGAAAGGCATGGACGATTTCTATCTGAGGGAGTCGAATGCTACCGGCGAGCCGGAGGGCTGTCAAGGCGCGAGGCATCAGAAAGTGAATCGCGCCTGAAAGGTGCCTGGACCGGCGGAGAACTGGACGTGAAGCGAGGGTTCCATGCTGGACTTTTCATGGGAATCGGAAAGCATCTGTCCCACGGCGAAGCCCGTGACGAGTCCCAGAAACACGTCCGGCGCCCAATGCTTGTCGTCAGCGAGGCGCTGGTATCCGGTCAGGAAAGCGCCTGCGTACAGGAGCGCTGCCCCGCTCATCTTCCCGAACCGGAGGCCTGGCCCGTCACCTTCATGGATGGTCAGGTACTGGCGGCTCAAGATTGGGACAACACAGGCTGCGAGGGCCGCGTCGCCTGAGACCCCGTGGCCCCGGCGGGCGAAAAAGTCGATTTCGTCCCCGTCCTCCGGGCGAGGGGTGGCCAGGACTGCCTGGCCTACGCCCGTGGCGATGCCGGTGAATCCCATCGACTCCAGCAGAAGCACCGCGGTTTCCTTCTCCCTAGGATTCTTGGTGACGAAGGAGGAGCCATAAGCGATCAGGGCCAGGGTGGGGGCGAACGCCCCCTTGCCCATCACCCGGACCTGATTGACAAATTCTTCCCGCTCCGGGTCGTTATGGACCTGGACCCAATTGCGAATCTCCTCTCGATACAGGTAGAGGATGCCGGTGGTGCCGACCGTCAGGGCCACCTTGAGTATCCCATTTCGATCCAGGTGGGCCGGTCGGGTCACCAAATAACGGGCGTCGAGGCCGATCTGCTTGAATCCGTATGGGTGGGCCAGATCCAGGGGCTGGGGCGCGACATAAATTCCAGAAGGGGGGGAGGCTTCTCCCGGGTTCTGAGGCGTCTCGCTCGTTGCCTCGACCGCCCGAGCGGGTGAGGGAATTGCGCTGAGTCCGAGGAGCAGAATGAAAAGCAGGTGGAGGTAAGGAGCAGCAAACTTCATCACTCGGCCGTTTCGTAAGAGCCCAGAGCGGCCTCGTGAGACGTCAGCTCCTCGAAGCGGCGATCCAAGGCCTCATATTCCTGCGAATGAACCCGGCGGAATGTCTCGAAGGCTTCGCGTGAGACCCAGCGGTCAAGCGTCAAGTATCGGTGCGCGTCGAGCGGGTCGCGAAACAGCTCCGTACCCAGGTAGCCTTCGCTCTTGGCGAAGAGGGAAGCCCATTCGCCTCTCGGGCCGTAGGCGAATTCGAATTCCTGCTCCCTCCCGGGGCGAGGACGAAACTCCCAGACGATCAGGTGTGCCATGGCTTCCTATGCTAGAGCCACGAGTGCCAATCGGGTAGAGGCGGGGTCTAGGCGAGGCCACCTGCCGGCATAGCCACCGCACCACGGCTACGACTCTCGGGTGTCGCCCCCGAGAAGCACTCGGCCCACCCAAATTTGCTCTTCGGGATCCTACCAAGATTTCGAGAGTTCGCGGAGACGGCGGCTCCCACCCGGCCACCAGGGCGAGAGGAGCGTGGGTAGCCATCAGATCAGTGAATGGTCTCCGCGTCTTCCTCAGGTGAGTCCATCCTTTCCAGCGATTTTTGAATGAAAGAGGCCTGCTCGAACTCGCGGGACGCCTGTTCTATCTTTCCCATTTTCATGTAGATGCGACCCAAATTGATATAGGGAAAATGGCGCGGCTCATAGCGAGGCGCCCCCTTGGCCTTCTCCAGCCAGGGAATCGCCTCCTCGATTTTTCCCAGGTGCACCAGATAGGAACCGATATCGTTGTAGGGGTTTCCGAAATCGGGATCCAGCTTGATGGCGCTCTCACATTCCTGGATGGCGTCATCGTAGCGACCTAGGAAGGAGTAGGTCCATCCCAAGAAGGTGTGGGCTTCCGCCGTGGGATGCTCGGCAATGGAGTCCTTGTAAAGCTGAATGGCACCTTGGAAGTCTCCACCCATCTGCTTTTCGTAGGCCGCCCGCAGCAGGTGCGCGGCGCGCTCGATATTTCGTTCGGGTTCAATCATTCAATTGCCTCACACTCTCGAGATACCTCTAAACCTTGCTGATTTCAAGCCATAAAACCGGGAGCGGGGCACGAATATTTCCCCGTGCGGCCCCCCTCAGCGGGGTTAGCGCGAATCCATTCTTCGGAATGACTCAAGCAGGACCACCGTCATCCAGGAAAGTGCCGCCAGCCCGCCCAGGGTCAAATCCTGGAGCCCGTGGGAGAAGGAGTATTCGCGCAAGTAGGCCACGAAGCCGCCGAGGGCCCCCAGGACTGCCAGCATGCGACAGATCTGGAGCGAGTCGAGTGGGGGTCTTCCCTTGAGCGCGGAGAGTATCCGGGCCAGAAACATGGAAATCCCGCCCAGGAGGACGATCAAGCTCAGGACGACTCCTCCGTCGTGGAGAGAGTCGGTCCCCAGCCCGAAGAGATTGGCGAAGCCCCCGGAGTGCACCTTCAGGATCGTTCACGTGCTGCGGCGCTGCACCGCCGAGATCGCGTAGAAGGAGAAGCCAAAAATTATCAGGATGGGAAGGGCCAGGCTCCAGGGTCCGGGATTGGCGCGCCGGAGATAGATCCAAAGGCCGGTGGACACCAGGAGGGTCACCAGGGCAAGAACGGAAACGCGAGTGGGCAGCGGCAGAGACTTGGCCAGCAGGCGGCTGTGCCGGCACCCGTAGAGGGAATAGATCATGAGTCCCAGCGCCAGCCACCCCAGAAACCGCCACCAGGTTATCGTCGGAAGACCGCGCATGAGCCAGATGCAGGAAGCGATTCCGGCCAGCGCGAACTCGGTGCGCGCCACTTCGGGAATTCGGCGGCCGGTGAGCTTCGCCCCGAGTGCCACCAGCGAGAAGCCGGCGCCGACCAGCGCCAGGAGAAGGACCACGATTATTTCCAGCCGGCCACCCCAATCCGCGGCGTTGCGCAGGGCCGATGGCAGGTACCAAAGCAGCGGCAGCCAGATTGGAAGCAGCGGAATCCAGGGAGTCTTGAAGGGGCGCGGCCGGTCGGGATCGGTGTGACGCAGCACGATGATTCCCACGCAGACCAGGACGAAAGCGAAGAGTGTCCCGATGTTGGTGAGCTCGATGATCTCGTCGATGGAGGCGAAGGCGGAGAAGAAGGCCACGAAGATGCCGGTCCAGAGTGTGGTGACGTGAGGAGTACGGTAACGCGGGTGAATCGCCGCGAAGATGCGCGGCAGCAGGCCATCCCGGGACATGGAAAAGAAGATGCGAGGCTGGCCCAGCTGGAAAACCAGGAGCACCGCGGTCATCGCCACCACGGCTCCAAAGGAGACCACTCCCGCGGCCCAATCCTTGCCGATAAACGAAAGGGCTTTCGCCAGCGGGTCGGCGATGCCGAGCTCGGTATAGGGAATGATCCCGATGAGGACCACGGCCACGGCGATGTAGATCAGGGTGCACACGAACAACGACCCGATGATGCCAATGGGGATGTCGCGCTTTGGGTCCCGGGTCTCCTCCGCGGCGGTCGAAACCGCGTCAAAGCCGATGAATGAGAAGAAAATGATAGCGGCTCCCGCCTGGACTCCCGCCCAGCCCCCGGGGAAGAACGGCGTGAAGTGCGCCGGCTTCACGTAGGTGAATCCCACGATCACAAAGAGAATCAGGATGAGGATTTTGATCCCCACCATGACGTTGTTGACCGCGGCGCTTTCCTTGACCCCGACGATCAGTACCCAGGTCACCAGGGCGACGATAGCCACCGCCGGCAGGTTCATGACGATGGGAAAACCGAAGAGGTGGGGCGCCGACTCAAGGATTTCCGGCGTGCGCATCGCAGTGCGTAGATCGGTGACCAGCCACCCGGGGAGAGTGAAGTTAAAGGCGTGCCTCAACACATCGTTGAAGTAAGCCGACCAAGAGATCGCCACGGCGATATTGCCCACGGCATACTCGATGATGAGGTCCCAGCCGATGATCCAGGCAATCATCTCGCCGAGGGTGGCATAGGCGTAGGTGTAGGCGCTGCCGGCGATCGGAATCATGGCGGCGAACTCGGCGTAACAAAGTGCCGAGAAGACGCACGCCACGGCGGTGAGAACAAAGGAAAGGATGATGGCGGGGCCGGCTCCGGGACGGTCGGCGTTGCCCGCCGTCGCGGTGCCGATGGAGGCGAAGATGCCGGTGCCGATGACCGCCCCGATCCCCAGCATCGTCAGATCCAGCCAGCCCAGCGTCCGTTTGAGGGAGTGGGCCTGGTCCGCCGCTTCGCGGGTGATCCGATCCACGCCCTTGGTGCGGAACAGCGAGTCCAGCTTCAATTCCAGCGCTCTCCGGGAGCGGGTCCTGGGATGGGGCTCGAAAGTCGCCGCACTATAGGAGATGACCTCCGGGGTGTCAACTCAAACGGTCCTACGAACGGGTCTTTCGCAAGAAGCGAGATCGGCGGTTCGAGAGCGCATGGACCGGTCTGGTTGTGCCGAGCGAACACCCCGGCTAGAATCCCGCCCGGCCGGTCGTGGGAGGTGACATGTCCGATATGGATTTCGGTCACGTGCCCCTGGTGAAGGTGACCCGCGGGGATGCGGTGGAATCGGTGCACTACGGAGCGATTGTGGTGGCCGACTCGCGCGGTGCGGTGCTGTTTCACGTGGGCAGCCCCGAGACCACGACTTTCCTCCGCTCCGCAGCCAAGCCGTTCCAGGTTCTGCCGATTCTCGCCTCGGGCGCCGCGGATCATTTCGGGTTCACCCGGAAGGAGCTGGCGGTCATCATCGCTTCCCACAACGGCGAGAAGATGCACCTGGACGCGGTGCGCGCCATCCTCAGGAAGGTCCCTCTGAAGGAATCCGATCTGCAGTGCGGCGCCCATGCTCCC
>JAKEFJ010000130.1 GCA_022616665.1 Acidobacteriota bacterium
CCGAACCAAACCAGCATGACAAAGAAGCCTGCCGCCTCCGTGTGCTCGGCAACATGAATGGCCCCGATGAACAACAGGGCCACGGTCAGGGCCTTCAAGTACTCTCCCAGATAGGCCAGTCCCAGTCCCGGCATGATGGACAGCCAGCCCGCAACCTTGGGAGAGCGCGTCTCGCCGAGCCCCGTGGTCACCGGTGTGGAGAGTGGTTGCTCGACGCGGCTCTGCAGACACTCCCGGCAGTAGGGGAGACCTCTGATTTCCACGGCGCAGGAGGCGCACAGGGAATGGCCGCAGAGCCTGCATTCCGACAGGCCGTCAATCTCGGGGTGGTAGTGGCACTTCATCCATCTCTCCTCTAGTGGGTACCAGGGTTCCGGCGACTCAGGCGGCGGGGCCACCCTCCGGGGTCATGCTGCTGCTCTGACTGCCTTCCGGCTGATTGGGACGAGGCTCGCCTGGAGATTGTTTTTCCAGGCGCTGGCGGATCCAGTCCATGGAGCCTTCCAGACGCCCGGGGATCTTTTTTCCCATCGCCGCTGCGGTCTCCTTGAGATCGGAGCTTCGGTAATACAGGCGCAACGCATTGCTATAGGTCTGATGGGTAGCCATGTTGATCTCCCTCGCCACGCGCTTTCCGTCGGAAGTGCCCGCCAGGAAAAGCAGGAGCATGGAGAGGAGGGCGCCTGCCGAAGCAGGGGTGAGGCGGAAGCGCGGCAGACCCAGCCATGCCCAGAAGGTCTCCCAGGGAGCGGGCCTTCTCGTGGTCTTCTCCAGGATTCGAAGCTTGAAACCATCGGGCACTTCGATGCGAGGGAAGGAATGGAGATCCGCCAGGGCCGAAGTGTAGGAATCTGCCAGGGCGGCGCAGCTCGAGCAGGAAGTGAGGTGATCGCGAAATGCCCGCATCTGTCCCACCGGGAGGATCCCCTCGGCATAGTCTCCGAGCAGGGCCTCGAAATTCTCGTGCGTCATGACTCCGGCTCCTGTTCCACCTGTCCCGTTCCCCGCCAACTTCGTTCGCTCTCGTCTCGGGATTTCGACAGGATGACTGCCAGCTCCAGCCGCCCCCGGTGGATTCTCGATTTGACTGTCCCAACCGCCAGGTGCAGCACTTCAGCAATCTCCGAATAGGAAAGCCCTTGAAGATCTCTCAAAACCAGGGCAGTGCGCAATTCCTCTCCCAACTCCGCCAGTCCCCTCCGGACCCTTTGCTCCAGCTCCTTCTCCTCCAAGTTACGGTAAGGAGAAGCGCCGCTATCCTCGGTGCGTTCCGGGTCCACCTCGTCTGCCACCAGGGCAGCCTTTTCGCGGGCCCGGCTGCGGTGCTCGTCGATGCAGAGGTTCCGGCTGACGCGCACCAACCACGGAACGAAGTGGGTGGTCAAATCGAATTGGTGCAGCGATCGGAACACCCGGAGGAACACCTCCTGGGCCAGCTCCTCCGCCTCGTCGCGCCTGCCGGTGAACTGGTAGGCGATGTTGAGGACTCTTCGGGAGTGCCGCTCCACCAAAAGCTGCCAGGCCACTTCGTCCCGCTGGAGGCATCGGACCACCAGCTCATTGTCCGTAGGGGCCAAGGATTCGGCACTCCCCTTCGAACCGCTTCATCTCTGCATAACGGATAGAGAAAGCAGAAAGTTCACTCGACCGCTGAGGGTATAGCACGGGAAATAAGTGAGGGGCAAGCGCCTTGAAAAGTAGGATCCCCTGATCTATAGTATCGCCCGTTTTGCCAGATATTGTTAAACCTAAAGAAGTTAACCCCTTCTCAAGAGACATCCTCCATGATCGAGGTTCAGGATCTTCGGAAGAACTTTGGGGAGCGCATGGCCCTGGACGGAATCTCCTTTCGCGTGGAGAAGGGAGAAATCCTGGGCTTTCTGGGGCCGAACGGAGCCGGCAAGACCACAACCATGAGAATCCTTACCGGGTTCATGCCCCCGACCTCCGGAAAAGCCATGGTGGCAGGATTTGACGTGATGCTGCGCCCCCGAGAGGTCAAGAAACGGATTGGCTACCTCCCCGAGCACCCTCCCCTCTACAAGGAAATGACGGTTCAGTCCTACCTGGGCTTCGTGGCGCGAATCAAAGGAGTCGCCGGCAGGCAGATCCGCTCCAGCGTGGGCTCGGCCTTGGAGCGCTGCGGCCTCCTCGAGGTCGCGGGACGGCTCATCCAGAACCTCTCCAAGGGCTACCAGCAGCGGGTGGGCATCGCCCAGGCCATTGTCCACTCCCCTGAAGTGATGGTGCTCGACGAGCCGACCGTGGGCCTGGACCCCAGGCAGATTCTGAAGATCCGCAATCTCATCCGCTCGTTTCGGGGGGAAAAGACCGTCATTCTCTCCACCCACATCATTCCCGAAGTGGAAAAGCTCTGTGACCGGGTGGCCATCATCAACGAGGGCCGGATCGCCGCCCTGGATGATCGAGCCAGGATCGGCTCGACCTTGGAAATAGTGGAGCGGGTTTCGGTCCAATTTGCCCCGCTCGCCCAGCCGTTGAAGGGAAGGCTGGAGCTTCTGGAGGGAGTCCGGTCGGTGATTCAGGAGGACGGGGCGCCCAACCGGTTCCTGGTGGAAGCGCAAGTGGGCTCGGAAATCTCCCGCCGGATCTTCGAGCGGGCCATGGAGGAGCGCTGGCCGCTGGCGGAAGTGACCCCCTTGAGGCCCACCCTGGAGGAGGTCTTCCTGAAACTCACTGGAGAGGAACGGGGGGTCCTGTCATGAGAAGCATCTTGACCATCGCGAGACGCGAGTTGTCCACCTATTTCGTTTCGCCCTTGGCCTACCTGATTCTCGCGGTGTTCCTCCTGGTGGTGGGACTCTCCTTCTGTCTCAACCTCATCGCGTTCGCCAATGAGTGCCTCATTTACGGGAGCAATCCCTACTTCCAGCAGCAGCTCAACGTGAACGAACAGGTTGTGCGCCCCTTATTCGGAGGGTTCGTGCCCGTGTTCCTGCTGATTCTCTTTCCGGCCATCACCATGCGCCTGCTTCCCGAGGAAAAGCGCCAGGGGACGGCCGAGCTGATCCTCACCTCTCCGATCAGCTCCACGCAGATCGTGCTCGGGAAGTATCTCGGGGCGTTGGTGGTGTCGCTGGTCATGCTCGGCGGGAGTCTCGCCTTCATCGGCGTCCTGGCGAAGGTCTCCCAGCCGGATCTCAGGACCGTCGCAAGTCTTTACCTGGGAGTGTTCCTTCTGGGGGCCTCTTTCCTGGCCATCGGGCTTTGCCTTTCGGCCTTCACCGACAACCAGGTTCTCGCCTACGTCATGAGCGTGGGGACTCTCCTGGTCCTCTGGTTCCTCTCGGGAGTCTCCAAAAGCAATTCCCTGAACCAGAGCCTGGGAGAGAAGGCCACGGGCTTTCTGGCGAATCTCTCCGTCATCGAGCACTTCCCTGACTTCACCAAGGGCGTGGTGGACACCCAGCACGTGGCCTATTACCTCTCCATCATCGTCTTCTCACTCTTCGTCGCCCAGAGGGTAGTGGACTCCCACCGGTGGAGGTAGTGGCATGAGACTCTTGAAGCGCTTCGCAGCCCCGGCCGGTTCCCTGGTTCTGCTCTCCAGCCTGGCCACTTATCTCATTGTCCCGGAGCTTTCCAACCTGGTGAGCGTTCTCCTGGGAACCGGGGGAGTCCTGGTCTTGCTGGGGTTGATGCTGAATTTCTCCTCCATTCTGGACCGGATCAAAGGGCGCGCCGTCAGGGAGGGAGGCGGAGATGTGGCCTACATCATTATCGTCGCGGTCGTCCTCTGTCTGTTGAACTTCTTGGCCGCGCGCCACAACGGTCACTACGACTGGACCGAAGGAAAGACATTCAGCCTTTCCGATCAGACCAAGAAAATCCTCTCCAACCTCTCCCGAGCCGTCGAGGTCAAGGCCTATTACTACCCAGGGACTCAGGCAGAGACCAAGATGAGGGACCTGTTGGACGAGTATGGCTATGCCGGGAAGGAAAAATTCACCGTCCTCTTCATCGATCCCCTCAAGGACCCTTCCCAGGCCAAAGCGGACGCGGTGACGCAGGAGCAGTCGGTAGTGCTCAAGTCGGGCCCCAATTCCACGACCGTGGTGGCCGGGGACGAGGAAGCGATCACCAATGCCATCCTGAAGGTCACCCGGGATCAGACCAAGACCCTGTGCCTGAGCATCGGTCACGGAGAGCGGGATCCCAAGGACAGCACGGAGCAGGGGCTGTCGGTTTTTCAGGGAAGCGTGGAAAAGCAGCAGGCTGAGGTGGAGACTTTCTCACCGGGCATGGGAGTTCCAGCTCATTGTGCCGTCGTGGTGGTGGCCGGGCCCCAGAAGCCGTGGCTGCCCGCCGAAGTGGAGAAGCTCCAGGCTTACCTGGACCAGGGAGGAAAGGCGGCTATCCTGCTCGATCCCGGCATCGACTCGGGCCTCGAGACGCTAATGGCCCGCTACGGCGTGACCCCGGGTCACGATGTGATTATCGATCGAGTCTCGGCTCTTTTCGGGGGGAAACCGGACATTCCCATGGTGCCAGCCGATGGTTACGAGTCCCACGCCATCACGAAAGGGTTCCGCTATCAGACCTTTTATCCGCTGGCCACCTCCCTGACCCTGGCGTCCCCCGCGCCCGCGGGGGTGGAATTGCAGGCCCTGGCCCGCACCACGCCCCTTTCCTGGGGGGAGGTGAGTTATGAGACCGAGGCACCCACGGGAAAGCTCAAGATGGATCCCAAGGACAAGCAGGGACCGCTGACCCTGGCGGCGGTCGCCGCGAAGAAGCTGGGAGAGCCACCTCCTCCGGGCTCCCCGCCGGCGGAGCCCAGCAAATCTCAGCCCGAGACGAGGCTGGCGGTCTTCGGCGATTCGGATTTCGCCAGCAATGCCTACTTCGGGGGCACCAGCGACGGAGAGCTGTTTCTCAACGTGGTGAATTGGCTCGCCGGCCAGGAGGACCTGGTCGCCATCGGTGCGAAATCCCGCGCTCCCGTGCTCGTCACGCTCTCCCAGCGGCAGGCCAGCTTCATCTGGATCGTCTCGATTCTCGTTGCCCCCGCGACCATTCTCCTGGTGGGAACGATTCTCTGGGTCCGGAGACGGAAGCTGTGAGGCGATGGCGCATCCCCGTCGCCTTCGCGGCTCTTGTGGGACTGGCGGCCTACGTTTATTTCTTCGAGATCAAGAGCGGCGCAGAGAAGCAGAAAAAGAAAGAGGAGAGCGAGAAGGTCTTCTCCTTCGAGCCCGAGCAGATTACCGCCATTACCTTGAGCCACTCTGGCGAATCCATCCGGCTGGAGAAGTCAGGGGAGCATTGGAAGATTCTGCAGCCGTTGCCAGCAGTGCCCGATTCGGAAGCGGTGGTCCGCCTGCTGACCTCGCTTCAATCCATGCGAATCAGCCACGAGTTGGGCAAGCAGGCGGATCTGTCCCCCTACAATCTCCAGAATCCCCAGGTCACTCTGGAGCTGACAGTGCAGGAAGGCAAACAACTGCCAGCTCTATTCGTGGGCGAGGACTCGCCCACGGGAGGCGGCGCCTACGCGCGAGTGGGTCAGGATGGACAGATTCTGATTGTCTCCGGAGCCGATTCCGTGCGGGGGGCCACGCTCTACTCGCTTCGCGACAAGACCTTCTTCAAGTTTGATCCTGCCAAGCTCGCGGGTTTAAGGCTTCACCGTGACAAAGAGGAAATCGCTCTCAAGAAGCAGGACGGGAAATGGAGCCTCCAGTCGCCCGTCAGCGCACCGGCGGAGGATTCGACGATTTCCGACTTGCTCTACTCCCTGGAGCGGCTGACGGTGACCGAATTCGTCGATGAGAAGCCTTCCCACGAAACGCTTGCGAAGCGGGGGCTCGCTCCGCCGCGAATCAACGTGGCTTTTCATGGAGAGGAATGGAAATCTGACCCCGAACTGAGTCTGGGCGCGGCGGATGCCGGGAGTCTGTATGCCATCCACCCGGAGTCCGGTGCACTGGTAAAGATCTCCGACAGCGTCGAGCCCAAGTTAAAGAGCACACCGATGGATCTGCGCAGGAAGGATCTGATGCCGATGCAGCGCTGGGACCTGGCGGGCCTCCGGATCACCGGTGCCTTGCCTGCGGCACTGGAGCTGAAGCGCAAGGGAGAGAAGGAGTGGGACCGAGTCTCTCCGGCGCCAGGCATCCTGCCCGACGAGTCGGTGGACACCCTCCTGCGCAGCTTGACGGATTTGAAGGCGGAGGGATTCTTGGACAAGCCCTCCGCCAAGCTTGCCAGCTATGGCCTGGATCCCCCCCAAGCGAAGCTGGAGTTTCGCAAGCAAGGAGAGGAAGGCTCGAATCCTGCCGTGCTGGAGGTGGGGAAATCGGACGGGCATGGGAAGATCTACATGCGGCAAAGCCCCTGGCCATCGGTGTTGCTGGTCCAGGAGTCGATCTGGAAGCGAGCCTCGGAGCAGATGGGACGAGTTGCACAGGAAAAACCCCAACCTGAGTCATCCGCCCAAAGCCAACCGGCGACTGCAGCGATTCCCGTGAAACAGTGAGCTGGTGCCACCGGGCGGGAAACGGCTAGTTTCCCTGCAGCCGCTCTCGGGCTCGCTGTAGATTGTAGCGGGCGTCCTCGTTGTCCGGATCCTGCTGCAGGGCCGCTTCGTACTCCCGCATTGCTTCATCCACCCTGCCCAGACGCGCCAGTGCCACTCCCCGGTTGATCCTAGCGGCGAGATGATGGGGATCCATCGCGAGGGCCCGCTCTAACGGTTCCAGAGCCTCGCGGTAACGCCTTTGCGCCACCAAGATTGCCCCCAGGTTGGCAAGTGGATCCGCATCGCCGGGTGAAAGCGCCATCGCCGCTTGGAAGGCTCCATGCGCCGCCTCCAGTTTCCCTTGCCGATACAGCGCCAGGCCGAGACCCTCGAGTGCCCCGACGGATGAGGAATCCAGGGAGAGAGCCTCGCGGAAGGCAGGCTCGGACTGTTCCACCATCCCGTCGTTCAGGAGAGTCCATCCCAGCAGCAGAGGGACGACCGGCGCAAACGGGGCTTCCCTGCGGGCCTGCCTCAGAAGCTCCGGGGCTTTTTCCGCGACCCCCATGCGAATGAGATTCAAGGCAGTGGAAAGGGAAGGGGAGGCGAGTGCCTCCAAATCCTGGGGCCGAATGGAAATCGCCAGACGGATTCGATCGCGCCGTCCGCGCTCCCGTTTGGCGAGGGAGGCCCGGAACTCCTTCTGCGATGCATCCAGGATTTCCGGGAAGATGATAGCGGGGGATTGCCGGATCGCCTCCAGGGAGGAGAGCAATTGAGGCAACCGGTTGCCCCAGATTTCCCGCGGGGTGGTGTACTCGAGCCTGACGTTGTCGTCGGTAATCCGCGGGGCGGAGCGGGAGAACCGCTCCAGAGCCGCGCCGGATGCCACGAAACGTGCCAGGAAATCGGCCAGGTCACCGATGCCTGCCCGAGCCAGATCAGCTTGCACCGATTCGGAGCTCTCCATTCGCCGCGCAACCTCCTGAAGATCGGGAGCGTGGCCGCCTCGGCGCCCCAGGAGGTAGTAGTCGCCTCCCCCCGCCGATTCCTCCCAGAGTTGGCATTGGGGAAACACCTCCTGGAATGTCCCGACAATGCTCTTGAAGTCATCGGGATGCATGGCATATCCCTGTACCCACACCGCCAGCACACCCCCAGGCTCGAGTCGCTCCCGCGCGATGCGAAAAAACTCCTCCGTGAAGAGATTGGTCACTCCCGCCACCCAGGGATTGGTGGGCTGGGACACGATCAGGTCGAAAAGGTCGGAGGTTTGCTGCAGATAGGTGCGGCCGTCCCCTCGGAGCAAGTTGAATCTCGGGTCGGAAAGCACGCCCTGGTTCGCCACCTGGAAGAGGCGGGCTGCCCGGGCCACTCCCGAGGAGATTTCGACGCATTCGAGGCGCTCCACGGGGTGGCCTGCGACCGAGCCGGCCGTGGTGCCGCTGGCCAGGCCGATGATCAGGACCCGGGAGGGAGCGGCGTGGAGGAGCGCCGGGATTTCCCCCGCGAGGATCTGGGCTGGAAGATCCCCCCCATCGGAAGCGTCCGTTTTTCCATTGATCTGGAGCGAAAGATGTCCCACCGAAGTGCGGCGGACACTGACGGTCGCATCGGCCCCTTCATCCATGAAGACTAGCCGCCCGCGCCGGCGCATCGCCTCCTGGACCCCCTTCCAGGACATACCTCCCGCTCGAACGTAGGCGGCGGCATAGAGCAGGGGCCCAGAAGTGAGAAGCAGCGGATCCCAGGAGGGGAGGAAAACAGCCCCGCACCCGAGAATTCCACACAAAGCCCCCGCACCGACTTTTCCTCGAAGACTGCGCGAGGTGGAGAGGGCCAGGACAATGAGCAGCGCGGTTCCCGCCACGACCGCCCAGCGCAGGAGAGCTTCCACGCCCCAGCGTGGGAGCAGCACGAAAACCGCCACCAATCCGCCGACAACGGCGCCGGCCGAATCCAGGGCATAACTGCTTCCGGCTGTCCGGCCGGTTGCTGCTTCTCCCGCTCGCAGAGTCGCGGTCAGCGCCGGAAGCAGAGCGCCGAAAGCTGCGGCGGGCGGCAGAATGAGCAGCACACAAAGCAATGCCTGGAGAGCCAGCGCCCCTGCGAAGGAAGCGCCGAGGTAGACCTGCGCCATGGCCGCCAGTACCGGAAGACTCCCCCACAGGGGAAGGCTCGAGAGCAACAGAGCTGCCGCAGCGCCGCAGAGCATCGAGCTGATCCGACCGGGAGAGGGGCAACTCCTGAGGGCCCGGGCACATCCTGATGAGCCCAGCGCCAGGCCGGCCAGACAAGCTGCGAGAGTCAGTCCCAAGGCCTGCACGGAAGAGCCGAAAAACAGAACCAGCAAGCGTGTCCATCCCACCTGGCAAATCGCCCCTATGGCACCGGCGAGGAAAAGCGCCAGCAGAGTGATTCCGTTACCTGCCGATTGAAGTGGCGAAGCCGCGCGCCGTTCCTCCTGTGCAGCGACGGTGCTGGGTCCCCGGTTGGCCTGTCTTCGCGCCAGACTCAGCGCAAGCGCCGCAATGGTAAGGTTTAGACTGGCCATGAAAAGGCAGGTGGTGCGCAATCCCATCGCTGGAAGAACGATGAACGCCGCGCCCAAGGCTCCGGCTGAGCCTCCCAGCGTGTTCCATCCGTAAAGGCGCCCGAGGCGCAGGCCGGCCGATTCGCCCGCGAGATTCAGGTGGGCCACGGAGAGATCGGCGCGAACCATCAGGGGAGTTGTGGCGCCCATCAAGAAAGAGCCCGGCAGGACCAGGAGAACCGACGTCAGGAGCGAGCCGCTTGCCCGGTCCACCTCTCCCGAGCCGAAGACCTGAAGGAGAGGCGCCAGGCGTCTCGTCCAGGCAGCGAGAGCAGGGGTCAGGAGAGCCCACGCTCCGATCCCCAGTTCCACCCAGGCGTAAGCGCGCAGTGGCGCGGCGAGCCGATCGCAGCGCCGGCCCCCCAGCCAGGCTCCCAAGGCGAGCCCCGCGAGAGTCACGGCTGCGACCGTAGCGGTGGCCCGAACGCCGCTTCCGGTCATCTGGGTCAGCAGTCGTGCCCAGGTCACCTCCAGAAGCAGGGACGAGAAGCCGGAGACGAAGAATAGAATGGAGAGTATCTTGGGAGAGAAGGGGGGGCGCCGCGGGGGACTCCCCACGCTCAGAACCAATCGCGATGTTTCTTCTGGCCGGTAAACTTGAAATCCAGGGAGATCAGGGTTTTCTCCTGGGGAGTGTCGCTCTCCATGAGGGATGGCAGCGGAACATCCACCGTTTTCCCGTCAGCCTCTCCGCGAAAGTGGGGAAGACTGGAGACATGGGTATTGCGCAGATCGGATGCGATCCAGGTCGTCACAGCCTTCTTCTTGTTCTTGAAAGTTGCGATCAGGACCAGGTGTCGATTCCCTTTCTCCCCCTGGTATTCGAAGCGGACGTCTTGAAGTTGCTTGAATTTCAGCTTCTTTCCCTCGTCGTTCTGGATCGAGGTCGAGTCGTGGGGAACGTCACGGATCTGGACTTTTCCCGGCTTGCCGAAGCCGGTGGACTTCTTCACGAAGCGCCGATCGTAGTAAATGAAATGGAAATTCTCCAGCCGGCTGGTCTCTTCGGGTCCATTGACGGATCTAAAGTGGAGGAGCACTTCGAAGCCATGGGCTTTTTCCTCGGAGGGCGCCGAGGTGGCGAGGGAGGTCGCCATTAGGAAGATCAGCGAAAGGCCGGCGGCTCGCCCGGTACGGAAATGCATCCGGACCCTAGTGATCGAGAAAATGGATCTTCACCAGGGAAGATCGCACCACGAATATCCGGGCGTTGTTGTCTTCCGGATCGGCCGGGAGTAGGAAAAATGCCGGGGCCTCCGAATGGTACCCCTGGCTATAGCCCCAGATCTCTTCACCGTCGAAGAACTCGACGATGGTCCGGGGAGCGGGCCACTGGGAGGGCTCCGGGGGAAACCCCTTGCGCCGGTCGGCGTGGCCGCCGGGGGTTCCCCAGGTCTTCACCTGGAAGAGAGCCTTGAGTTGTTCGCGGTGAATGCGACGTGAAGAGGTAATGCCCTCCTCGTCGGACATGAGATGGAAGACCTCGTTCTCAGGCTGGAAGTCCCGAGAATACCCGCGCGAGACCACGCCGTCCTTGAAATGGGCGACAAGTTTGTCCCACGAATTGTCCTCCAGCTGCGAGGAGGATGCAGCGGTTTCCTGGGACAAGACTGAGCCTCCCGGGCCTGCCGCTCGATTCGCGGCGGGAGGCGCTCATGCTAATCAAACGCTTCCTGCGGTGTCAAGGAAACTCTTCGTGCAAGACAGGCTTGGGATGGTGAAAGGATCAGTAACCGAGGGACGGGAAAAACTGTTTCAAGAGGAGCCGGGCCAGCAGCAGGAGGACCAGGGGTATACCCAGCAGCAGGACCACCTGTAGAAGAGCCTTCCGATTGCTAAGGGGATTGGACGGAACCAGGTCACCCACCGTCTCCTTCCTGGCCGGCGGCTGGTGGCTCCCTCCCTTGCCTCGTTGGGCCCGCGAATCTGCCAAGGCTTCCTCCCGAATGAGGGGTAGATTCTACGGGGGAGCTTGTCCCGGAGTCAAGGTTCGGCAAGCTTGCGGGAGTGTGGACCCCATGTTATAAGGCGATGGCCATGGAAAGAATCCTGATTGATGGTTACAACCTGCTCTACAAGGACGGGGTGCTGAAAAACCTGGCAGAGAGGAGCCTGGAGGAAGCTCGTGAACAGCTCCTGGACACCATTTCCGCCTATCGCACCGGGACCATGGAAATCCTGGTGGTGTTCGACGGAGCGCGCCCGTCACCCACGCGCTCGGCCTCGGGGCGCGCCGGGGTTCAGGTGAGATTTTCCGCTTCGACGAAGACCGCCGATCAAGTGATCTTGGAATTAATCCAGCGGGAACCCAGACGAGCCTCCTTGACCGTGGTCACTTCCGACAAGAAGGACATCGGTCGCATCGCCAGTGCCGAGGGGGTCCGCTGGATTTCGTCGGAGACCTTTCTCCGGCGGTTGCGGCGCGCGGTCAAGCCGAAGCCGGTGGCGGATCGGGAGAAACCCGCGGGCACCTCCGCGGAGGAATTGAAATACTGGCTCAGGCGTTTCGGATCGGATCCGTCGGAAGGGGACTAGAATCTGCTGGGCTCGCCGGCGAGCCTGCCCCCTCCGGTGCACCGAGATGGAGCCCCATGTCCGTGAGAGTTCTGGGGTCGAGGTGGATAGGGCGCTCGGAGACGTCGGGCGCCCAGATCCAGAGCCCATCGGGGCCGACACGGATGGCCAGGTTGTCCGCCAGACGGTAAAGGGTCACGGCGCGAATCCCTCGGTTGGAATGGGGGCGAATCGAGAGGTCTAATATGCACCGCAGCGCGAACCGGGTCAAGAGATTTTTGGTGCCGGCATGAGCGAGCGAAAGGCCGCGGAGCGGCGTCGTCATGCGAGAGTGAAGAAGCGCATCGCCGTCCGGTTCGGCCCAGGCGATCTGGCGCATAGCGGCTACACGCAGGACGTTTCCGAGAGCGGCATCTACCTGCTTGCCAACATGCTCTATCCCCCCAACACGGTGCTCGTCCTGCAGGTCGACTACCCGGAAAAGACGCTGACCCTGCGTGGCATTGTGCGCTGGTCCAAGGACCTGCCTCCGGCTTTTCGCAGAAATTTGAGGGGTGGAATGGGGGTGGAGTTCACCACCGCAGTGGCGAAGGAAACTTCCGCCAGGACGCCGAAGGCCGAGGGCGGACCTCCCGCGCTGGATTCAAACCGCGGCAGGTCCGGGCCGCCCCCCGAGGTGGAGGAAAAACATTTGGGAGGCGGCGCGACGCGACGTCGGCAGGTCAGCACCTCGGCCGGGAACACTTTTGAGGTTCTGCAGACCGAGTATCGGGGCGCGTTCTATGTCAGGGTGTTTCAACTCCCCCGCACCGATGGCTCGGCGGAGGCTATTTTCCGGCAGGGCTTCTGGAAGAAGGAAGATGCGGAAACTGCGGTGAAGGCCTTCCTCAGAGAGCACTAATCGGATGGCCGCCTACTTGGAGCTAGAATTCAAGAAATTCTGAAGCTTGCCCGTGGTTTCGCTGACCGTCTTGAGCAGCTCCTGAATTCGCGGCTGGATATTCTCCAGTGACTCGGATTGATCGCGCACCAAGCGCATCAAGTGCTCGAACTCGTTCAACGCCTCTCGCTCGCGCTTGATCAGCGCCGAAAACTCCTCCAACTCCTTCTCATTCCATTGCACCATACGACGCTCCTCGAATTCGAGATCCATCCGGCGAGAGTCTACTGCAATCGACCAGGAGGGTTCAAGATCTGTCGATCGTCGACCAGAGGGCTAGCGGACCGGAAAGGATAGGGCGGGCAAAGGGAGGTATTGGTGCCGAAGCGGGGACTCGAACCCCGAAGCCCTTGCGGGCACTAGACCCTGAATCTAGCGTGTTTGCCAATTTCACCACTTCGGCACAAGTCTCACGGGGAGCACTTCCCAGGCGGAAGGGCACGTTCTTTTACAACAAAGCCCGG
>JAKEFJ010000013.1 GCA_022616665.1 Acidobacteriota bacterium
GAAACGGTCCCAGGTAGGCGTCGTATTTTTCCGGAATGGAACCCACGAATTTTGTATCGGAGCCTGCCATCGCGATCGTCTACTCCTTTCTGTTTGCCAGCTGGTCCAAGGACCTGCCCGAGAGGCGGTACATCCAGCGTTCCTCCGCTTCCGCCCCCAGGTGAAGGTAGAACTGCTTTGCGGCCTCGTTCCAGGCCAAGGATGACCATTCCATCAGGGCGCATCTCCGATCTCTCGCCACGCGCGCCAGATACGAAAGCATGATCCGCCCGAATCCGGCTCCGCGGCGCTCGGGTCGAACGTAGAGATCCTCCAGGTGAAGGCAATGCCGTCCCAGGTAGGTGGAGAAGGAATGGTAGAACACCGCGAATGCAACGCCCTCCTCTCCGACATCGCCCAGGATCGCCTCGGCCCGCCTCGTCTCGCCGAAGAGCGAGTCCCGAAGCAGCTCCTCGTTGACCGAAACGCGATGCTGCGATTTCTCGTAATCCGCCAGCTCCCGGATGAACCGCAGTACCACGGGAACGTCCGCCGCCACGGCGGGCCGAATTCGGAGCATCCCCTGCGCCGTCACGCGGCTCTCGACTGGAAGAGTTCTTGATTCGGTCAGCGCCCACCCCCCCGCTCCAGCATCATGGTGCGGCTCCAATCTCCTCGAATGGAATGTTCAAGATCGGATACTCCTTCCAAGATTGGTAATTGTAATGCCACCACTCCGGCTCGTACGGCTCGAACCCCTCCGCTTCCATCGCCTTCCGCAGCCGATCCCGCAATCGTCTGGACTCCTCCGTTCCGCCGGAATAGTTGATGTGGGACCGCTCGCTCATTTCATCATATTCGCCGGGCATGGCAACTTCTTTCCCCGTGGCCACATCGATCAGAGAAAGATCCACCGCGCACCCCCGGTTGTGCTTGCTGCCTTCCCGGGGATCTGCCACGAATTCCTTCTTGTCGTCCGGCGTCGCCTCCCAGAAGATTTTGGTGACCGACCAGGGCCGGTACCCATCGAAGATGACGAGTCCATACCCTTGTCCGCGCAGGGTGGTGTTGACTCGGGTCAGAGCCTCGGCGGCTGGACGCTGCAAAAACGCCCTCGCCTGGCTGTACACCGGTCGGCCCAGGAAGTTATTCGAGCCGGCATACCGTATATCCAGCTTCAGCGTAGGGTCCAGGAGGACCAGCTCCACCAGCTCCGGTTGCCGGAATGTGCCTTTCTCGCGTGGCGGGTGGAGTCCGCCGCAGCGGCCAAGCACCGCCTGGAGTACGGCCAGCCCCGCGGCCAGCCGCCACGACCAGTGCCGGACGGCGTGATGTTTCATGTCACGATGGTTGCTTCAGCCGCGCCCCGGAGTCTCATTGCCTCGAGCGCATCGCTTCCACACTGGAGAGGGTGGAGACGATGTAGGGAACGAGCACCGTCAACCCCATTTGGATGAGTCGTCCCGCGCCCACTTGCCTGTGGATCAGCGCTTCTCCATGGTTGATGGTGACCAGGATGGCGCCCACCACGATCGCGTATTTCAACGCCCGCCGGACCACGGGAGCGCTCAGCGCAAGCCTCAGAAAGCCGGGAGCGCCGCCGTGCATTTCCAACCTCAAGAGACGGCCCTCCCCGGACCACCGCTCACGAACCAGCCGCAGCCATGACCGCTCATTTTGCTATCTTGAGCCCGACCATCCCAGCCACGATGAGTGCCATGCACAGCAGCCTCAGGGCAGAACGCGGTTCTCCGAACAGGATCATTCCCAACAGCGCCGTGCCCACCGCTCCAATGCCCGTCCACACGGCATAGGCCGTCCCCACGGGAAGCGAATTAAGGGCCCGGGACAGGAAATAAAAGCTGGCAAGGGCCGCAGCCACGGTGAGAACGCTGGCCCGGAGCCTGGAGAAGCCGGCGCTGTACTTCATGGAGATTGCCCAGACGATTTCCAGGCCCCCGGCGATCGCCAGAGATATCCAGGCTGCGGCGCTTCCACCCGCCGGGCTCAAGACCTGGCCCGCCCAAGACCAGGGGAGGATTCCTTCTCGCCTCCCTCGGGACCATAAAAAATGACCCAGACCGAAAGATCCTCGGTGAAATCCTCGAATCGGTGCACTGCGCCGGCAGGGGCAAACAGGAAATCGCCGGGTCCGAACGGCTCCCTTTCGCCGTCACAGAGGAATTGGCCTTTGCCGCTGATGACGATGTAAACCTCGTCTCGGGTGTGGGGATTCTGGGAATCGATCCCTCGCGGAGCGTAGATCTCCACCTCCAGAGTCTGGTGCCGGAACACCCCCGCAAACCGCTTTCCCTCAATCGTGGGAACCAATTTCAAGGCGTCACTCAATGCGACTCTATGCTTCATGGGTTTGCCCCTCATCTCGACTGCGACTCCAGGAGCCAGGCCTCGGCTGCTGCGGAATCTTTGAAGGCAGCCATCCTGACTCCGCGGTTCTCAAGGAGTGTGGCGATCATCTGAGCCACCCCGTAGCGCGCCGTCCCCTCGACGACCACCGCGATTCCACCCTCGACTGTGGATTTCAGCTCGCGAAAAAGCTCGGCGAGGCGCCTCGCGTCCTCCAGGGAAGGGACGTAGTCCAGGTTGCGGGTGTCGACGATCATTCCATAGCCAGGCCTGAAATTCATCCGGGGAATCTTCCAATTCCCCCAGGAGCCTTTCCACCAGGGCCAGCATGGCATCCCGATCTCCCGGGCCGGCTCTCACGATCCGAATCATCACTTCCCTTTTCGCCGGGTGAACAGCAGCCCTGACCAGATTGCGTCCACCGCGCACACTTTGTAGTCCACCAGGCCGGCCGCGAGCCCTGCCTCGCGCACCTCCTGCTGGGTCAGGTCGGTGACCATCCCCGAGGTCTTCTTGGGCCAGATCATCCAGAGGGACCCCCCCTCGAGACGCGCCGCCATTCCCCGGATGCCCCGATCCAACTCTTTCTGGGACGGGAGGAACCAGAGCGTGAGGTTCGCATGGCCGCGAGCATCCTCTCGCACACTCACTCCCTCCGGCAGCTCCCCCAGGGTTTCGAGAAACCCCCCGGGCGCGCCAATCAGCCGGACCACCGAGCCCGGTTTGATGCCCAACTTCTTCGGCAGTGGCGTGCCGGAGTAGCCTGCCGGA
>JAKEFJ010000131.1 GCA_022616665.1 Acidobacteriota bacterium
CAGAGCTTCACCGCCCTGGTCTCCACCACGTCGTTGAGGAGGGTGGAGGTGCCGTGCAGGGAAACGTAGCCGACCTCTTCCACGCTCCTGCCGGCCTCCGCAAGCGCCAGGGACATGGCCCGCGCGGGCTCCTCGCCATCATCCTCGAGTCGCACCCGGTGATAGGCGTCGCAGGTGGCGGCGTAACCCTCGATCTCTCCATAAATCTTGGCCCCGCGACGCAACGCGAGCTCGCGGTCCTCCAGGACCAGCGTCCAGGCCCCTTCCCCGAGCACGAAGCCGTCGCGATCCCGATCGAAGGGACGGGACGCTTTCTCCGGCTCGTGATTGCGGGCTCTGGAAAGAACCTTCATGAGTCCGAATCCCGTGAGAATCCCACGGGAGATGGTGGAGTCCACCCCGCCGGTGAGGATCCGATCGGCCCGGCCCCAGCGCAAGGCCTCGAAGGCATAGCCGATGGCATCGGTGGAGCTGGTGCAGCCGTCGGAAAGGACATGGCTGCGCCCCTTGATTCCGAAGGCGATCGAAATCTCGCTGCTGACGGTGCCGGTGGTGGAGCTGGGGATGACGTAGACGCTGGCTTTCCGGATTTCGCCGCGGAAGTAGAGATCGTACTGTCGCTCGGTGAACTCCAGCCCGCCTCCACCGCAACCCAGGATGACTCCGAGTCGTCGGGGTTCGCAAACCCTGCCACCCTGGTCTAGAAGTCCGGCATCCGTCAGAGCTTCCCGGGACGCGGCCAGCGCCAAGGGGACGATGCGCGGGACATGTTGCCGGTCCTTCCGATTGAGAACCGTGTCGGGATCGAATCGCTTGACCTCGCCCGCGATGCGCGAGTCGAGCCCTTCAGAATCGAAGGAAGCGATGCGCGCGATGCCGCTCTCGCCGGCCAGGGAGGCGCGCCAGAAGGACTCTCGATCGTTGCCGTTGGGGGAGACCGCGCCGATCCCGGTGGCCACCACCCGGCGGGGAAGCGTCGCGGCGGCTGGGGGCGCAGGGTCGATCATCGGAGCCTCGGAGAGTTTGCACAAACGGGAAATGCATTATAGGCCGGAACTCCGGGTAGTGCGAAGGCGGCGAGATCGATGATGGCTTGTCAAGGAGGCAGGAGAGTCGGATAATGAGGCCGCCTTGGGAGGATGCCTTGCCAACGCAAGCCAAAGACATCATGAATCGGGATGTCGCCACCGCCACGGCCTCGACGTCCATCGACGACCTCTGCGAGATCTTTCAAACGCGAAACATCAAAGGGGTGCCGGTGGTGGACGCGTCCGGGCGCTTGAGAGGCATCGTCACCGAAAGCGACGTGGTCTTCGGCGGCCTCGGCCGGGGGCGTCACCCTTTCACCTCACCCGCCGAAGGGAAGCTGCCTGGCCCCGGCCCCACGACGGTGGGAGAGATCATGACGGAGCCCGCCATCAGCGCCGAGGAGAGCACGCCGGTGGAGAAGCTCGCGGAGCTCATGTGGAAGATGAGAATTCACCGACTTCCCATCTGTGAGAAGGGTCGATTGACAGGCATCGTGAGCTCTCTGGACATCTGTCAGGCCTTGGCTGAAGGGCGGCTGGGATCGGCCTCCGAGGTGCGTCTGCCGCGCAAACGATCCAAGCGCTGACTCTCCCTCCGCAGGATTTACTTCGAGGATTGCTTCTGGTATAAGCTCGCGCGGGTTGCACGACTCTTTCACGGAAGGATCTCGCCATCGAATCGACGGGAGTCTCCATGAAAACCTTGACCATTCGTCAGGCCTCGGAAGCCATGGGCCGCGCGCCGGCGACCATCCGTCGCTACATCAAATCGGGCCGGCTGCCAGCGGAAAAGGAGCAGGGGAAATTCGGCGAGGAGTTCCGAATCAAGACGGAGGATCTCCAGGCGCTCGGGCTGGTCCGGGAAGACAATCCTCTCCCGCGTCCCTCGCCGGACAACGCGGCCCTGCCGGTGCGATGGACGCCGCCGGAGAGTGGCGATCGTTTGGTGCCACGGGATCTTTACAGCGAGCTGGTCATGAAGCACGAGCGATTGCTGGTGCAGTACGGAATGGTCCGCGCCGGCGGGGTGAAGCTCCTGGAGGCGCGGGCCGACCTGGAAATGAAGGAAGCGCTCCTGGCGGATCGCGAAAGAGAGATCCGGGAATTGAAGGAACGATCCGAGAAGGAAATCGGCTTCCTGCAGAACCACCTGCGGCAGGCGGAGATCGAAATCGAAGATCGGAACATCGAGATCGCGTTGCTTCAGGAAAGGCTGCGCCGGGTTGAGCTCGCAGCCGCGAGCTCGGAGGCGGTGCGCAGCTTCGATGAAGAAGTGCGGGCCATGCGGGAGCAGGACGCTCGTCCCGCGGACTCTGCCGCCGCCGCGCCGCGGCTTCCCGACATCCGCAAGATCGACGCCCTGGAGGACTGGCTCAGGGCCTGCCAGGCCGAGAAGGAGCGCGAGACTCCCTGAGGACACTCACCCGGTTCTCCGTAGGGCCGCCTTGCGCGAATTGGCCCGGCGGGAGCGGGCCTTCTTGGACCCGTTCTCCGGAAGATCCCTGGCGACGCGCCGCAATCGTGGCGGGGCGCATTCGCGGCAGATTCGGTGAATCAGCTCTTTTTTCGTCACCCCTTCTCCCCCTCGGGCCTACTGGGCAGGCATCCAGGGTTGCTCCACTCTGAAGGCATTGCATTGCTGGGACGTTTCGCCATCCAGAAGCGAATATAGGAAGCTTCGAGATCGGGGCAATAGCCGACGCCCCGGATTACACAAATGTGGGAGACTGTCAGATGAATGGACAATCAGGGCGTTCCGGACGGCTGGCGGAAATCTTGACTCTGCTCGTTCTCGTGGTGAGCGTTGCGTCAGCCGCCTCCGCCCAGCAGACCACCGCTCCCCCCCCGCAGATCACGGGTGATTACCGTCTGATGCTGCAACAGGACTTCGTCGCGGACGCTGCGCTGGTCCGTTCCACCTGGCTGGAATTGCGAGGAGACTACGCCGACTGGGGTGATGGAGGTCGGGACACCTCGGTCATGGGAATCGTAGCCTTCAACATTGCTGACAAAGTGGAGCTGGGGGGGAACTTCGGCTACCTGGACCGCATGCGCTCCGAGGACCAGGTCCTGTTCGGTGACCGGCTGTCTTCGGACGTGAGCAACAACGGATTCCAGGACGTGAACGTCTACGGCAAGATGGTCTTCGGAAAGGCCACCCGGCCCTGGGCCGCCGGGTTCCTGGTCAAGTTCCCGACCGCGGACGAGAAGGAGTTTCTAGGATCAGGGGCGGCGGATTATGAGCTGTTCGTGGCCAATCGGCGGCCCAGCACGAAGTCCGCCTGGATCTGGAACGCCGCCGTGCGCTTCACCGGTGACCCGGACATTTCCGGAGCAGGATCCGGCAAGACCTCGGTGGGTGCGGGGGGTGGGCTCATCCTCAAGCTTTCCTACTCCTGGTCATTCCTGGCGGAAGCCCGATACGAAACCCGCCGCTACGATGGCGGCGACAATTACTTCATCGTGATGCCGACCATTGATTTCCGGCCCACGGAGAACATCGCTTTGCGATTGGGGGTGGGCATCGGCCTGGCCGACGGCGCGCCCAATGAAGATTACAGCTTCGGGTTCGTCTTTCACCTCTGAGAGTCGGGCTCACGACCCCTCGCGACTCCGCGCCCGGCGGGGTTCGGCCCGGTGCCGTCCTGACCGGATCGGTGAGCGCCCTCGCCCTTCGCAAACAGACCCATTCGGAGTCGTCCATGAAAATGTCCATCGGTAGCGCAATTCTGGCCGGGCTTCTCCTGGGAGCGGTGCCGGGAGGTCTTCCCCCTTCGACCCACACCGACGATTTGCTGGATTCACCCGGCGGCCATCCCATCGCCATTCTGCTGCCGGGGACCGCGCGCCGGGTCGTCGAGACGAGGGACGGGTACGTCAAGGTCGTTGTGGAGGGATGGGTCCGTCAGGAAGGCGCACCAGCCATCTTGGAAGTCCCTCCTCCCGCCTCTCCTTCTCCTCCTCCCGAACCGGTTTCCCTCTCCGGGCGAATCGAGATCCGACTTCCGACGAAGGAAATCCGCTATGGAGCCGGGGCCCACGTGACGCTTCTGGGTAACCTGACGGAGCTGGAGCCGCGCCGTGCCGTGCTCGCCACCGCCTACCAGTCCGAGGTTCGGGATCTGGAGGCTCAGATCGCGCAGCTGGAAACCGCGAAGCGCCAGGCATTGAACAGCTCCGATAACCTCACGCAGGCGTCGAAAAAGCTGGATCAGGCGAAGGCTTCCCTGGCGCGGAAAAGCCAGGAGCTGGGTGCCATCCAGAAAAAATATGGAACTCTGGGGGATGCCCTCGCAGAGGAATTCAAGGTGGCAGAAGTGTCCGCCGATCCGGGTGGGGAGTATCACCTGTATGGAGTCGCCCCGGGAGAGTATCGGCTGCGAGCCTGGTTCAGCGACCAGGGATCGGAATACCGGTGGTACCTCCCGGCGTCTGTTTCGGCCCAAAAAAGCACGGTTCTGGACCTGGGTGCCGCCAAGGTAGGGCAAGACCCCTTTCTCCAATCGCCCTAGAAATCTCGATTCGTTGCTCAGAGGCCGGAAAGGACTATATTGACCCGAACCCCGGTCCCGCCCGCGGCAAAGTGGGCGGGGAAGCGGGGGAGGGAGCCGACCCCATCCAAGAGCCGCAGGCGCGAGCCATGGTGCCTCCGGGGAAAGGGGGGCGGAATAGGCCAGCAAGTCACCCCGCCTCGGATGGAGATTTCCTTGACCGGCGTGGATTTTGAGGACTTCGAAGAGAAACTGAGAAGTCTGTCGATACAGACCCGGTTGCCTCTGAATTCCATTCCTGTCGTGCTGGGGGATATCGCCGGAGTCCTAATGCAGGAAGCCCGCATCACCCTGTTCGAAGATCGGGAAGAGGTCTCCTTCGATGCCCGCTCAGTCCGCGAAGAGCTCCTGCGCATGGGTCATGACGGCCGCGAGCTGGGGGTCAAGGAAGTCCGGCTGCTGCTGGACTTCTTCATGGATCAGATGGTGGACCCGCGCATCTCACGGAACTAGAGCCGCAGCCTGACCACGGTCGCTCCGCCGCCGCCTTCCCTCTCTTCCGCCTCCGAGAAGCCTTCCACCTGAGGGTGCGTCTCCAGGAATTTCCGGATCGCCGCCCTCAGCCTCCCTGTGCCCATGCCGTGGATGATGCGCAGGGGACTCAGAGCGGAAAGCGAAGCATCATCTAGAAACTTGTCCAGCAGAGGCAGCGCCTCGTCCACTCTCCTGCCTGTCAGGTTGAGCTCCTTCGTGAGCGCGGGCTCATGGGCGCGGGTCAGGTGCACTCCATGAGGGAGCGTCGGCTTTGCGGGAGGGGATTCCTCGGTGGCCTCCAGATCCTCCCGCCGCGCCTGCACCAGCTTGGAGCCCGAGCGCAGGGTAACCCGGTCTCCTTCCACCCGCTCTACCGTGGCTTCCAGTCCGAGCGACTGGATCCTCACCCTCTCGCCGGGGGCCAGTGCCAGCCTGCCGGGACGGGAAGGCCCTGAGCGAATCGGGACGAGGTCCGCCGGCAGCGCCGTGCGCGCCGATTCCAGCACTTCGCGCTCGCGCTTGTGCATTTCGCGCCTCAGGCGCTTCTCACTTTCCCGATCCGCAATCTCTCGCAAGAGGACTTCCCATTCCCGTCGCATGACCGCAGAAGCCTTCTCCAGAGAGCGCTCGAAGCGGATCTCGCGTTCCTGGGAGAGGCGGCTCTCGTTGCGCTCTTGCTCAGTTTCCCGTTTCCGCGACACTCGGGCGGCTTCCTCGGCCTCGGCAAGCCGCTTCTCCAACTCCTCCTGCAAGCTCTGGAGAGAGCGCAGGTAGGAATCGAGGATCTCCCGCTGGCGTGGAAGCAGAGCGCGGGCCTGTCGGACAATTTCTCCCGGGAGGCCGAGCCGCTCAGCCATGTCGAGCCCTCCGCTTCTGCCCGGAACGCCGGAACGCAGCCGATAGAGCGGCCGGAGCGAGTCCTCATCAAACTCCATGCTTCCGTTGGTCACTCCGGCAGTGTGGCTCGCGTAGGCTTTGATTCCCTGCTGGTGCGTTGTGGCCAAGACCACCGCGCCCCGTCGACGGAAGAAGTCGATGATCGAGGCACCCAGGACGGCTCCCTCCTCCGGATCCGTGCCGCTTCCCACCTCATCCAGCAGCACCAGCGCAGGGCCGACGATTTCCTGGGCCATGGCGGAAATATTCGCCATCCTGGCCGAGAAAGTGCTCAGGCTATCCGAGATGGATTGATGGTCTCCGATGTCAATGAGGACTTTACGAAACAGAGGAAGTTGCGCCTCTTTGGCGGGAATCTTCAGGCCGCTTTGAGCCATGAGAGACAGAAGTCCCACGGTCTTGAGGGCGACCGTTTTTCCGCCCGTATTGGGGCCGCTGATCACCAGCACCGGAGCCTGGGTCTCGAGGGCCAAGTCCAGAGGGATCAGGTCTCGTCCGGATTCGCGCAAGGCCCGCTCCAGAAGCGGGTGCCGGGCAGAGGACAGGAGAAGCAGGGTGCGACGGGAGACTCCTTCAGCATGGAAATCCGGGTCGATGCCGTCCATTTCTTCCGCCAGCACGGCTCGAGCCTGCATCAGATCCAGCTCGCCTAGATCTCTCAGAAGGCTGCGCAGCTCGCCCAATCTTGAGCGAAGCAGGTCGCTAAACTCCAGCAGGAGCCTCTGAATCTCCACCTCCTCCTGCTCTTTCAAGCGGACGAGCTCGTTGTTCAGCGGGACGGTGGAAAGGGGCTCCATGTAAACCGTGGCGCCGCTGGAGGAGAGGGCATGGACAATTCCATCCACCATTCCCTGGGCGTCGATCCGAACCGGCAACACGTGGCGGTTGTTCCGCAAGGCGATGAAGTCATCCTGCAGAACCCGGGAAACGTCGTTTCGTGAGGCGATGGCGCGCAGCTCGGCTTCCAGTCGCGACGACAGGGAAGCCATCTGCCGTCGAATCCGCAGCAGGTCCGCGCTGCAGCGATCCTCGAGCTGACCGGCGGGAGAAACCTTCCCATCGAGGAAGCGAACCAGGTTCCGTGCATCCGGGAGGTTGCGGCCCTCTTCCCGCAGTCCCGTCTGGGCCGATTTGAGAAGCGCGTCGCGAATTTGCAAAGTCGCCTTGAGCAACTCCACCACCAGATACACTTCCGTGCCCGCCAGGCGAGCGCCCTCCACCGCCAGGCGGTCCAGGCAAGGGCGAATGTCGTTCGGAAGCGCGAGCGGGAGGTTTCCGTGCAGCCGGTGGTGCAGCACCATCTCTCGGGTTGCGGTCTGCAGCTTCAGCACCCGCTCCCGATGGGAGGAGGGTCTCAGAGCTAAGGCGGCTTCCTTGCCGTACGGACTCCGGCATCGCTCTCTCAGCAAGGAGAGAATCGCCGGAAAATCAAGGGAAGCTAGGCTGCTCTCGGAAGCGGTGGATTCTACCAAATGTAGTGTTTTTTCTTGACAGGCTACCAATTATTGTGTAAGTTCCGCGCGGCTCAGTCGGAGTTCCCGAAGAATCTCCCCGGTCAGGAGGGTCTGTGGCCGAAGGGCGATCCAAACCAGCCCCCCTCATTCACTTCTTGAAAAGCCGGCTCCCTGCATCGCTATCGGCATTCCCGGAACTGCCCACCCCGCCCCGTTCTGCCTCTGCGCTCCCGGGTTTCCAGCCACCGGTCCGTTTCCCGCGTCCGGCCGGATACTTTCTTCCGGTCTCCAGCTAGAACACCCCGCGCTTGAGTCGAAATGGGCAGTTCCGGGAAATCCCCGTCGGGCGGGCATTTTTGCTCAGAAAGCGAGGCCCGCTTATAATGTGGCCCGGAGATTGCGACGGTTCCTCAGCGACGGAAATATAGCACAGCAGTGCGCGGGTGGCAGGACGGAGAGGGGGAGTGGGAGTGAGGGTGGTTCACGGACGGCGGATAGGGATCGGAGCCTCAATCCTGATCCTCCTTCTCTCGACCCCCGTGATTTCCCAGGAAGCCGATCCTCCTGCCGAACCAGCCGCCCCAGCCGCACAGACCCAACCCGCCTCTCCCGAGGATGGGACCCTGCTCCTGAGCCTTTCCGGCAATCGACAGTTCTGCGTCGTGCGAAACGAGATAGAAATCTCCCAATCGGCGCGCGAGGCAAGAGGACAGCAAAAAATTCCCATGATCACGACCATGGGCTACAAGTACCAGATCTCGGTCAGTCGCCGCGGGGGCGGCGGAGTCACGAAGCTCCACGAATCACCCATGATCCGCACGACCTACTGGGAGGAGCAAAAGAAATCCCACGAGCTTCCCCAACCCCGACTTCCCACCGAGAAGGATCTGAAGAAGTCCAAACAGTCCTACGGGACGAACAAGACTCCGCGCTGGATGCCGAAAAACACCTGCACCACGCTGCTTCCCGAATACCGATTTCCGCTCACCCCAGGAAGATACGACGTCTATCTGGGATTCGATCTCCTGGGCATCAACGGTCAGTGGGTGCCGCTGGCAAGCGATTTCATCACCAATCTGAGCATCGAGAAGGGAGAGACCTCCCGCGTGGAAGGCAAGGTGGACACCTCGAGTGGAGTCCGCACGGTGAAATTGGAAGCCCCCGCCAAGACCGCCTCCGCAGGGGCTCGCTGACAGGAACGTGGGGTAATTCCTGCGAGACGCCTCAGGCGTGAGCCGCTCATTGACCCCGATTCCCCAAAATTCCCAACCTCTAGGCAGACGGTGGGCCTGCTTGCTCCTGGTAGTTCTGGCCGTGGCCGGATATTCCGGCACGCTCGGAAACCAGTTCGTCTTTGACGACCGGGCGGTCATCCCAGGCGATTCCACCGTACCCACGCTCCACAGCCTTCCGAGCCTTCTGGTCGCTCCCTACTGGACGGGGGAAGGTCGAGCCAACCGGCTCTACCGCCCGCTGACCAGCGTTTCCTTCGCGCTCAACGAAATCCTGGGAGGAGCCAGGCCCTGGAGCTTTCATCTGGTGAATCTGCTGCTGCACGCCCTGGTCTCAGTCATG
>JAKEFJ010000132.1 GCA_022616665.1 Acidobacteriota bacterium
AAGGCACAGCGCCACAACTTGCAGATAAGGAGGCGCCAGACCCCACATGAACAGGGCAGGGATCGTGAAGATGGTTCCGCTCGCCAGGGAGGTGGAGGCGGAGCCGACGGTCTGCGAAAGGTTGGCTTCCAGGATGGTCGCCTTGCGCCGAAGCAGGCGGAACAGCGCAACCGTCATGACGGCGGCCGGGATGGAGGCGGACACCGTCAGGCCGACCCTCAAGCCCAGGTAGGCGTTGGCGGCTCCAAAGATGACCCCGAGCAGGATCCCGGTGACCACGGCACGCGCCGTGAATTCGGCAACCGACTCGTCGCGCAGGAGCGGCACTCCCCTCCCCTTCCGAGAACGACCGGTGTGCGGACCGGCCATGGAGAGGCCGGCGGCGCGCGAGTATAACAGAGTGGTCTGAGCCCATTGAAAAGCCCTTTTCCACGCCTATATTTCCTAGGCGCGCAGGGCTTTGTCCATTGGTGTGACCGCGGGGAAAAGCCATGAAAAGCTGGGAAATGCACGCCCACCCACTCCCGCTCCTTCTGGCAGCGGCCTTCCTGGGGCCCATTTTCGTCGTTTTCTTGACAGTGGCTTCGGCCGATCCTGTCGGGGACCGAGTCCCTCTCGGGGGGCCTGCGGCGGGGACGTCCATGGGATCGCTTCGTGGCTCGGTAACGCTGGGACCTCGCCTTACCGCCCGCAAAATGCGCTTCTCGCTCTATCCGGACGTGAGCGGCGCCGCCCCTCCTTCCTCCAGGCCAGCCGGCGAGGAAATCAGAAACGTGGTCCTTTATGTTGAGTCTCCCGCTCTCAAGCCTTCCAGAAATCATCGGCCCGCGGAACCCTTGCAGATGGTGCAGCAAAACGAAAGCTTCCTGCCCCACATCCTTCCGATCTTGAAGGGATCCACGGTGGTGTTCCCCAATAGTGATCCCATTTATCACAACGTATTCTCCCTCTCGAAAACGGCGTCGTTCGATCTGGGCCGATACCCCAGAGGTGCGTCCCGCTCGGTCCGCTTCGACGAGCCGGGCATGGTCAAGGTCTTCTGCCACATCCACTCGGACATGAGCGCCGTCATTCTGGTGCTGGACAACCCTTACTTCACGACGCCCGATGCGCAGGGGAGCTTTCACTTTCCCGAGCTTCCCACCGGGACCTACAACATCACCGCCTGGCACGAGCGAGCCCGACCGATTCGTCGCGAGGTCATGATCCGATCCGGGCAGGTGTCGACCATGGACTTCGCCATCCCCCTGGAAGATGCCCCCGTCGGTGACTGAGGGTCCGGCCGATCGGGGAGCCTCCCGGATTTCCCTGGGCGGACTCGCCGGGATGAGCCTCGGGGCCCGGCTGGTGCTCTTCGGCACCCTGGTCACGCTGGTGTCGGTCGCCGGCTCCTTCGCGCTGTTGAGCGTGGAGATCCGCAGGCAGACGCGCTCCCACCTGGCCGATCTCCTGGCCGGGAACCAGAAGACCGTCCTCGCTTTGCAGAAGCGCAGTTTCGACGAGTTGCTATGGACCTCCCGCCTGATGACCCAAAGCCCCACGCTCCGGGCAGCCATGGAAACCTACGAATCGGAGAGTCCGTCCTCCTCCGGACGGCGTCCCGATTTGCTGGCCACCGTTCAGACGGAGCTGGATCGCATCCGCGAGCTGCTGGGCAAGGATCTGGCGGTGATCACCGATTCCAGGGGAGTGGTGCTTGCCGCCAGCCCTGCGACGGGACGGGCTTCCGGGGAGCCTCTCGAGTTGAAGCCATTCGTCCGCAGAGCGCTCGAGACCGGCGCCTTCTCCGGGCAGTCCAGCTTCGGCGTCCTGAAACTGCAGCAGGAAACCTATCAGATCGGTTGCGTCCCCATCGTTCTCCAGGATTTCGCCATCGGCACGCTCACGCTGGGAACTCGTATCGATGCCTCATTCTTGGATGAGATGCGCAAGACGCTGCAAAGCGATGTGGTGTTGACCCTGGGCACGCAGGTTCTCGGGTCCACTCTCCCCTCCCCCTTCTCGGCAACGGGGAGCTCCTCATCCGCTTCGCTCGCCGGCCTGTTGAGCGGGGAAGCCTCCAAGAACCTCGTGACCCTCGCAGGCGAGGAATTCGTCGGGGCGGCCCTTTCCCTGGGTCAGGACCGCGACGGGCACGATGTGACACTGGTCCTGCTCCGACCTTTAGGACGCGACCTGTCGGCCGCGAGCCGATCGATTCTCGTGGCACTCTCCCTGTGCGCGTTGCTGGCCTTGCTCCTGGCGGGGGTGCTGGCATGGCGGGTCTCCCGATCCGTCCTGGATCCCCTGGAACGCTTCGTGGCCTTCGTCCGGACGGTGGCCGAAACGGGAGATCATTCCCTGCGGTTCCAGGGCTCCGAATCCAGCGCCGAGGTGAAGACTTTGAACCAGGCGTACCACCTGCTGATGGATTCGCTCCAGGAGCATGAGAAGCGGATGCTCCTGCACGCCCGCGAAGAGATGGGCAGGGTCGAGCGCTTGAAGGAATCCGAAAAGCTGGCGTCTTTGGGCCGCATGCTCTCCGGCGCCGCCCATGAGATCAACAATCCGCTCACCGGAATCGTGGGCAACCTCGACATTCTGTTGCGCACACCTCACCTGGATGCCCCCATCCGGGAGAGGCTGGAGAGAATGCAAAAGGAGTCGCAGCGGATCATCGGCTTGGTGAGGAATCTGCTCAAAGTGGCGCACCGGGACACGGGGCAGCGCACGGCGGTAGATTTGCACCAGATCCTCCGGGAGACGGTGGCTCTGCGTCGTCACGACTTTGCCGCGGCAGGCTTCGAGCTTCGCCTGGAGACTCCGACTTCCCCGCTCGCACTTCAAGGCAATGAGCTGGAGCTCCAGCAGGTTTTTCTGAACCTCATCAACAACGCCTACGACGCCCTGAAGGAATTCGCCAGAGACCCCTGTCTCAGCATTCGCGCCACCCAGGAGGACTCTCAGGTGGTGGTGACGTTCGAGGACGGTGGGCCCGGGATGAAGGATCCCCGCAAGGTCTTCGACCACTTCTACACCACCAAGGAGGTCGGCAAGGGGACCGGCCTGGGCTTGAGCATCACGCACGCCATCATGCAGGGGCACGGCGGGCGCATTGCCGCAGAGAACCGGAGCGAGGGTGGAGCGCGCTTCACCCTCGTTTTGCCTCTGACTTCGGCCGAGCCCCCTCGGCGGGTCCCCGCGATCTCGAGCGTTCAGCCCCGGGACGGCGCGGCGCCGATTCCCGCCACCATCCTCGTCGTAGAAGACGAGTACACGATCCTCGAGCTGCAGATGGCGATCCTCTCCTCGGTGGGTGCCACCGCCGTGGGAGTCTCAACCGGCCAGGAGGCGGTCCAGCAAATCCAGCGCCGGGAGTATCAGCTGATCATCTCCGACTTGCGGCTTCCCGGCGGATTCTCGGGACAAGAGCTGTTTCGCTGGATCGAGAAGAACCGCCCCTCGCTCACGCGCCGGGTTATCTTCGTTACGGGCGATTCCGCCAGTGAAGCCACCCGAGCCTTTCTGGAGCAGTCAGGCAGGCGCTACCTCATGAAACCCTTCTCGGTGGAAGACTATGTTCAAGCGGTCCGAGAGACTTTGGATGGACTTCGCAGTGCAGCCTGATCGACGGTCCGACCTGAAACGGGGTCACGGCGTGGCGCGGCGGCGCGTGAGATCCGGCGGGCTGCTTCTCGTCATCTCCCTGCTCACCTGGAGCCCCTCGCC
>JAKEFJ010000133.1 GCA_022616665.1 Acidobacteriota bacterium
AGAAAGGCGAGATTTTGGGGCAAAAAACTGCCGCTTGGATGCCGGATAGAAGCCGGAAGACTGATCGAAAATGTCGCGTGTTTGTCGGGATTTTGCGGATTTTGTGAGTTTAGTCACGTTCCCGGAACGCAAAAAGGGCGACCATCAGGTCGCCCTTTTCGTTGCGCCGGTTGCCCGGCCTTTATCTTGGTAGCGGGGGCGGGATTTGAACCCGCGACCTTTGGGTTATGAGCCCAACGAGCTACCAGGCTGCTCCACCCCGCGTCGCTGGCAAAAGGAGGGCGCATTATAGGAGGCCGGTAGCGGAGGTGTCAAGGCAAGCGACCGATCGAGACCATCGCGGCTTCCCATCGTGGCGGCTCAGAAATTTGCTGCCACGTCATAAATTTCTTGACCGACGGTCCTGAGTCATGTAAAAGATATCCATCAGATCACCCCCCAGGTCTGGGGAGTTCTCAATGCGAGTTCCAAGATTCGTCACGTCTGCGGTGGCCGCAATCGTGGTGCTGTTCGCCACGGGGCAGGTGCTGGCTTTCAATTGGACCGCCAGCGGTTCCTTCAAATACCAGGACCGCGAATTCAATCAGAATGGATTCACCGGGGTGACCCCCTCCCTGCCCATCCGCTTCGCCAAGGTGGAGGTTCGATACAAGCAGGGTGGGGGAACGCAGCTGCTCGCCACGGGAGCCACCGACGGCAGCGGCAATTATTCCATCGATGTCCTCAACGACACGAGCACGCGGGACATCCAGATACGGGTCCTGACCGCCTCGGGAGTGTCGGACCTGTTCCTGCAGGTGACAAACGTCAACGGAACCAAGGTCAATTACGCCGTGACCACTCCATTTTTTAACTCTCACATGCCCAATCAGAACCTCAACACGGGGACCGTGACGGGTCTCATCGGTGCGGGAGCCGAGGCGTTCAATGTCTATGACGTCGGTCTAAACACCATCGAGTACCTCAAGTTCCTCAACGGCACGAGGCCCGGCTCCAGCCAGGAGCTCAAGCTCCAGTGGGAGAATCTGGCCGGGCAGTTCGTCAACAGGTACCTCGGAGCCAACACCGTGCAGGTGGCCGACAACTCGCCCTACAACGACACGGTGATCCAGCACGAAACGGGCCATTACGCCATCTTTAATTTCTCCGCCACCGACAGTCCCTTCGGGCCTCACAACCTCTCGAACTGCAATCAGGATCTTCGCCTTGCATTCGACGAGGGCTTCGCCACCTATTTCGGCCAGAGCGTGCGGCTGCATTTCGGCCTGTCTCATCCACAGCTGTATGTGAAGATGACCGGGGCGCCGGGGGCCGGAAATCTGGATTTCTATTTCGACGTGGAGGACGAGGAGCCGTTCTCCTGCAAGGGAGGAACCAGCGAAGCCACGGTTTATGCGACGCTGTGGGACATGGCGGACGCGGCTTCCACGCCCGATGACAGTCCTGGGATTGAAGAGTTCTGGGATGCGATGGGATCCTCGGGCCCCTTGGTCTGGGACGTGATGCGCAACTACTTGCCTTCGGCGGCCAAGAAAAGCGTGGAGGATTTCTGGGACGGGTGGTTCGTCCGACTTTTAGGCTCTCAAGGCTCCATGATCACGATGTTCAGCCGGCACGGCATGGACTTCAAGCACGACTTGGCAGAACCCAATGAGGAAGTGGCGCTCTCGCTACACCTGCCCAGCACCGGAGCTCCCTTCCACGCGTCCTACTTCAAAGATCTGGGAAACGGCGCGGGTAGTGTCGATCTGGACTACTTCAAGTTCTTAGCCGTTGCTGGACAGATTTACAAGGTTCAAACCACCAACCTCCTTGGCGACGCCAATACTTCAATAACCATCCTCGGCCCGGACGGAACCACGGTTCTCCAGTCCAATGACGACCGATCCGCCCTCGACAAATCCTCGTTCATCAACTTTACCGCGCCCAACACCGCGACCTTTTACGTCAAGTCGTTTCACAGTACCGGCCTCGGCATTTACGGCTCGTACGACATTTCCGTCACCGGCACTCCCGCCCAGATGGGCTCGGGCACCTACACGCCTTCAGCCACGGTGAACGTTTCAAGGCAGATTGTAGATGTGGGCGGGGGAGAGCGTCATCCTTCAAGCTCCCCTGGCACCTTCAACGAGGAGGGGGAATAGAGCTGAGGCGGGATCCTTCATCTTCACGGAATACAAAGGTGATTTCGCCGGGCCGAGAGTAACCCAGCTCTTCGCGGGCGATGCGCTCAATCGCAGCCGGATCGGAACGCAAGTCTTGAATTTCCGCCTTCAACCCGACGTTTTCCACACGCAGCGCTTGGACCTCCAACGCCAGCTTCTGGTAGGCGCCCTTTTTCCGCCAGACCTCGAAGAGACCCCGATCTCCCACCAGCGAGCGGCCGGCCATGGCCAGAATTGCGCAGATCGACAGGGTGAAGAGGAGCCGTCTCTTCAGAGAGGCCGGGCGCACCGGATCCTGCCGCCGGGGCATCAGGAAGTCCCTCCGCCACTCGCATAGACCGCATGCCCACGGTAGCGGGCCCGCGTTCCGAGCTCTTCTTCAATCTGCAGCAGCCGGTTGTACTTGGCCACCCGCTCGGAGCGGGCGGGAGCGCCGGTCTTGATCTGTCCCAGATTCAGCGCCACCGCCAGGTCCGCGATGGTGGTGTCCTCAGTCTCGCCGGATCGATGGGAAATGACACAGGTGTAACCAGCGCTGCGGGCAGTCTGGATGGTTTCCAGGGTCTCCGTGAGTGTGCCAATCTGGTTCAGCTTGATCAGGATTGAATTGGCGATTCGCTTACCGATCCCCTCCCGTAGAATGGCCGGGTTGGTCACGAACAAATCGTCGCCTACCAGCTGGAGTTTCTTGCCCAGCTCCCGGGTGAGGAGGGCCCATCCTTCCCAGTCTCCTTCTGCCAGCCCATCCTCGATGCTCACGATGGGGTAGCGCCGGGCCAGGTCGGAGTAAAAGGCCACCATCTCGGCAGGGGAGCGGCGAGGGGGACGCTCCGCCTCCAGCACGTAAACCCCGCTCTCGAAGAACTCGGAAGCCGCCGGGTCCAGGCAAAGCACTAAGTCTTTTCCCGGCTCGTATCCGGAGGCCTGGATCGCCTCCAGGATGCAGTCCAGGGCCTCGGCGTGAGACTCGAAGCGAGGCGCGAATCCTCCCTCGTCGCCCACGGCCGTGGAAAGGCCGCGCTTCTTCAGGACCGCCTTCAAATTCTGGTAGACCTCGGCGGCCATGCGGAGTCCCTCCCGGAAGGAGGGGGCTCCCGCGGGAGCGATCATGAACTCCTGGAGATCCAGGTTGTTGTCGGCGTGGACTCCTCCGTTGACGATGTTGAGCATGGGAACCGGAAGCTCCACGCCGTTGTCCTTTCCCAGATGACGGTACAGCGGCAGCCCGGCTGAGCTGGCGGCCGCCCGAGCCACCGCCAGGGAGACCCCCAGCAATGCGTTGGCGCCCAACCGACTCTTGGTGGGTGTTCCATCCGCGTCCAGCATCGCCCGGTCCACCGTGGCCTGATCGAGCGCCTCCATCCCCCTCAACGCGGGGAGAAGCGTCTCGGTCACGTTTCGCGCTGCCCGCAGCACGCCCTTCCCCAGGTACCGCGAAGGATCCGAGTCCCTCAGTTCCAGAGCTTCCCGGGATCCGGTGGAGGCTCCGGAGGGGACCGCGGCCCGACCCCGGGCCCCGTCGGAGAGAACGGCATCGACTTCCAGGGTCGGATTCCCCCTCGAGTCGAGAATCTCACGGGCGATCAGAGAGTTTATCTTGGGCATGCTCGGTCCACTTCGCCGCCCGGCACTTTCACGAGGCTGGAATGATGGCGCGGGCGGCGTCCAGCAGTCGTCCTACGTCCCGAAGGTTTCTGGCCTCGGCATAGTGGCGCGCCAGAGGCTCCGTGCCCGAAAGCCTCAGAAGAAGCCAGGATCCGTCCTGAAAACCCAGAAAGGTTCCGTCCTTCCGATGCAGCTCCACGACCCTCTTGCCGGCCAAGGTCTCCGGCGGGCTTTCCATCCTCGCCCGGAACTCATCCGTCTGCTCCGGGTTCAGGCGATGATCTTCGCGCCGGGAGTAGCGCGGTCCGGTCTTGCGGAAGAGATCTTCGATGAGTCGATGCAGGGGCTTTCGGCGATAAGCCACCATCTCAGCCACGAGACAAGCCGCCAGCAGGCCGTCCTTCTCCGGGATGTGCCCCGCGACCGACAGTCCCGAGCTCTCCTCGCAGGCCACCAGGGCCTTGCCGTCCACCAATAAGTCGCGGAAATGCTTGAATCCCACCGGCGTCTCGAAGAGCGGCACCGAATGAGTCGCGGCCACGTCGTCCAGCAATCGCGTGGTAGCCACCGTCCGCGCGATCCCGAGGCGCGCCTCGCGGGTCTCCAGCAGATAGTCGGCGATCAGGGCAAGAACCCAATTGGCGGGCACGAACCGGCCTCCCTGGTCCACCACTCCGAAGCGGTCGGCGTCGCCGTCCGTGGCGAGTCCCAGGTGCGCATGGCGCCGTCGAACCTCCCGGATCAGCGGGGAGAGCTGCTTCTCGGTGCAGTCCGGGGAGTGGCCTCCGAACGTTACGTCCCGCTGGTCGCGAATCGTGAACAGACTCTTCGCGGGAGCGAGCAGCGGGGGCAGATAGCCGCTTCCCGTCCCGTTCACGGGATCGCACACGAGCTTCAGTTTCCCGCGGGCGATGATCTTGGAGCGTACGTGCTTCAAGACCGCCTTTCTATAATCGGGGGCCGGATCGAAGGTCTTCACTTTCGATGCGTGCAATGGGGGAGGAGCCGAGCCGTCCCGAATTTCATTCAGCAGCGCCTCGACCCGCCGAGTGATCTCGGTGGTCGCCGGAGCCCCGTCCCCGGTCGAAAGCTTCATGCCGCTGTACTCCGCGGGATTGTGGCTGGCGGTCAGGTTGATCCCGCCGTCAAATTTCCGATGAATGACCGTGTGGGCCAGGGCCGGGGTTGGGGTGAAGGCGGTGGCGAGAACCGGCTTCACTCCCTCCGCCGCCAGCACCGCGGCCACCTCAAGAGCGAGATGCTCGGAGAGAAACCGTGTGTCGAAGCCGACGAAGATCCGTGGCGGGCGATTGAGGGTTTCGCGGCAGAAGTGCCGGGCCACGGCCCGCGTTACGCGTCGCAAGTTGAAGCAGGTGAAGTCATCGCCGAGAATCCCCCGCCAGCCGGACGTGCCGAAGGCGATGGGTGTGGGCGGCATGGGGTGAAGAACTCTCCAAGGATGTTGGAAACCCCAGGGCGCGGAGAGAGAAATCCGCCTCGCTCCCCCGAGGCGGCGCGACTATAGCATAGGCGGGATCTCCTGACAAGCGAAGGATTTGGAGGTGATTCCTTCCTTGACACCCCCCGCCTCGGGGACTATACTCCACCCGTCCTGAAACGAGATTCCGGGAGACTCCCGCACTCATGGAAAACGACGTCATGCTCGTCCTGTCCACTGCCTCTTCCGAGAAAGAAGCGATGACTATCGCCCAGGCCCTGGTGGACCAGGAGCTGGCTGCCTGCGTGAATGTCGTTCCCGCGATTCGATCGATTTACCGCTGGAAAGGTAAAATCTGGAACGAGGTGGAGAACCTGATTTTCATCAAGACCACCTCGGCGCAGATCGAAGAGATCAAGAAGACCATCAAGGAACTCCACTCCTACGAGCTGCCTGAAGTGCTGGCGGTGAAAATCGACGAGGGGGAGAAAAACGTCCTGAACTGGATCGGCTCCTCGGTGAAAGGCGGGCGCGAGCGCTTCTAGATTTTCCCTGTCTCAAATGCCCTTAAAACCGGTTTTCAGATCTTCCAGGATGTCCTGAATATCTTCCACTCCCACCGAGATTCGCACCAAGCCATCGGTGAAGCCCTGGCGTTCCCGCTCGTCACTGGGTATGGACGCGTGGGTCATTGAAGCCGGGTGGCAAATCAAAGTCTCCACGCCTCCCAGGCTCTCCGCCAGGGCGCAAAGCTTCAATCGATCGAGAAACCCCTTGGCGGCGGCGTGGCTGCCCAGATCAAAGGAAATCATGCCTCCGAAGCCGCTGCACTGACGCTTCGCCAGGGCGTGCTGTGGATGGGTGGAAAGGCCCGGATAGAGGACGCGTCTCACTTTTGGGTGAGAAGCCAGGAACTCCGCCACAACCCGGCCATTGGCGTCGTGACAAGCCATGCGGAGATGCAGGGTCTTCACCCCGCGCAGCACGAGCCATGAGTCGAAGGGGGACAAGATGGCGCCCACGGCGTTCTGCACGAAGCCGATCCTCTCGGCGTGCTCGTCCCTGGTGGTGACGACGCAGCCGCCCACGCTGTCCGAGTGTCCATTGAGGAACTTGGTGGTGCTGTGGACCACCAGGTCGATGCCCAAGGACAGCGGCCGCTGAAAGTAGGGGGACATGAAAGTGTTGTCCACCACGGTGATCAGAGAGCTCCTTTTCGCCAGAGCCGCGGCGGCGGCGAGGTCCGTCAGCCCCATGAGGGGATTGGTGGGAGTCTCCACGTAGAGCATTCGCGTGTTGGGACGCAGGGCGCCCTCCACCTGGGAAAGATCCCCGGTGTCCACGTAGGAGAATTCCAGCCCGTAGCCCTTCAGCACTTGCTCGAATAGGCGAAAGGTCCCGCCGTAGGTCATCCTTGAGACCACGATGTG
>JAKEFJ010000134.1 GCA_022616665.1 Acidobacteriota bacterium
CTCTCGCCACGTCCCACTGGATTTGAAGTCCAGGCGGCACACCAGCACCGATGCGCTTCCAGGGTCCCGGTACAATAAACGAGGAACCGCTATAATGACAAGTTGATGAGCCTTCCCAGACGATCGCGGCACCGCTGTTTGCTGCCCCTCCTGGTCCTGTTCCTGCTCATTACTCCCGTGTCCTGCGCCGGGCCCGAAAAATCACCCGCGGCCCAGCTCCCGCCGCTGGCGGATCGGAGCAAGTTGATTCTGTTCGGGGTCGACGGCGCCGACTGGACCGTCATTCGGCCGCTGATGGATGCCGGGCTGCTCCCCAATTTCAAGAAGGTCGTCGAGGGGGGCAGCTCGGGAACCCTTCTCTCGATGGAGCCGACGCTGTCGCCGGCACTCTGGACGACGGTGGCCACGGGCCTGCCCCCTGAACTCCACGGTATCGCGGATTTCATCGTCAGCTTGCCCGGCGGTGGCTACAAGCCGGTCACCAGCGACATGCGCCGTGTCCCGGCGTTCTGGAACCTGATCGGCCAGACGGACGGTGGCCGTGAAGTGGGAGTGGTCGCCTGGCTGGCATCCTGGCCTGCCGAGCCGGTGCATGGCTACGTCGTGACGTCTTACCTTCCCTACCTTTACAACTGGTCCACCGGCCGACCACTCAAAGGAACGGTGGTGGAGGGGATTCCCAGGCAGACCTACCCCGAGGCGCTCCTGGCGGAAATCGAACCGCTGAAGATCAAGCCAGAGGCAATTCCTCCGGAGCTGGTCGGACGTTTTTATGATGCTTCGAAGCTGGCTGAGCTTGGGAAAGACGCCTCGGAGTGCGTGGAGGGTTTTCTGTGGAGTTTGGCTTCGGACGAGACCTATCGGCGCATTGGCCTCAAGCTCTTCCAGCAGCGGCCGGTGGATCTCTTCGCCATCTACTTCGGAGGCGTGGATGTCGTCAGCCACCGCTTCTGGAAGTTCACCTGGCCCTCAGCCATGCCTTACAACGCCAGTCCGCGCGAAACAGAGATCTTGAAAGGCGTAATTCCTGCCTACTACGCCTACATGGACGAGATCCTGGGAGAGTTTCTCGCCAAGATGGACGCCAGGACGACGCTGGTGATCCTCTCGGACCATGGATTCAAGCCGGTCTTTTTTCCAAACAAGCCAACCACTTCCGGGCACCACCGGCTGGAAGGGGCTCTGGTACTCTACGGTCGTGGAATTGAAAAGGGGAGGACCCTGGAAGGCGCCACCCTCCTGGACGTTTTCCCCACGGTATTCGCCCTGCTGGGGGAGCCCCTGTCCCGGCAGCTGCCGGGAAGAGTGCTCGCCCAGGCCTTGCAACTGCCAACCTCCGGACGATTGCATCTCGACTACGTGGATGCCTACCCGCCCCTCCCTTCCCGGACTCCGTCGAGCCCCAGCGAGGAAATCGATGCGAACGTCCTGGAGCGACTCAAATCCCTCGGCTATATCCGCTAGGGCGCTGCGGGATCTCAGGAAGGACGCGCCGGCACTTGCCTTGCGTGGCCGATCCCCCTCGGCTATACTCGGCACCTTCCCGATGGGGCTGTAGCGCAGCTGGGAGCGCGCATGACTGGCAGTCATGAGGTCACGGGTTCGATCCCCGTCAGCTCCACCAAACTTTCATTCCCACCCTCGATTGACCGCAAGTGGCCGAAGGCCGGCGCGGATGCAGCGTAACCCGCATCGGTCGTATCTGCTACTCGTGCCGCAGCGCTTGAATAGGGTTGATACGGGTGGCGCGCCGTCCGGGTGCCAGGATGGAGAGTGCGACCACCGCCGCGAAAAACGCCATGGCCATTACGTATGGGAGAGGATCGAACACATTGAGCCCGGACATCGTGGGGATTCCAGTCCTCAAGACATTGGCCACAGCCGACCCGCCAAGAGCGCCGCAAACGAAACCAATGACGATGGGACGGCGCATCGGGGCCAGAATGGCGCGGACAATGTGGCTCGGGCGGGCCCCGAGCGCGATGCGCAGTCCGATCTCGCGAGTGCGCTGCGCCACGGTGTAACCAGCAAGGCCGGCCAGCCCGATGACAGAGAGCAGGATGGCTACGGTACCCAGGATCGCGATCACCTCGAGCGCGGCGGTGGCTCTCTCCACTTCCCGGTCGTACCTATCCGTGACCACCTGCACCGTCGGTTGCAGCCGCTCGTCGAGACCGCGGGCCGTCTCCTGGAGACGTCGGACGAAATCGCGCGGCGAGCCTGAGACACGGACCAGCAGGACGGAGCCCGGCGCGTCGGTTCGCGATGGCGGCAGGTAGAATTCCAGGGGTTCGGGATCGCCCACGTAGGCGGTCGAAGCGTTTTGCACGACGCCGATCACCGTCTGGCCGGGAGGATTCCACGGGAGCGAATTACCGAGTGCATCCTCGTCCGGCCACAGCGCGCGCGCCGTCGCCTCGTTGATTAACGCCACTCCGTTCTCGTTCGGCCAGAAGTTGCGCCCACGCACGAGGCGCATCCCCATCGTATCCAGAAACTGCGGATCCACGCAATTGCCCGCGTACTGGCGCCCCATCCAGTCCGCTCCCATGTGGAGGTCGCCCCACGGCCCGAGACAGGCTTGGGATGTCGCTTTCACGTCCGGCAATGCCGCAGTCCGCGCACGAAGCTGATCGAGATACGCCTGCGCGGCCGGCTCCCCATAGCCATGAGCCTGCAGGCCCGGCGAAATCCAGACGAGATGGCGGTAGTCGAAGCCGGGGTCTCTGGCGGCAAGTTGTTGCCGGCTGTTGACCAGAAGGCTGGAGACGACCAGCAGCAGACAGCTCACTCCCACCTGTGCGCCCAGGTATATCGTGCGGGCGCGTCCCGCACGCGGCACCAGGCTGGCGAGCCGAAAAGCCGCCGGCAGCCCGAAGACCAGCGCCGCCATGATCGCGGCGCCGAATGTGGCGGCGATCGCGCGCCAATCCGGAACCAGACTTGCGGTCGAGATGTGCTGCAGCTGCATCACCTTCAGGACGACCGTGCTGAGGACCAGTGCACAAAGACCGCTGAGTACCGCCAGCAGGAGCGATTCGGTGAACAGCTGGCGCACCACACGCAAGCGACTGGCGCCCAGCGCCATGCGGACGCGAATCTCGCGTTCGCGCGCCACGCCGCGGGCCAGGACGAGCGTCCCGAGATTGGCGCAGGCCGCTACGAGCAGCAGCAGCACCAAGGCGGTGGAGGTCAGCACCATCTTGAACTCCTCGCTGTTGCTGTCGAACTCGAGAATCAGCCGCGCCTCGAGATACTCACCTTTCCAGACGTGGTCGGGCCATTGCTCACGCAGGCTGGCGGCGAGGGCGAGCGTCTCCTGCTGCGACGCCTCCGGAGACACCCCGGGCCGGAGACGTCCATATAGCTCGAGGGCCGAGTTCCAGTCGGTGAGCAACGCGCTGCCTTCGACCACATACGGCTGCCGGACCAGCGGCATCCAGACCTCGTCGCGGGGTTTTGCCGAGCGCGGCATCACGCCGACCACCCGGAGCAGCTTGCCGTTCACGCGGATGCATCGACCGATGACTGCGGGATCCCCTCCGAGCCGTCGCTGCCAGAACGTCTCGCCGATGACCGCTGCCGGCTCGGCATCTGGGCGCTCATCGTCGGAAGTCAGCACGCGCCCGAGCGCGGGAACGATTCCGAATTCGGAGAAGTAGTCGGAGGTGGCAAACGCCACGTTGATTGACTCGGGCGCGCTCCCGGCGGCGGCCTCGCCGAAGATTGCCTGATTGCCGCCCGATACGCCGATGACGTTTCGGAACGACTTCGCGTTGGCGGCGTAGAAGGCCAGCTCGGGATACGTCAGGTTCGTCGCATGAGCACCAGGCGCGCGGCGCGTCAGACGCACGAGCGAATCCGGGTCTGGTACCGATCCTCCTTGAAGGTCGGTCAGCACCACACGAAAGGCGCTCAACGGGACGCCGATGCCCAGAACCAGAACCAGCATCGCCGTGAGTGTGAAGCCGGGGGCATTGCGGAGCACGCGGGCTCCGTAAGTCAGATCCTGATGCAGACGATCGAGCCAGGTCCAGCCCCAGATCTCTCTCGCGTCTTCGCGCAGACGAAGCTCGTCGCCGAAATTCGTCCGGCGGTCCGGCGACATCAACTCGCGGTGGTAGGCCATCTCCTCGGCCATCTCCCGCTCAAGACGGCGGCGGTTCCACAAGTACGAAATACGTCGCAGCAGTTCCCTCATCGGCGGCCCCTTAGGCGAGCTTCAACACGGCCTGGATGGCACGGGTCACATGGTCGTAGCCAGCCCGTTCGGACTCCAGCTGCCTGCGACCGGCGGCAGTGAGACGGTACGAGCGAACGCGGCGCTTGGTGTCGGACAACCCCCACTCGGCCCGCACCCAGCCCTTCCTGAGCATCTTCTGCAGCGCGGGGTAGAGCGATCCTTCCTCCACCCGCAGCACCTCGCCGGAGACCAGGCTGATCCGCTGTGCGATCGCATAGCCGTGGAGCGGACCCGAGTCCAGCACGCGCAGCACGAGGAGAATCAGTGTTCCGGGAACGAGCTCAGTCCTGGACGTAGGATCAGGTGACATATGCATAGTCTATCTATGCCTAGCGCGTACGTCAAGGAATTACGAACCGAGGCGTCTCTGGCGGGCGTGGCCTTTTACCGGCCGAATGCACTCGAGGAGGTCGGACCGGGAAAGGCGCTCTTGTTGCCGGTGCCGCGACCTCGCCCGCAAACCCTTTCCTGGCGTGAAATAGAGCAGGTCTCTCCCAGCGTCTCAGGATGGCAAACTCTGTCATTCTGGATTTCAGAATTTGAATTGAAAAGCTGCCGCTGTCGCCCATATTCAGAACAAGCGGCGCAGCAAGGCCGTGCCGGTCAGTGACTCCGGGGCAGCCAGCCCGCAGGAGAGGAGGGAGCCCAAGCCGATGGGACCGAAAGCCAGGCTGAACGACATGCACCTGACGGGACTGGTGGACCACACCGAATCAATCCTGGAGCCGGAAGAGATCCGGACGCGCCACCTCCTGGTGGTGGACGACGATCCCGGGGTCCAGGATCTGATTCACGACGTCCTTTCAGGCGCGGGATACAAGGTAGAAACCGCGTTTGATTCGCGTGAGGCCATGGAGCGGATCGCCGAAAAAAACTATGACGGTCTGGTCCTGGACCTGGTACTGCCGGCGGAGGATGGCCTGGCGCTGTACGAGCGCATCCTGGATCTCAACCCCTATCTGCGCGACAGAATTGTCTTCATTTCCGGCGAAGCCCGGGAGCACCAGCTCAAGAGAGTCACCCGGAAGACGGGAGCGCAGGTCCTCAAGAAGCCGTTCAATATACTCGACCTGATCCGGGTACTCCAGGATCGGGGACTCTAATCCCAGCGGGTTCCAAGCAGCACACTTTATCTCCAGCGGATTCGGGCGGCGGCGGCGCCATGCTACAATTTCGGTATCACCCAGGGAGCAGGGAAGATGCCGGAGTTGAAAAGCGTTGCCAGTCTCACCGTTGCGCTGGCCCTGCTTTCCGCTGCTGCGTGCAGTCACGCGAATGACGACCAGGGCGGTTCCGGACCGCGGACGAACATCGATCTGACCGTCACCAATTTCGCGGTGACCCCCGACGCCGCCGATCCGGAAGACCACCTCACTCTGACGGGAACCATCGAGAACAAGGGCGCAGAGACGGCCAACCCGCTCGCCGGCGATTCCTTTCTGGTCTACTTCAATCTTTCACAGGACGGCACCCTCGAGCTGACTGAGGAGGGGTTTGCGCAGCTGCGGATCTTCGATCCGATCCCGCCGGGAGGATCCTTACCCTTTACGGTCAGCGCTCCCTACGGAAATGGCGATACCCTGTCGATTTTCGGTAACTTCTGCACTTCCGTCGCGTGCGTGCCTCCCGAGGGGGGGGTCATCGGGGTCAAGGTGGATGGATCGGAGAGCATTCGAGAAATGGATGAGGGAAATAACTTCGCGTTCATGTCCCCCTTTCAGGTGGTAGGAACGCGAGTGGGGGCGACTCTTTCGCTCTGCACCATCGGGTCGCCCTCCTCCCCTGGCTGCAACCTGATCGTGACGGACGGGCTTTTCAGCCAAACCTTTCACCGGCCTTGCTCGACTTGTCAGGCCACTGAGGTCCTCCTGCCGAACGAGCTCCATCGTACTGTCAGTATCACTCTCCAGCTTCGCGGGTGTACCGATCCAGTTTGCGGGTGGGGAGTCACCATCACTTCCGAGACCCAGAAGCCCGGCCTGCCCGCGAGCAAGTTGCAGACACCCCTGCAGTGCTACGCGTTTTCTGCAAATGGACCCGACGCGGCGTGCCCCTTCCAGGTCGAGATTCGGGACCCCGATTACTAGTCCGACCCGACGAAAGACGCGGGCCAATACGGTGGAAGACGGCTATCGCCGCGCGGCGGCGGCAGGGGATTTCTGCTTGCCGGAAGATTCCCTGCGTGACCGGGAGTCGGGCGCCTGAGCCCCGTCTCCCCGGGCGGAGCCCTTCCCCGAACGGAGAGCTTCCTTCAGAACTTCGCCGATCTCCCGGACAAAATGGAAGGTCATCGAACGGCGGACCTCTTCGGGGATGTCCAGCAAATCCTTCTCGTTGCGGGCCGGAAGAATGACCGTGCGGATTCCGGCCCGGCGCGCCGCCAGAACCTTCTCCTTGACGCCACCCACCGGAAGGACCTTCCCGCGCAGGGTGATTTCCCCGGTCATGGCCAGGTCGTGGCGGGTCTTTTTCCCGGAAAGAAGCGATGCCAGTGCAGTGGTCATGGTCACTCCGGCGGAGGGGCCGTCTTTGGGGATGGCGCCGGCGGGGACGTGCAGGTGGATGTCGATCTTCGAAAAGTCCCGGTCGTGGATCCCCAGCTCGGAAGCATGCGATCGGATGTAGGAAAGAGCCGCCTGGGCCGATTCCTTCATCACGTCCCCCAGCTGTCCCGTCAGGCTGAACCCGCCCCTGCCTTTCATTCCAGTGGCCTCAATCAGCAGTATGTCGCCTCCGGCGGCGGTCCAGGCAAGGCCCGTGGCCACTCCCACCTCGTCCTTCCTTTCAGCCAGCTCCGGAAGGAAATGCGCCGGCCCCAGGAACTCCAGCAGATCTTCGGGAGCGACCTTGCCTTTCGCCGTTTCCCCCAGGGCCACCGACTTGGCCACCTTGCGGCAGATTTGCCCGATGAGCTGCTCCAGGCGCCTCAGCCCGGCCTCGCTGGTGTAGCCGCGGATCATCTCCACGATGGCTTTCTTGTCGAAGGTGAGCTGTTCCCCCTTGAGACCATGGCCCTCGACCTGCCGGGGGACCAGGTACTGCTTCGCGATGCCGACCTTCTCTTCCTCGGTATAGCCGGTGAGATGAAGAATCTCCATCCGGTCCTTGAGCGGCTCGGGGATTGTATCCAGCCGGTTGGCGGTGGTGACGAACATGACCCGTGAAAGGTCGAAGGGGACATCCAGGTAGAGGTCGAGGAACGCGTGGTTCTGCTCCGGATCCAGCACCTCCAGCAGAGCAGAAGCCGGGTCTCCGCGAAAATCATTTCCGATCTTGTCGATCTCATCGATGATGAACAGAGGGTTGGCGGTCCCCGCCCGGCGGATGCTCTGAATGATCTTCCCGGGCATCGCTCCCACGTAAGTTCGCCGGTGTCCGCGGATTTCTGCTTCGTCCCGCATGCCGCCCACCGACATCCGGATGAACTTGCGTCCCAGGGCCTCGGCGATGGACTTGCCCAGCGAAGTCTTGCCGACTCCCGGCGGCCCGTAGAAGCAGAGAATGGGCCCTTTCATGTCGGCCTTGAGCTTGCGCACCGCCAGGTATTCCAGGATTCGATCCTTGATCTTCGAGAGACCGTAGTGGTCCCGTTCCAGGATTTCCCTGGCCTTGGCGATGTCCAGGTTGTCGGGCGTGGTGCTATTCCAGGGGAGCTCCAGGAGCCAATCCAGGTAGGTCTTCACCACGCTGTACTCGGCCGAGGCCGGATTGATGGTGGCCAGGCGGTCCAGCTCCCTGGACCCCTCCTTCATCACCGCTTCGGGGTATTTCCCCTCGGAGAGGCGTTTGCGCATCTCGGTGATGACCGCCTCAGCCTCGTTTCCTTCTCCTAACTCGCGGCGGATCGTCTTGAGCTGCTCGCGCAGGAAATACTCACGCTGGGCGCGGGTGATCTCCTCCTGGGTCGTCTCCTGGATCTCCTGGCCCACCTTGATCTGGTCCAACGAGCGCTTCAGCAAGCGGATGGCCACTTGAAGACGCTCCAGTGGCTGGATGGTGCAGAGGATTTCTTTCTTGTCTTCCAGCTTGAAATTCAGGTGGTTGGCGATCTGGTCCGCCAGGCTCCCCGGGCCCGTCAGGTTGTTGCGGATCAGGTGCAGAACCTCCTCGGAAACCCGGCTGTCGCTGCGTACCAGCGTCTCCAGCAGATGGAGGGCGTTGCCCATGAGGACATTCGCCTCCATCGACTCCACATCCGGCTCCTCGATGCACTCCACTTTCGCTTTCAGGTAAGGCTCGGTCTGGGTGAACTGGGCCACCTTGAACCGGGCGAGCCCGAGCAGAATGATCTGGATGGTGTTCCGGGAGACGTTGATGCGCGTGACCAGGCGTGCTGCCACGCCAATCTGGGTCAGGTCTTCCACGGGAGGGAAGTCCAGTCCGCTTCCACGCTGGATCACCAAGCCGACGATTCCCTCGGGGGGGAGCTCCCGGACCAGCTGGAGATTGCGCTTGCGGACCACCTGTAGATTTACCACGATGTTGGGAAACACGATCGTGGAGACCAGCGGGATGATGGGCAGTTCGTCAGGGATCTCGAATTCCTGGGGATGAACTTCCCGTTCGGGGCTCTTGGGCACTTGGGTCCTCCTGCGACGAGGGGCGAGGGCCCTCACTTCCCTAACCGGCGACCGGGCGAAGCAATTCCTGACCCCCCGGGGCCCAGGCTCTACCTCAATATATGTCCCGGAGCGCCATCGCGCCCGTCTCCGAACAAGGTATATCCCAACAGGCGATACAGAAGCTTCGCCGCCAAGAAATCGGAAGCGGGCTGGAGAGGAATGGGAGAGAGCTCCATGATGTCGAATCCGACGATCCGGCTCTTGCGTGACAGCGCTTCCAGAAAGGCGAGGGTGGTGTACCAGTCCCCGCCGCCGGGCTCAGGGGTTCCCGTTCCGGGAACTAGGGCCGGGTCGAAATAGTCCACGTCCACGGTCAGGTAAACCTCTTCCCCCGCCGCGGAAAGCGCCTCCTGAAACCATTCCCGCCCCTGGGCCACCCGGCGGCCCGAGATCAGGGTGGCGGGATGCCGGGACAGAAAATCCGCCTCCTCCCGGGAGAGGCTCCGGATTCCCACCCCGAGCGTGGGAATCCCCATCTCCCGGATCCGCCGCATCACGCAGGCATGGTTGTTCTTCGAGCCCTCGTACTCGTCCCGCAAGTCGGCGTGGGCATCCAGCTGCACGACGGTGAGCTTGGGATGTCGCCGGTGGTGGGCCGCCACACTGCCGGCGGTAATGGAGTGCTCGCCCCCAACCGTGACCACGAGCTTGCCCATCTCCAGGTATCGGCCCACCGCGGCCTCTACCTTCTTCACCATCTTCTCGGGCAGGTCTTCGTTCCCGGATTCCGGCGGCGCTGTGTGAATTCCCAGCGTGTAGGTGTCCTGGCCCAGCTCCTCGTCATACAGTTCCAGGCTGCACGAGGCGGTGATGAGACCCTCGGGACCCTTGGCCGTTCCCTTGCCGTAGGTGGCGGTGCGGTCGTAGGGAACCGGAAGCAGCACGGCGCGGGCCCTGTCCAGTTCCGTGAAAGGGGGCCCGATGCCGAGAAAATTCTCCGGGTGGATCTCCATTCTGGCTCTCGTCAGGGGGGGAAGTGAATGAGATCCCGGGGAGGGTTCAGGGAATCAGAACCGCCGCGGAGACGACGGTGGTCCAAATCCCGTGCTTGTCTCCCACGGCAGTCTGGGTGACGTTGATCGTCTTGTAGAACTCACCGCTGATCTTCCAGACTTCCTTCCGCTCGTCATAGGATTTGTCGGGGTCGAACTCGATTCCCAGGATGGTGGCCAGCATCTGGGCCGCCAGATCCTCGGCGTAATCTCCGGCTTTGTCTTCGGTCTCGCCGAACGAGTGATGCTCCGAGAGGTATCCGTGTCGATCGGGCCGGCTGGGAATGGCGATTCCCGTGGAGGCGGCGATGAGCCGATGCGGCTCGTTGGTGTTGTTCTCCGAGAGTACGCAGAAGACCACCTCGCCCGCCCGCAGGTACTTCAGACCTTCCTTCTTCGGAATGATTTTGCAGCCGGGGGGAAAGATGCTGGAGACGCGAACGATGTTGAAGTGGGCGATTCCGGCGTCCCTCAGCGCCAGCTCGAAGCTGGTCAGCTTTTCCTTGGAGCGACCGACCCCCTTGGTGAGGAACATCTTCTTGGAAACGAACATCCTCGGAATTCCTCCTGCGGCGAGCCGGAACGGACCCCATGCTCGACTCCCGCCAACACGGGAAACTCCGTGGGGCGCGCCGATGGGTCTGGACTGGGGATCGGAAAAACGGGGGAATTTATACTGAAAAGGTCCGGGGATGTCAACGTACCTTTGGCCTTTGGTTGCAGTAAAATAGGACCGCCCCCGGGGAAAGGCAAAAGGAGCTGTTGATGCCGGAGAATCTGGCCCTGGCCGAGGTCCTGAATCGGCTCACCCGGGAAGGGGAGCTGTACGAGAAACACCCCGATTCCTCCCTCACCTGTTTCGCCTGCGGCCATCGCTGCCTGATTCGACCGGGGCGGCTGGGGATCTGCAAGGTCCGAAGCAACGAAGGTGGCAAGCTGCTGGTTCCCCACGGCTACGTGGGAGCGCTACAAGTCGATCCCATTGAGAAAAAACCCTTCTTTCACGCTTTGCCGGGATCTCCGGCCTTGTCTTTCGGCATGCTGGGGTGCGACTACCATTGCGGCTATTGTCAAAACTGGTTCACCTCGCAGAGCATCCGGGACCCCAAGGCGGGCGGAAAACCGCGGCAGATCTCGGCCTCCGGCCTGGTGGCGCTTGCCAGGGAGAGCGGGGCGCCGGTGCTCGCCTCCACCTACAACGAGCCGCTCATCACCAGCGAATGGGCGGTGGAAGTGTTTCGCGAGGGGCGCAAGGCCGGACTTCTGGGAGCCTACATTTCCAATGGGAACGGAACGGAGGAAGTGCTCACTTACATTCGCCCCTGGGTGGATCTCTACAAGGTGGATCTGAAGTCGTTCCGGGATCCCTCTTATCGCGCACTGGGCGGCCAGCTCAAAATCGTCCTGGAGACCATCGGGCGCCTCAAAGGGATGGGCTACTGGCTGGAGATCGTGACCCTGATAATCCCGGGCTTCAACGACTCCGATGCGGAGCTGCGGGACATCGCGCAGTTCCTGGTGTCAGTGTCTCCCGAGGTACCGTGGCACGTCACGGCGTTCCACAAGGACTACAAGATGACCGATCCGGACGGCACGACTCCGGGAACTCTGATCCGCGCCGCCAGCATTGGCAAGGAGGCGGGGCTTCAGTTCGTCTACGCCGGCAATCTCCCGGGCCGTGTGGATGGATGGGAGAATACTCGCTGTCCGGGCTGCAACGCTCTCCTGATCGAGCGCGCCGGCTACCGGATACTCCAAAACCGGCTGGTGGCGGGGAGCTGCCCCGATTGCGCCCGGTCGATTCCGGGGGTGTGGAGCCGTGCTGGAGTAGTTTGCTGACCAGTTTCCGGAGCGGAACCGAAACTCAAGGATCGACGAGAGGTTCGTCCTCGTCGGCTCCGAGCTCTTCCTGCAGCGAGTCTTCCCCAGCCTCCTTGATGCCCGGATACTTCTTGAAAAACTCCAGCAGGTCCGGCCGATCCGGAAGAGCCTCGCTGAGCGCGCTCAAGAGCTCCGCCACTTGGTCGTCCAGCGGAGAGCCATCGTCGCGATAGCCGCTCAAAAGAGCGGGAATGTGCTCCGGCTCGTCCGGGTGGAGTGCCAGCGCAACGCCCACCACCTCGTCTCCAGGCTCGATCCTGGTCATCAGTCCCGCGTCGCGGAGCGCCCGGGCTGCGTCCCCTTCGAACTCCTCAAACGAAACATCGAATTCGAGCCGATAGGGGTCCGTGGGCGCTCCGGATCCCTCAGCGAGGCCCTCGGCGGCGGGCTTAA
>JAKEFJ010000135.1 GCA_022616665.1 Acidobacteriota bacterium
CGCGGTGGACTACCTCTTGAAGCCCATTACCCAGGCCCGCCTCGCCCAGGCGATGGAGCGCGTCCGCGACCTGCGGGCCCGGGGCACCGACCCCTCGCCGGAGCAGGCGCGGCGTGTGGCGGCCGCCCTTCCGCTGCGCTTTCTGGCCAAGCGAGGCACCCGTTTTGTGGTGGTGCCAAAGGAACAGGTGCTTTTCTTCGTCTCCGATGGGGGGCTCACGCGCCTCCAGTCGAAAGACGGCGCTTACTGGATGCAGCCCACGCTCCAGGATCTCGAGAGCTCACTGGATCCCGCCCACTTCTTCAGGATCTCCCGCTCGACCATCGTCAACCTGAACGCCGTGGGGGAAGTGGCGCCTCTGCCCGGCGGCCACGGTGAGGTACGCCTGGCCGGCGGCACCCGCCTCGAAGTCTCCCGCCGGAGATTTCGCTCCCTCATGGACCGTCTCTCCCATCTCTAACATCGTCTATTTCAGAGTTTCGAGTCCCGATTCCAGCGTCGGATGCCTCACCTGGGGGATCAATTCCTTCCGGGCCCTGCCGGTGTCGCCCCAATGGGAAACCCTTCCGATGCGCAGGAAATCACGCGTCAGGGGAGAGCCTGTTCTCGCTACCAGCGCGAAACCCTCGCACAGACAGGCGGCGGTGTAAATCATCCAGAACGGCAGCCTCATGGGCTTCGGGCAATTCCACACCTGGCAGGCCTCGTCCAGGAATTGTTGCAGCGTCACCGGCCGCTCGTCCCCGACGTGATAAATGCCGGAAACCCCCGGCTTGAGGATGGCCGCCTGAGTCGCTTGGAGGAAATCGGCGGTGGAGAGGAGCTGAAACAGCGTCGGCTCCCTCCACACCGCCAGGAGGCGGTGCCGCGCGAGCCACCGCGCCGTTTCGATCATCAGAATTCCACGCCCGTAGACCATCCCCAGGCGGAGCACGACGGGGGTCACCTCGGTGCCCCGGGTGCCGGCCAGCAGAAGGCGTTCCTCTTCCAATCGGGTCTGGGCGTGAACGGAAATGGGGTGTCGATCCAGCCTCCCGGTCGCCGGAGCTTCGACGCTGGTCGGTCCTTCCACGTGGGGAAATGAGACGAGGATGACGCGTCGTACCTTCGCCTCCTGGCAGGCCTGCAACAAATTGCTGAACCAGAGGGTGTTGGTCACCGGAAGGAAGCTCTCCGGACGCGGCGCGAAGAGCACCCCGGCGAAGTGGACCACCACATCCGCCCCGCGCACCGCCGCGAGGAGTGTCGAAGGGACGGCGAGATCGGCCTGGATGGGTGTTACGTGGGGAGCGGCAAGCAGGTCCGCCGGCAGAGGGCGCTTGTGGAACATCAGACGCAACTTGTGTCCGCCCCCGGCGAGATGCCGTGCCAGGAGGTTTCCCAGGTTGCCGGCGGCCCCAGTGATCAAGATCCTCGGTGCAGGTTCCATCCCGTGAACTCCGCTCAGCGCAATGGGAATGGCTCGTAGGCGCCCTAGGGCATCTGGAAGAGCGTTTCGTCCAGGAGCGGGTTGGCCTTCAGTGCAGCCTTAGACAACCCGGCGCAGATAGAGGGCGATGACGACATAGATGAGCCCGGCGCAGGCGATGGGTCCAAAGAGGCGAATGAGGTGCCCGGAAGATCCCGGGGAGACGCGGTACAGCACCAGAGCCGCCAAGGCGCAGATGGACCACAGCGTGAACGTCAGAAAGGCGTAGGAGCGCAGATTCCAGAGGGATTCGGCCGCCAGCAACGCCAGGATCGCGAGCACCACCGAAGCGATGAAGAAGTCATGAAATCTGAACGAGCCCTGGAGCGGCAGCGCCCGAGTCAGCACCCAGCCCGAGGAGACGAGGATCATCAGCGCGATGGCCATGATTCCCACGGGTCGCTTCAAATCGTTCTCGCTCCGAGGGCGAATCCTGAAATCGCTCAGCCAGTCGCGGGCTTCTCCGGATAGAGTTTCTCGAACTCCGGATCTCCGCGGAGGATGGCCAGGTCGGGATCGCGCCGCGCCCAGTCGGCGTCCTTGAAGCCGTTGCGCCAAGCCTTGCTCAGGGCGTCCATCGCCTCGGTCTTCTTGTTCATCAGGCAGAGGGTGCAGGCGGCGTTGTAATGGACCATCGCCTCGTTGGGGCGCAGCAGCATGGCGAGATTCGTCTCGCGGACCGCATCCTCGGGACGTCCCTCCATGGCGTACCAGGGAGCCAGTAGAATACGGGCCCGTGCATCCTCGGGGACCTGGCGCAGGTGGCCTTCCAGCGCCTGGATGCCGCGATGGCGGATGTTCCGCAGCGCCTCTTCCTTCCCCAGCGCGCCGAGGGCATTGCTGATGGGCACATAGACGTTGTAATCGGTGCCGCTGGACTGAATGGCCTCATCGGCCACGTTCGCGACCTCCTGGTATTTTCCCGAGGCATAGAGGCCGCGCAGCAACAGATAGTAGGCGCCCTCGCAGTCGCGCTTATGGGCGATCACGTTGCGCACGATGGCGGTCATCTCGTCGTACTGCCCCTTGGCGTAGAGAATCCAGGCCTGGGCGACCATGACTTCCGGCACGTCGGGCTGCAGCTCCATGGCCCGCTCGGCGGCGGCGCGGGCCCGGTGGATCCAGACATCCTCGCGGGCATAATGGGCGTGGTAGTAGGCGCAGACGTTGGCGATGGCCGCGAAAGCAAGAGCAAAGTTGGAGTCTTGGGTGACCGCGTTTTCATACATCTGCAGTGCGAACTCTAGGTCCTGGCGCGTCAGGCGCCGGGCGTAACTGCGACCGCGCAAATAAAGATCGTAGGCCTGCAGGTTGTCGGTGGGTTTGGCGGCGAGAGCCTCCTGCTCCTGGGGTGACAGCTGGATGCGCAGTGCCGCGGCGATTTTCTGCGCGATCTCGTCCTGCACCTCGAAGACATCCTTCAGCTCGCGGTCGTAGCGCTCGGACCAGAGCGGAAAGTCGGTGTGCGTATCCACGAGCTGCGTGGTGATACGCAGGCGGCTGCCCGCCCGGCGCAGGCTTCCGGCCAGGACGTAGGCCGCCCCGAGCTGCTGTCCGATCAGGGAGGGAGTGACCGACTTGTCGCGATAGACCAGCACCGTCGGGCGGGAGAAGACCTTCATGTTACGGATCTTCGACAGCTCGGTGATGATGTCCTCCGTGATCCCGTCCCGGAAGTACTCGTCTTCCTTGACTCCGCTCAGGTTCTCGAAATACAGAACGGCGATTGATTTCTCGGACGCCTTCTCGGCGGCGCCTTTCGAGTCGGAGAGCGTCACTCCCTTCTGCCGGCCGGAGTCCAGGTCGCGCTTGAGGCGCAGGAGATCGGTCTTCAGCTCCGTGGCGGTCTGGTAGCGCAGGTTGCGATCCTTCTCCAGCGCCTTCTCGAAGATGCTCCCCAGCGCAGCCGGCATCGAAGGATTGGCCTCGGAGAGGGGTTTCGGCGCTCGGTTCAGAATCGCCTCGAAGACTACCGGTTGCGTGTCCCCGGGGAAGGGGAGAGTGCCCGTCGCCATCTGGTAGAGCACCGCTCCCAGGGAAAAGAGATCGGTGCGCGCGTCGGTCAGCTGCCCGCGAGCCTGCTCCGGCGACATGTAGTAAACCGTGCCCAGAACCGTCCCGGCCGTCGTCAGTTGCTCCGCTCCGAGCATCGTGGCGGCCTGGGAGCTGTCGCGGTCGGCCATCTTGCCGACCCCTTCGATCTTGGCGAGCCCGAAATCGAGAACCTTCAGCTGCCCACGGGTATTGATCATCAGGTTCACCGGCTTCAGGTCCCGATGGACGATTCCCTTGGAATGCGCCGATTCCAGCGCGTCGGCAATCTGGGTGGCGAGATCGAGCAGCTCGCCGATTTCGAAGGCCTGGCGGCCCATCCGCTGGGCCAGCGTCTGCCCCTCCAGCAGCTCCATCACGATGAAATGCCGGCGCTCGTGCTCCTCGATCGAGTGCACCGTGCAGATGCCTGGGTGGTTGAGCGAGGAAGCCGCCCGGGCCTCTCTCTGGAAGCGCTCGAGGATCGAGGGATCGCGCTCCATCTCCTCCGTGAGGAACTTGACCGCGACCTTCCGGCCCAGTCGGGTATCCTCAGCCTCGTAAACCAC
>JAKEFJ010000136.1 GCA_022616665.1 Acidobacteriota bacterium
GAGGCCGGAGCCTGGCGAGGAAGAGGAAGTCGGCCTAACCCTAAACGAAAAGGAGGTAGCTCATGAGGTCCGTTTCGATGCTTCGGGGAATTTTGGCGCTGGTTGCCGGCGCGGCGGTGGCGGGGCTGGTGGTGACCGGCAGCGCGGTGGCAGCCCAGTCTCACACCAGCAAACCGTTCACCGGGTCGAAGGTGAACGGGGGCACGGTCACGCACACGTCGGAGGGAGGCAAACAAGTGCTGACTCTCTCGGATGACTTCAAGGATCCGATGACGCCCGACCCGCACTGGCAGGTGGTGGACTCCAAAGGAAACGTCTACCTCCTGGAGCGCCTGATGATCAAAGGCGACAAGCTGAACAAGAGCATCACCCTTCCCAGCGATATCAAGGACGTGGCGAAGGTACAAATCTGGTGCGCTTTCGCAGAGGTGGTGCTGGGCGAGACTGCCTTCGACATGGTGGTCAAGTAACCGTCTTCTTCCGGGATCCGCCGGTTAATCGAGGACACGAGAGCCCTCCACCGGCGGATCCCGCCTTGGAACAAGGAGCCAAGAGCCATGAATCGCTTGGGTAGAATTCTGATGTTGCTGGGCTGGGCGGCCCTTTCGGGCACGGCATGGGCCCAGGTGGCCGAAAAGAAAACACTGACCGTGGAAGGAGCCCGGAAGATCATCGCCGCCGCCGAGGCCGAAGCCAGGGCCAAGGGAGCGCCGGGTGGGGTCATCGCCGTCGTGGACGACGGCGGGAATCTGATGGCCCTGGAGAGGTTGGATGGCACCTTCGCCGCCGGTGCCAACATTTCCATCGGCAAGGCGCGCACCGCCGTCCTCTTCAAGCGCCCGACCAAGTTTTTCGAGGACGTGATCCATAACGGCCGGTTCGCCATGACGGCTCTTGCCGATTTCACGCCGCTTCAGGGTGGGGTCCCGATCCTGGTGGACTCCCAGGTGGTAGGGGGCGTGGGCGTGAGCGGCGCCTCCAGCGCCCAGCAGGACGAAGAGCTGGCGATGGCCGGAGCAGCGGCGCTGGGTGCGAGGAGTGCCGGCATGGGTGGGGATGTCTCTCCTCCCTCCGCGGTGAGCTATTTCCCGAAAGACCAGGTTGCCGCGGCCTTCAACCAAGGGGCGGTGCTGCTCGACGGCTCCGGGCGCAACTACATGATCCACGCCAGCCGACGGCAGAAGCCCGGGATGGCGGAGGTGCACCTCAAGGACACCGATGTGATTTACGTGGTGGGAGGCTCAGTCACCTTCGTCACCGGCGGCAAGGTGGTGGATGGCAAAACCACCGAGCCCGACGAGATCCGAGGCTCCTCCATTCAAGGTGGAGACAGCCGACATCTGGCCAAGGGGGACGTCATCACCGTGCCCAGCGGCACGCCCCACTGGTTCAAGGAAGTGGACAGCCCGTTCACCTACTACGTGGTCAAGGTCCGGTAGGGCGGGCCATGACTCAGCTCATTCCTCCCGTTACGTCCTGTTTGTCGAAACAATTCAGAAACGCCGATGAATTTCCGGGTTCCGTGACCTCCGACGGCATCGAGCTCACTGTCGCGGCTTCCCAAGGCAGGATATCGACACCTGCGACGCGGGGCGGAGCTCGTAGCGCCGGCGCGGCAGCTGCCTGGATGAGCGGTGCCTTCGGGGCAGCCTGGCTGATCGCTTCCCTTCTGATGGCGGTGACGGGAGCCGGAGCGCAGGTCACGCAAGACGCCCCCGAGGCAAGACCGGAGGCCATCGTCGACCTGGTTACCCCCGAAGGGGTGCGGCTGGTGAAGGGGACCTGGCGCGCCCGCGAGGCGAAAATCGTCGAGGTGGATCACCGTGGGCCGGGCGCGGACCTGAAACCCACGGGCCCCGCCAACCGAACCCATGACGTCGCTCCGCATGCGGGGGCGGCCGACTTCGATGACTCGTCGTGGGAAATCCTGGCGCCGGAGAACCTGCAATCACGACTTTCAACGGGCCGCCTGTGCTTCGAATGGTATCGGATCAAAGTCACGATCCCCGAAAAGATCGGCGGCTTCGATCCTTCCGGCTCCACGGCGATCTTCGAGGTTGTGCTCGACGACTATGCCGAGATCTGGGTGGATGGGAAGCTGCCACTGGCGCTCGGGCAGACGGGCGGCGCGCTCATCAAAGGGTTCAATGCTCCCAACCGCGTGGTTCTGACGCGCGACGCCCGGCCCGGGCAACAGTTCCAGCTCGCCGTCTTCGGGGCCAATGGCCCTCTGTCCGATCCCCCGGGCAATTTCATCTGGGTGCGCTCCGCCACGATCGATTTCTTCAAGCCCTCGCAAGCGCCCGTGGGCCGAGAGGTGAAGCTGGAAGTGACTCGCATGGATCCGGCCCTTGACGGCATCCTGCCCCCGGGAACTAAGCTGGAGAAGCTGGCGGATGGGTTTCTGTTCACCGAGGGGCCCGTCTGGCACCCCGATGGACACCTTCTTTTCAGCGATCCAAATCGGAACACCATCTACCGCTGGTCGGATGGAGCCGTGAGCGTGTTCCGGACGAAGAGCGGTTATTCCGGCTTCGACGTGGGGGAGTACGGCCAGCCCGGCTCCAACGGTCTCACTCTGGACGCCCATACGAGGCTCACGATCAACGAGCATGGCAACCGCCGTATCGTGCGCCTGGAGAAAAACGGGCAGGTCACGGTGCTGGCGGACCGCTACGAAGGGAAGCGCCTCAACTCTCCCAACGACCTGGTCTATCGCTCGGATGGGGCGCTGTACTTCACGGACCCTCCCTTCGGATTGCCGAAATTTTTCGAAGATCCGCGCAAGGAGATCACCTTTAGCGGCGTCTATTGCCTGAAAGATGGCAAGCTCGCGCTGGTGAGCCGGGATCTCGGCGGCCCCAATGGCCTTGCCTTCTCGCCCGATGAAAAGTACCTCTACGTGGACAACTGGGACTTGAAGAAGAAAGTGGTGATGCGCTTCCCGGTTCGCCCCGACGGGTCTCTCGCCGAAGGCTCCGTCTTCTTCGACATGACCGCGCAGGGGGGAGAGGACGCTCTGGATGGCTTGAAGGTGGATCAGGCGGGTAACCTTTACGTGTCCGGGCCGGGAGGGGTCTGGGTGCTGTCGTCCGAGGGGAAGCACCTGGGCACGTTTACGGGACCCGAGCACCCGCACAATTTCGCCTGGGGGGATGCCGACGGAAAGACTCTTTACCTGGCCGCGAAGACCGGGTTATATCGGATCCGCCTGGGCATCCCGGGCATCCGACCTCCGCTCGCGCCGTCACGCTGAAAACCTGTCGAGACCGGCCTGGCCTTCTGGACGCGTACCTCCTCATTGGCCAGGCAATGCTGGCCGCCAACCAGGCAATGCAGGAGCTTCCAGGTTGCTCTCGAGCTGGAGGTGTAAAGCATTGGTGAGTGGGCGTGCGGCCTCGGCATGGATACGTCGTGGCCGTGGTCGGAAATGGAGGTCTAGCGATCCGGCTGCAGGGCGACGCCGCATTTGGCGCAGAAGCGCGGGCTGATGGCTTTGCCCAGATATTTCCCGCAGGCGGGGCAGCGCCAGTTCCAGAGAGAGAAGAGAAGCGCTCCGATGGCAAGCACAAGAAATGCGGGTCCCCAGATCTCGGAGGGCACTCCAAAGACAGCGGCATCGGCCTGGTCGCGAATCACCAGCACGGCGATGAAGATCGGAACGAGCGGTATCGCGAGGAGGATTTGGCGGCGACGCCTGAGCACGAATAGCTGCTGGATTTCTTCCTGTTGCGAGGGGGTTCTGAGCATGGTGGATCTCCCTCAGTCGTTATTGTCTAAGCACCCGGCCGGAGAGGCGAAATCGAGAAAGCTGCCTCTCAGCTCCCCCTGTCCAGCAAGAAATGTTCCACGACAGAAGCGCAATATCTGCCGTCCAGCAAGGGGCTGTCGTGATTCTTGACGGCACGCCAAGTACCGCAGGTGCGTGCGGTTGGTCGCGAGTTATCGCCAGCCCCGGGATGTTCCTCGCCAGGGCGCGTCCAGACGGCGGTCACCGCCGGGCGAAGGGGCCCGACAGAATTCGTCAGTGAAGGTGGTGGCTTTCCGGCAGTGCCGCTCGTTCGGCCTCGGCGGCGAGGCTTGGCATATTCAGCCGGATGTCTCGATCCGTGAAAGCGGTCGGGTAAAGCAGGTCAGCGGGGCTTCATTCTCGAGGCGAGGATCGCCCGGATCAGCTCCTCGGGGGGTTTAGGCAGGCTTTCGTCCAGGTCGGCAAGGGCGGCCTTGCTGACTTTCACCGTCTGCTGATAAGTCTTGAGGTAGTTGACACACGATGAGCATACCGCCAGGTGAGCATCGAACTTCTCCCGGTCGACTTCACCCAGGAGGTATTGCATCAGGAATTCGATGAACTCGCGGCAGGTCATGCTCCGCCTTCTCGGAAATGCGGGTCTAGCAGGCCGCGCAGGGCCTGACGGGCCCGATGAAGGCGAATCTTCACCGCGTTCGCAGTGATTCCCATGAGCTTCGCCGCCTCCTCCGTGTCCATTTCCTCGATGTCCCTCAAGATCAACACCAGCCGGTAGCTCTCGGGCAATCGCTCGATGCACTGGCGGACCATATGTCGGGTCTGCGCCTGCTGGACCGCCTCCTCGCCGCTCACGCCCCACTCCCGGGAAAGCTCTGCCGCATGCCCATTCTCCAGGAACTTTGGCAGCAGCTCTTCGATCGACTCCTCGGGTGCGCGCCTTCGGGAGCGCAGCCGCATCAGCGCCGCATTGACGACGATTCGATGCAGCCAGGTGGAGAGCTGAGCCGTACCTTCGAACCGGTCCAGGGAGCGGAAGGCCGAGATGAAAGCCTCCTGCACCACGTCCTGGGCATCCTCGGGGTTTCGCACGAAGCGCCGGGCCACGGCCAGGAGCCGTCCGGTGTGGAGGCGCACCAGCTCCTCGTAGGCAGAGTCCTCGCCGGCGCGCAGGGCGGAGAGCAGGCGCGCCTCCTCCCGCTCTTCCGGGGAGGAGACCATCAGGCTCGGATCGGGATTCATGGATGGGGAGTCCAGGCAAACCTCCTGAATCGGCGCAAGGGTGCGTCCAGGCCAAACAGAAATACCCGCCTGCGATTGGATGCTCGCCGCGACCAGGCGTCGCAAAGTTACGCAAATTTCCGCGCCGTTCCTCCCTGGCTACCGAGTCCATTCGAGCCACCGCGTGAAGAGTCTCTTGACGAAGGGCGTCAGCCTGGTTCGATTGAAGGCGTCCCCCGCCTGTTTGATCGCCTCGGACTGGGTCGGGTACGGGTGGATGACGCCTGATAGGGTCCCCAGTCCCAGCCCTCCCACCATCGCCAGGGTGATCTCGCTGATCATCTCCCCTGCGTGGGGCGCCACGACGGTGGCCCCCACAATCTTGTCCGTGCCCCGGCGCACGTGGACCTTCACGAAGCCCTCCTCGTCGCCGTCAGCGATGGCCCGGTCCACCTCGGAGAATCGCCTCATAAACGTGCTCACCTCGATTCCCGCACTTCGAGCATCCCATTCGGACAGGCCCACCTGGGCGACCTCCGGATCGGTGTAGGTGCACCGCGGGATGACCAGGGAAGAAAGCTTTTTCCGTCCGAGGAAGAGCGCGTTCTGAATCACGATGCGCGCGGCGGCATCGGCGGCGTGAGTGAACTTGTCCTGCATGCAGATGTCACCAGCCGCGAAGATACGGGGATTCGTGGTCCTCAGGGAGTCATCGACCCGGACGCCCACCTTGGAATCGTAGGCGACGCCCACCCCTTCCAGGTTCAGTCCCTCCACGTTCGGAGCGCGCCCGGCCCCCACGAGGATTTCGTCCACCGTGATCCGCTCTTCCCCTGAGGGCGATGGGACCACCAGAGTCTTCCCGTCGGCGGTGCGCTCCGCCCGAACCGGCCGAGAGTTCAATGCGAGGCGAATCCCCTCCCTGAGAAAGGCTTGCCGGAGGATTTCGCCGGCCTCGGGATCCTCGCGGTTGAGAAGGTGGGAAGATCCATGGAATAGCGCCACCTCGCTCCCCAGGCGCCGGAACGCCTGGGC
>JAKEFJ010000137.1 GCA_022616665.1 Acidobacteriota bacterium
GCTTCGGTGAAGTCGGCCGGTCCACTCCCGATCCGACCCCCCTCAACATCACGGGCTTGCCCGCCCCCTCGGGCTTAGGAGACGGGTCAGGCGGGGAAGGTTCCTGCGGGCATGATCACTGACGTTGTGGGCTGAGAGCTCCCTAACGAGGCTGGACCCCAAGAGATGAAAGTGACGGATCCGGACAAGCTGGCGCTGCTCTACGAACGGTTCAAAGATGTCTGCCTGGTCGAAAAGGAAGTCTGGCTGGAGATCTTCCTGCCCCGGGAAGTGAGCAAGGGGATGGTGTTGACGAATGTCCAGGACCGGTATGAGGTGGTCATTGACGACAAGGAAATCGAGGCCACGCTCGAAGCCAACATCCCGTTAGGCGGCAAGGCCCTCGCCGCGGCGATTCAGCAGTATCGCGACCACGTCAGCTTCATCAAAAAGGGCTAGGGGTGCTCAGCGGGTCCTGCCGTCGAGCAGCGGGGTACCCATTGTTCCTCAGTTGCAATGGGTCATGTGCTCACTCCAAAGACCCGGCCGGCTCACCAACTCGCCGGCGTCCGCAAACGTGACGCTCGTTATTCCTCGCGTCGCGTACCCCATCCCCCCGTGGGGGCCAACGGCATCCGTTCCTAACGAGCTACGCAGTGCGATGAGAATGCATGCATCGTCGGGGGCTACTTGCCCCTTCCGTTGCGCGCGCCTAGGCGCCCAGCTCGGCGTCTCCCGCTGAGCAAAGAGTGAGGCTCAGGGTTTCGCCAGCTCCCGCTCGACGTCCCGGACGATGTCATCGGAGAGAGGTTTGGTGCGGTGGTGGTACCGGGCCACCACCTTGCCTTGGCGGTCGACCAGGTATTTCTGGAAATTCCACTCGACCTCGCCCGGAAAGGGACTCTGTTCGGTGAGGTAGCGGTACAGGGGGTGTTTGTCGGCGCCTTTCACGCTGATCTTCGAAAAGAGAGGAAAGGTGAGGCTGTATTTCGTATAGCAAAAGGTCTTGATCTCCTGATCAGTGCCCGGCTCCTGCCGGCCGAAATTGTTGGCCGGAAAGGCCAGGATCTCGAGCCCGCGCTCCCGGTACTGCTCGTACATTTGCTCCATGTCCGCATATTGAGGTGTGTTTCCGCAGAAGCTGGCCGTATTGACCAGCAGCAGGACTTTGCCCTTGAACTGACTGAGCGGTCTGGGATGGCCGTCGATGTCGTTCAGCGTAAAGTCATAGATGGACCCGTTCTGCGTCGCCATCAGCATCGATCCTTTCCCCGGGGCCGCAGAAGGCTCGGCGCCCGCCAGCGAATAGCTTGGGCTGCATCCGAACACCAGACCCAGCGTCAAGATGGCCACACCGGTGCGGGGCATGGGAGCCTCCCTTGGGTTCTCCTCAAACGCGCTGCAGGGCCTCGATCCGGGCTTCAATCGGCGGATGAGTGGCGAAGAGGTGCATGACGCCCTTGGTCTTGCCCGAGATCTTCATGGTGGCCAGGGGATCCTGCGTCGTATAGTCCATCTGGGCGCGATGGACCCAGCGGTCGATGGCACGCAGGGCCGAGATCATGGCTTCCCGCCCATAGACCTTGGCGGAGAAGGCATCGGCGGCAAATTCCCTCCGGCGCGAGAACCAGCTGATCGGAATCATCGCCAGAAACGACAGGAAAATCTGGAGAAAGAAGTAGACGCCAAAGGCCAGCATCTCGTTGCGCTCGGCCAGGTTCCGGTACACCCAGCGGCTGATGAAGTACACGAATGTATTCATGAGGCCGGCCAACACCGTGGTGGTAAACATGTCTCCGTTGAACACGTGTCCCATCTCGTGGGCGAGTACCGCCCGGACTTCCTGCTCATCGAGATTGTTCAACAGGCCCGTCGAGACCGCCACCATGGAATTGTTCTTGGTCGGGCCGGTGGCGAAGGCGTTCGGGTCGTCCGATTCATAAACCCACACTTCCGGCATTTGCACGCCGACCCGCTGGGAGATGTCCCGCACCGCGTTATAGATCACCTGCTCGGCCTGGGAGCGGGGTTGGGTGATCTGGCGGCAGCTCAGCATGGACCGGGCCATCTGCTTCGAGAAGGCCAGACTGAGGAAGGCCCCGCCGAATCCGATCACCAGCGCCCAGACCAGGTCCTGCTGGTTCACAGCCCCGCGGACATCGATGCCGAAGGCCGGCAGGACGATGTTGACCAGGATGTTGAACGTGATCGATAGGGTCGCGAAAATCAGGACATTGGCGATCAGCAACAAAGCCATGCCTTTAAGCCATTTCATCCGAGCCCCTCCTTGATATCAGCGCCAGACCAGGTGCTTGGTGCTGCGAAAACCGGCCCTTATTATACCGCCGTTACGGGCGAAAAACATCCGGCCCAACGGTCACGCACTATGGCCGTACAGATAAGCGCCATTTTTCCCGGGTCAAGATGCGGCTGCGAGAGCCGGTTGACGTGTGCGATGACTTCTGTTACTAGAGTCACCTATGCCCATCCGCTCTGTCGGCTATCTGCTCTTGGCCATGCTGCTGTGTATGGCCGGGGAAGACTACGTGGTGGCCGAGGAGTCGGTTGAACTGGCCGTGGCGGAGGATGGCGTCCAACGGGGCTCCGTCAGTTTGGACGACTTCTACCACCCCAACCATCTGATTGTCCGTGCCGGAAAACCGGTCGAATTGGTGCTCAAGAGCCTGACCACGATCACCCCGCACAACTTCATCCTCAAGGAACCCGAGGCCGGTCTGAACGTAGAAGAGGAAATCGGGGCGGGGAAAACAGTGACCGTGAAATTCACTCCGACCCGCCCGGGCACCTATACCTTCTATTGCGACAAGCGACTGCTCTTCTTCAAGAGTCACCGGGAGAAGGGGATGGAAGGCCGTCTGGAAGTCCGGTAGCCCCTGCGTGTCTCCCGCCGCCGAGAGCCCTGCCGCCAACCACCTGCTGCTGAACGACATTCTCAAACGGGTGTCCCGGTCCTTTTTCCTCACCCTGACCGTCATTCCCTCTGCGGTGCGGGACCAGATCGGCCTCGCCTATCTCTTTGCTCGAGCCGCGGATACCATTGCCGACACGGACCTCCTCGACCGGGGCCGGCGTCTTGCCTTTCTGGAGTCGTTCAGGCAGCAGTTTTCAGGGGAAGGGATCAACTGGGTGCAGGTCCGGGCCATCCAGGCCGCCCTGCTGCCCCATCAATCCGCTTCAGCCGAGCGGGAGTTGCTTGAGAAACTGGAGGAGTGCTTCCGGCTGTATGTGGACCTGGCGGCAGGCGATCAGGCCCGCATCCGAGCCTTGATGGCGACCCTGACGAAGGGGATGGAGATGGATCTACGGATCTTTCCCGGCGACTCGGAGGTCCGGCTGGCCGCCCTGGCGACGATGGAGGATCTCGATCGCTATACCTATTACGTGGCGGGCTGTGTGGGGGAGTTCTGGACGGCCATGGTCTGCGCGCACCTGCCTTCGCTGGCTTCCTGGGACGCCGCGCGGATGGCGGCGGTCGGCGTCCGGTTCGGCAAGGGCCTGCAACTCACCAATATCCTGAAAGATCTGCCCCGTGATCTGCACCGGGGGCGCTGTTACCTCCCGGCCTCGCTGCTGCAGGAGGCTGGCGTCGAACCGGCTGACTTGCTGGCGAAGGAGCGGCTGCTGTCCATCACGTCGCTCCTGCACCGCCTCGTCCGTCTTGCCAGGGAGCATCTGGATCAGGGATGGCTCTACACGATGGCCATTCCCCGCCGCGAGGTGCGACTGCGGCTGGCCTGCATGTGGCCGATCCTCTTCGCCGGCCAGACTTTGCGGCGCCTGGTCGCTTCCCCCGACTGGCTGGACCCCACGGCCAGGCTGAAGATCTCCAAGGGACAGGTCTACCGCATCATGGCCTGGACGACGCTCACCGGTGCCTGCGGCAGTATCGGCACCGCCTACTGGTCCCGCCTCCGCAAGCAAATCGTCTGAAGCTCTCACCCAGGATACGAGAGCGGATTGGTCCATTAGCGACCTGTCCGCTCTACTCCCGTTTCTCTCTCTTTGACTCAGAGGATGATCCGTGGAGCGGGTGGTGCAGAGCAGGGGCGCACGGTGCGATGAATAAAGAGCACCACGCTTGTGCGCGCCCGCGAGATGGTGAGCGGGCCGGGCAAGTGAGGCGGGCGCGTTTCGCGTCCGACTCACCCTTCCGACCCATCCAAGGACTCTCTGGATTGTGCTCGACGTGGAATTCAAGGATCGTTGGAGGACGGCCGGGGTGCTCGGCAACGGGCCCCGCTCAGCCTCTACTATTTATTTCTTCCCCTGAGGCACCAGCACCTTCTCGCCTTTGCGGAACACCGCATAGATCGCCTGCGACGGGCAGGCGTCCAGACAGAGCCGGCAGCCTTCCAGGCAGCGGGACGAGTCGAACTTGAAGGGCGGCGTCGACAGCCAGGCGCCGGTCGGGCACACGGGGATACAGAGGGCGTTATGGGTGCAGCGATCAGGATGGCGAACCAGGTGATCTCTCGCGACCATCATGGGTGAAACTCCTTCAAAGAGCGCTTTGGAAAACAATTCCAGCATGTTCACGGCGACACGAACCTCACTTCCATCCGTCCACCAACCGGCGGAGCCGGTCCTTCAATTCGGGAATCTGCTCCAGAGTATTCTGGATCGCTCCCAGGATCTTTTCCATCCGGGCGTGGCGCAGCGCCTCCTTGTCCTGGCGCACCAGGCGATCATACTCCGCGAAGGCCTCGCGGTGCCGGGGTTCCAGGACCTGTCTCGCCGCCCGCAGGCCTTCCGTGAGCTCCCAGGGTTCCGGAGCCAGCGGGGGCAC
>JAKEFJ010000138.1 GCA_022616665.1 Acidobacteriota bacterium
AAGCTCCATCGGCGCGCCCGGCGCATCCGACGCTCCCTCGGAGAGCTGCGCAACGCCGATGTGATGGTGGAGCTGGCGTCGGACTTGATGCGCCGCCTTTCCCCGGCGGAGCGTACCGTGCTTCGCCCCTTTTTCTCCCGACTCCAATCCGAGGCCGCCGGCTTGAGGCGGCGCGCGATCCATCGCCGGGCTCCTCCCGTTCCCGGGGTTCGCAAGCGAATCGAGCGACTCTTGAAAGACCTGCCAAACTCCTCGGTGAAGACGCTTGATTCTCGAGGCGACGAATTCCTGTCGAAGAGAATCCACGAGCTTTCCAAAGAGCTGGAGTGCGCGAGACGGGATGGTCCGACGGCCATGCACCGTCTTCGGATCGCCGTCAAGCGATACCGCTATGCCCTGGAATTTCTGGAAAGAGCGGGCCGGAAAGAGCTGCGAGTCGCGATCCGGGAAACCCGAAACCTTCAGACAGAGCTGGGCCACCTGCACGACCTGGATGTTCTGCTGGAGATCCTCCGGAAGGAGCGGCCGGTTCCGGCGACCCGCCGTCTGGAACTGCGGCTTCGAACCGAGCGGAAGAGCCAGATCGAGAAGACTCGCGGAGTTCTGGCGGATTCCCAGGATCTGCTGGCGCGTCTTTCCCTTCAATCCCAGACCGGGAGCGCGACATGAAAACCCGCCCTCTGGCGGTCATCGACATCGGTTCGAACACCATCCGCTCCCTCATCGTGGAGGTCCTGGCGGATGGCAGCTACCGGGTCCTCGATGACGAGCGCGAGGTGGCGCGCCTCGCCTCGGGACTCAACCGCCGGAAGCGGCTGTCCGGCGCCGCCATCCAGAAGGCGGTGAACGCTTTGAAGCGGATGGCCGACATCATCCGGGCCCGGGGAGTGAAGAGGGTTTCCGTGGTGGCCACCAGCGCCATTCGAAACGCTTCGAACCGGCGCTTGTTTCTGGACCGCGTGCAGGCGGAAGCGGGCCTCCGAGTACGCGTGATCTCAGGCAATGAAGAGGCGAGACTGGCCTTCGAGAGCGCCGCGGGGAGCTTCGAGCTGGCGGGCCGCTCCTGCGCCGTTGCGGATGTGGGAGGCGGCAGCACCGAGGTGATTCTCGCCCTGGGGAATCACATTCGCGGAGTCCATTCCCTCGCCCTCGGGGCGGTGGCGCTCACCGAAGCGTTCCTTCACTCGGATCCGGTGAAAGGGAAAGAGTTCAAGGCACTGCGCGCGCACGTGCGCCGGGAGCTCGAGCAATCCGGCATGGAGCAGGACCCGGCGCCCCAGTTCCTCATCGCCTCCGGCGGGACCGCGACGAGCCTGGCTCAGATGGCCCTGGCCCGACAGGGGCTGTCTGGAAGAACGGTGCAGGGATACGAGATGACCCAGGCGGAGCTGCTGCACCTGCGGCAGGCCATCCTGCGTCGAACTCTGGAGGAGCGTCGCAGCATGCCCGGCCTGTCACCGGACCGCGCCGACATCATCCTGGGGGGGGCCACCATCCTCTACGAAATTCTCGACCATCTGAAAGTGAACACATTGAAAGTCAGCACGCGGGGCATCCGCCATGCCCTCCTGAGTCGTCTCATCCTCCGCAATGGTTTTCAGTCGAAAGGGGCCCCGGTTCTCCGACAGCGCCTCCTGGCCGCTGACTCGTTCGGCCGATCCCTGGGATTCGAGCTGGAGCACGGGGTGCAAGTTCAGCAGATCGCCACCGCCCTGTTCGACGGCCTGATGGCACCGTTGGGCCTGGAGCCGGGCTCCCGGGATCTTCTGTCCGCCGCGGCTCTGCTGCACGACGTGGGCTACGTGGTGGGGTACCGGCAGCACCACAAGCACAGCTACCACTTGATCGCCCACGCCCACCTGGACGGTTTCACCCCCCGGGAGCGCGAGATCATCGCGCTGGTTGCCCGTTACCACCGGCGGGCAGCTCCCAGGAAGAAGCACCCGGAGTGGGCGAAGCTTCAGAGGGAAGATCGCCGCCTCGTGCGGCAATTGAGCGCCTTGCTGCGTATCGCCGACGCCCTGGACCGCCGGCACTCCCGGGGAATCCGAGAGATTCGCTGCCGGGTTCATCGACGGCGCTTGGTGATCGAGCTGGTCTGTCCCAGAGATGTCTCGGTGGAGATTCATGGTGCCTTGGAGAAGGCGAGGCTCTTTGAGGAGGTCTTCGGGCGAGAGATCGCATTCCGCGCCATCCCGACTCGCATCAGGGCTCTCTCCGCCGTGCCTTCACCCGGCAGCGCGTCGCTTCGCCCCAAAGCCAGCTGAACCGCCCCACGGAATTCCCGCCCCGCGATCACCTCGAGGGCTCCTGCGACAGGTAATGCTCGGCGATCGCTTCGGTCAGATCTTCGAGGGTGCTGCGGGAGGGAACGATCTCGGGATGCAGCCCCTGCGAGCGCGCCTCACCCGCGGTGACTTCGCCCAGGCAGGCGACCTTGACGTCTCGCATGAGGGGGAGAATTTCGTCCTCCCCCAAAAGCTCCACGAATTGACGCACGGCGGAGGCGGCGGTGAAGGTGACGACATCCACCCTTCCGCCGTGCAGTACCTTCAGAAGCGGCTGCCGACTCTCTTCGACCGGCACGGTTCGATAAACGGGGACGACCGTGACCCGGGCGCCGCGACGCGTCAGCTCCTCAACCAGAACTTCCCGAGCTTCCTGAGCACGGGGAAAGAGGACTTCTTCACCCGCCACCTCACGGTCCGGCAGCTCCGCCAGGATTCCCTCTGCTCGGAACACCTGCGCCACCCGGTCGGTCCCATGACCCCAGCGGGCCACCACCTGGGCGGTCTTCGGCCCCACGACGGTGATGCGGAGCGTGTCGGGAAGCTTCTCGGGCGCCGCCTGGCGCCGGAATCGCTCGAAGAAGCGATCCACGGCGGTCGCACTGGTGAAGAGAAGGTGCTGGAAGGTGTTGATGCGGGCGAG
>JAKEFJ010000139.1 GCA_022616665.1 Acidobacteriota bacterium
AGGTGGTCTACAAGAACGACACGGAGGCTCCGCTGGACACGCTTTTCCTGGACGCTCCCGGTCTTCCCGGCAATCCACCTATACCCGACAATGAGCGATGGCAGATCTTCGCCGTGTTGGATGCCAAGGGGAATAAGGCCAACCTCACCTGGAAAGGGGACGAGCAGACCTATTCGGTCCCGCTCTCCACACCGCTGGGTGCAGGTTTCAAGACCACCTTCACCATCGAATACGAGCGACCGATTTCTCCCGCAGATCAAGCCCCGGGCTACTTGAGCCTGAACGATCGTGACTCGGGATCCTGGTACCCCAAGTTCCGCGCCTACCGGGCCGGAAGTTTCGGCTCGGACGATTTCAAGGACATGACCGTGAGCGTGTCACTTCCCGCCGGCTGGACCATGGCCTCCAGCGGCTCCCAGGGAGCAGCCAAGGGCGCTCCTGCGGGCGCCGGCAAGATCACTGTGGCCCTGAAGTCCACCCGCAACTTCGCCGTGGCTTTCAGCGACAAGTTCAAGATGGTGCGCGGCACAGCCGGAACGATTCCCGTGATGGTCTACTCCCTCGACGGGCAGGATGCCTGGTCCCGGCAAGCGCTGGAGGCAACTTCGGACGCCGTGAATTACTACCAGGGCTTTCTGGGGGCCTATCCACCCGCCCAGATCAGCGTGCTCCCCGCCGCGCCGGGCGAAGATCGGGGAGCCTCCTCCAGCCAGGTGATTTACGCCCCGGCCGCCGGCGGCGAGGGGGCGCTGCGCGACGGCATCTCCCTGCAGGCGGCGCGGCTGGTGTGGGGCTGGAGCATCGGAGATCCTTCCGACGTCACGCCGTTCGTGGCCAACGGCCTAGCCATCTGGTGCCAGCAGAATTACCTGGCAAAGAAGGGCAACGTCGACCTCCACACTCAGTACCTCAAAGCAGGAATCAACGACACCTACCTGGTGGGGGTGCTGCGGGGATACGACACGACCCTGATCCGCAGCCGGGCCGAGCGGGCAAAGCTGGACTGGGATTTCGATCGCATAGTGGCCCAGGCCAAATCGGCCGCGGTGATGCACATGCTGGGCGGCATCCTGGGGGAGGACAAGCTTCAGGAAACGGCCCGGGGGATACTCAAGACGAACAAGCAGCTCATCATCACTGATCGCGACTTCCAGAAACTGGCCCAGACGGCCACCACGGCCAAGCTGGACGGCTTCTTCGACCAGTGGCTGCGCACCAAGGACTACCTGGACTACTACATGAGCCACGTCCGGACGAACAAGACCGACACCTCATGGGAGGTCCGCTCCGACATCTGGAAGACCGGTACGGCCGCGATGCCCGTGGAGATCGTCGCCGAGGACCTCGCGGGCGCGAAGGTCCGTTCGATTTTCCCCGCCGACCGGAGCTCGGGTGAGATGGCCATCCCGCTGAAGGGTCCCCTCGCTTCGATCGCCCTGGATCCGCTGCAGAGGCTGCCCCTCATCGCGCGGTTGGGCGTCGGTGGCCGGCTCGACCTGGCCGAATCCCTCATGGTCGAGGGAAAGCTGCTGCGAGCCGACGAGCAGATCGACCAGGCGCTGAGCGATGACCCGACGAGCGCCCGCGCTCTCTACCTGCGCGGGCGGGTCCTGAAGGAGCGTGGGGACTGGACCGGCGCGCTGTCGCTCTGGAGCAAAGTCACGGCCCTGTCCACTTCGCCCGATGATTCGGCGCGCATCTGGGCCCAGATCTGGACTGCACGGATCTACGACCTGCAGGGAAAGCGGGGTGAAGCCACTGCTTTGTATTCCGCCGTTGCCAATCTCCCCGACGTGCGGGGCTCCCGTGCCGCGGCCGCGGCCGGAATCCAGGCCCCCTTCACCGACGCCTGGCCACCCCTGCTTCCCTGATTCCGGATGAGAAAGTACTCCTTCTGTCGCTGCTCCTGTCAAGTTAGGCGTCTCATGTTGCTGTCGTTCATCCTCATGATCGATCTCTCTTGCTTGCACCCGCGGCTAAAAGTATCAAGCGGCGGCCACGAGACCAGCTCTAAATTTAGCAGTCGAAGGGCGCAATTCCAAGTGAGTGATGATGTCATTCTTCTCTACTTGGAGGCAAAGAGAGGAGGTTCTCCATTTGTGAATGACGCTACGGTGAGCAAGATAGTGCTCCTGAAATTTCCGAACGATGCCACGAGCGCCAAAGCCCCCGACCATCTGCAAGGGTTCGTCTTCCATCATGCCGTCCATCTCCTCCTTCCGGGTGAAGTGTTTGGCGGAGAGATTTTGTACACTCCCCACGGAGAGGATATTGAGACTTCTGGCAGTGTCCAAGTTCGTCTTCTGCGTCCTACTCAAACCGAAGGAACCGGAAGCGAGCAAGATACGATCATGCGGTTGGAATGGGACGGGATCATTGCCAGAGCTCGTCCTGACTTGAGCGAACTCATCTTCGCAGAACACTTCCTGAGAGCTGCCCCAGGCCTTGAGCAGTGGAGGAATGTGAAGAATTGAGGTGAGGTAGACGGGTAGACCATGGGCTCTGAGTAAATGCCCGTTGATCCAGCAGGTGAGAATCCTGCCCCGGCTGAAGTGGTCCACCGAAATCATGCGAGCCATTTTGGCTGTAGTGGACCAGCGAATCTACGGTCGACGGTAGGCTCCCCCGTCAAGTGGGCAGCTAAAATCGTTGCTGCCGGCGAATTCCACAGCGAGTCTTGACGAAGCTATGGGACAGGAGGCATTGGCATGTCGAATACGGCGGTGAGCGTCCCGATCACCACATCGGTCGTGTGGAGCTGGAGATCGACCTTGACGATTGACCCACGCAGTTTCTCCTGCGCTGGATAGTTGCCCCAAGAACCATCCTGGTTCTGGCTCCGGAGCAGGTAGGAAACTCCGGCGCCGTAGGCAGGCTCGTCGGAAAACCTGAGGTAGTGCATGCACTCCACAATTTCGCCGAGCAAATCCGGATCGTGTGCACTGATGGTTCGTGCGGCGAGCAGGCTGAGAGACTTGCGGAGGTAGAGTTTGTCCGCGCCGCTGAAGGGATCGACATCCAGACGATCTCCGAACTCGTAGGGGGCGTAGACTTCGTGCGTGATCTCGTAGGCCTGGCTCGCGGAGAGCGTGCGGGGGTCGATTCGCCTGGCGATGACCCCCTTCTCGAGCGCACCTTGGAGAGGGAACGGCTCCTCGAGGCCGAAGTACTGGTAATACCAATGAAAGGTCCGTTGCTGGTGCGGGCCGCGTTGGGCCATGTGTTCATTCAGCCGCCGGTGAATCAGTTTGATCTCGTCCCGGTAACGACTGGTATCGAGCCCGAGGCGCTCCATCAGGACCGCGGCCCGCAGGTAGGAAGTTGCGTCTTGCTTGAACCATTCAGCGTTGATGGAGGCCATGTCGTGGTAGCGATCCTCGTAGGTGACCGCAACCACCTGCCGGATCTGCTCGAGCAGCTCCGCCTTCTCCGGATCACCGGCGACCTTCCAGAGCCGGTAGTAGGCATCGAGCTGTTCGACCAGCTTTTTCTTCCCCTTTATCCCCTTCTTTCGCAATTCGATCGGATCGACCTGGAGGTCGTCCAGCCAGCCGCGGGCGCGACGAACGGCCTGCAGATAGGCGGGGCGGGTCGCAGACAGGAACCGGGGAAGATCGAACGTCGCTCGGTTGGCGGAAGCGGATGGCTGGATCGGGCCGGCCGCCCCCTGGGCAGCGCCACCCGCCGGCGGAGCCTTCGACCGACCCGTAGGTTCAGGCTTGCACGAGCCGAATCCCGCAAGGAGTACCGCGAGGGCGAGCATGCCCCCCCAGCGTCGGCAGCCATGCCTTCGCCAACCTCTCACGTGGCTCCTTGATACAAAGAATGTGCCCCTCGGTGCCGCACTTGGACGCCCAACAGGACGTTTCCGGTGACTTATCGCCGCCGGGGAAAGGCGACCCATCAGGCCCGGCGCCACGGCTCGATACGACCGGGCCGCTATGGTTGTCGGGTGACCGACGTAGCATAGCTCACCCCGACCTCCTTGACACCCCCACGAGTGCCTGTGCTAGATTGCCTCGAACCTGGAACGCTCATAGGCGAAAGGAAGAGCAGGAAAATAGGGAAAGCGGTGCGAATCCGCTGCGGCCCCGCCACTGTAAGCGAGGACGAAGCCCGTCGGCATCCCACTGGGGCAACCTGGGAAGGGGACGGGCCGAGGATGAATCGCGAGCCAGGAGACCTGCCTATGGGACGATGGAATCCCCCTTCGACGGGAAGGGCTAGGGTTCCCTCCGATCCCCTCTCTTCCACACGGATTCTCTGATCCACGCCGATTGAGCCTTCCTCTGCGGGCCTTGGGCCCAGGGAGAAGGCGTGCGACCTTCCCGCCTCACACCCCGGCGGCTGGCAAGAGTTCTTCTTCTGCTCTCCGGCTGTCTCCTGATGAGTATGGCCCTGGCGCTGGCGATGGGATCGGTCCGGGTCCCGTTCGGCACGATCCTTCAGGCGCTCTCCGGGCGGGGCGCGCCCCCGGAGGCATCCATCATCCTGCTGCAGGTGAGACTTCCGCGCATCCTGTTGGCGGCGCTCACCGGAGCGGCCCTGGCCAGCGCCGGCGCGGCGTTTCAGGCGGTGCTTCGGAATCCCCTGGCGGATCCTTACATCCTCGGAATTTCCGGCGGCGCGGCCCTGGGAGCCATCCTCTCCACGCTCACGGGCACGGACTCTACTTTCGGAAGCATACTGGCGCGGCCGCTGTTCGCCTTCGCCGGAGCTTGCCTGACGGTGCTGGCGATCCTGGCCCTGTCGCGCTCGCGCGGCGTGACCGCCTCCACTCCGATGCTGCTCATCGGCTGGATTTTCAATTCATTCTTTCTCGCGCTGATTCTCTTCCTGGAGACGGCTGTGGATTTCTCGCGAGTTCGGGGAGCGATCTTCTGGCTGGTGGGAACCCTGTCGCCGACGCCCTACTCCGTCCTGACGGGCCTCGCCGCGGCGGTGGGAGCCGGCTTCACGATCCTCTGGCTCCTGTCCCGGGATTTCGATCTGATCTGCGCGGGAGAGGAAACGGCACGACACATGGGGTGCAACGTGGAGCGCACTCGCGTGCTCGCGATCCTGGCGGCTTCCCTGATCACCGCCGCCGTGGTCTCCTTCAGCGGGCTCATCGGCTTCGTGGGCCTCATCGTGCCCCACGCCGCGCGCTTTCTCTTCGGCCCCGACCACCGGCTGCTTCTCCCCGCCTCCGCGCTGCTGGGCTCCGCCGGGCTGGTCCTGGCGGACGCCTTATCGCGCACGCTGCTCGCGCCCACTGAAGTCCCCGTGGGAGTGCTCACGGTCCTGGTGGGCGGGCCGGCATTCATCCTGCTCTACCGGCGTCATCGCTGGGAGATATCTCATGACTGAGGCGCTTTCTGCCCGGCACATTCACTTCGGATATGAGACCCGGCTGCTGCTGGAAAATTTTTCCCTCGAGCTGGGAGAGGGGGATTTCGCCTGTGTGCTCGGCCCCAACGGCGCGGGCAAGACCACGGTGCTTCGCCTCTTGTCGGGAACCCTCAGCCCTCAGGAGGGGAGCGTCCAACTGTTCGGCGAGAGCTTGGGTGCCTTGCCCGCCAGGAAGCGCGCGCAGCTTTTGGCGGTCGTGCCCCAGGAGTCCTGGATGCTCTTCCCCTTCACGGTGATGGAAGTGGTGCTGATGGGCCGGTTCCCCCATCTGGGAATTCTGGGGATGGAGAGCCGTGATGACGAGGATCTCGCCTTCGCTTGCCTGGAGGAGGTGGGGATGCGCTCTTCCTTCCACCGCGCCCTCATCTCCCTGAGCAGCGGGGAGCGCCAGCGGGTGTTAATCGCCCGGGCCCTGGCGCAGGAGCCGAAGATTCTGCTGCTGGACGAGCCGACGACCTTTCTGGATCTGAAGCATCGCCTGCTCATCTACGAGATCCTGTCGCGCCTCAACGCACGCAGGAAGCTCACCATCCTGACCATTTCCCATGACCTGAACCTGGCGGCGCGCTATTGCGGCAAGGTATGGCTTCTCAAGGAGGGAGGTCTGCTCGCCTCGGGAACTCCAAAGGAAGTCCTAACGCCCGAGCTTCTCCGACAGGCTTACGAAACCGACGTGGAGGTCGGGCAAGACCCGCGCACCGGCACTCCCTTCATCATCCCCTATCCGTCTCAAGACGCTGGAGGTGCATCGTGACACGGCACGTATTCCTCTCGACGCTGGCGCTAGCGGCGTTGCTGTTTCCCTGCTTTGCACAGGAGGGGACTGCGCAGGCGCCCTCCGAGACTTCCGAGGCTTCCTCGCAGTCCGGGACACCGGAAACGCCCGCGCCTCCACCCAGCCTGGTGGAGCGGGTCCGAGTGGCCGGACGGCTTTCCGACAAGCCGGAGGAAGCCTCCCAGATCCCAGCCCACGTGACCGTCTTCACCGAGGAGCAAATCCAGGCCTCGGGAGCGTCCACGGTGCAGGAATTCCTGGCGATGCACAGCGATTTCGTGGTCTTCGACGAAGTGGGAAACGTCGTGCAAGCGACGGCGGACCTGCGGGGATTCAACACCGGATCTCTCGCCACCGGGGCCCTGGTGACGGTGGATGGGGTCCGGGTGAACGAGCCCGACACTGATTACGCCAGTTTCGTCCTGATTCCCTTGCAGGACGTGGAGAGGATCGAGGTGATCCGGGGAAGTGCCTCCGCGCTCTTCGGCGAGGGAGGCCTGGGCGGCGTCATCAACGTCGTGACCCGCTCCGGAAAGGACGCACCGTTATTCCTGGGATCGTTCTCCGGCGGAAGCTACGACACTCAAAATTACCGGCTCGCCTCCGGCGGCGAGCACGGCAAGTTCTCCTACTACGGCTCCTTCCAGCGCACCCTTTCCTCCGGCTACCGCGAGAACTCCGATGTCCGGATTTCCGCTTTCCAGCTCGGGGCCGACTACCATTTCTCCGACAGGCAAAGCTTCGGTCTCGATTTGACTGCCGGGACCAATCACCTCAACCAGCCCGGGGCCCTCACCGCTTCCGAGCTGGCCGAGGACCCTACCCAGGATCCCTTCAACCTGCACGATTTCAGCGCCACGGATCTCTTTGTTCCCAGCCTTCACTACCAGCTGCTGCTTGCCGGCGGCTTTTCTCTCAGCTCGAACCTTTCCTACCGCAGCGCCAACGAAAACGGATTCAACGGCGGCCGCAGCGGCCAGGGCTCCGATTTCAGCGTGGACCGCTCGCAATTCGACTGGACGACTCAGGCAGCGCAGGAGACGACGTTCGGGGAAGGGAAGAATCAGCTCGTCGCGGGCTTGGAAGCTTGCAGGGAAACCTTCGACACCTCACAGACCCGCACCGACTCCGACGGCACGCCCCTGCCACAGAGCGACTTTTCCTACTCCGTCTCGGGGGCGGATTCCTCCCGGCGGATGCTGGGCGTCTTCCTTCAGGACACCCTCGTGTTCAACCCGCGCTGGTCGATGACGACGGCCGCGAGGCTCGACGAAATTCGGATAGAAAGTGACGGCGATCAGGCATTTTGGGACTTCCCGCCCCCGACCTTCACTCCGGTTTTCACCCAAAGGCCCACCGGTGGGCAACGCGACTTCTCGCAGCTTTCCCCGAAACTCGGCTTCAACTTCAATCCGCGCAGCTCCGACTCTTTTTATGCGGGATATTCCCAGGGATTCCGGGCTCCTACCGTAATCGAGCTCTTCGCATTTCCGGGCAACTTTTCCAACCCGGATCTGGAGCCGGTGCACTCGGAGGACTACGAAGCGGGGTGGGACCACCGCTTTCAGAAAGGTCCGTCGCTGTCCGTCAATGCCTTCTGGATTGATGTGAAGGACGAGATCTTTTTTGTCGTGGACACCTCCATCTGCAATCCGAGCCAGACCTTTTGCCCCGGGACCAACCTGAATCTGCCGGACACCCGCCGGCGGGGCGCGGTCGTCACGCTGACGTCCCCTCTTGGCCGCGGGATCTCGGGGCAGTTGGCGGGCACCTACACCGATGCCACGTTCACCACCTCGTTCGAGGATGCCAACATCGGGAGCCCGGTGGAGAGCGGCGACGAGCTGCCGCAGATTCCCAAGATCAAGATTTCGGCGAAGGTCACCATTCCGATCTCCGCGGCATGGCAGGTCGGGCTTCAGGATATCTATGTGGGAAGCCAGGTCTTGACTTCGGATCTTTCCAACGTGGCGCCGAAGCTGGACCCCTACAACCTCCTCAATGCCAGGGTCACCTTCGACCACCACCAATGGAGCGTTTTTGCCCAGATCAACAACCTGCTGGGAAGCGAGTACAGCACTCGCGGCATTTACGCCTTCAACTTCTCCACTTTCGCGTTCGATGAGTTCTACACGCCGGCGCCTGGGCGAAATCTGCTCGTGGGGATCACTCTGAGCTACCGATGAAACTGGCCGCGGACTCACTCGAGAATCCCTTTGACGCGCTCCAGGCCGTCGTCGGCGCATTGACTGGACAATTCGTTTCAGCCGCCTGACCAAGAGGGGTAAGCTCCGAGCTTCCGACGGCCCGCCGCCGCCCGCATCACCCCATTGTGATCCCCCGATCTCCCACATTCCCAACACGCTGACTCGAGCTCTTTGGCTCTCAGGCTTGAAGCGCCTGGTCCGGTATGCGTCTTGCGATAGGGATGGGGTGAGGAGACTTGCGATGATCAGATTCTGGACAGAAAGAGCAAGGAGATTGCAGGAGGCGTTGGAGCGCAGCTTTTTCCTTCGGGCCGCGTTCACAGCCTATTCCTTCATCACGCTCCTCTTTTTTGCACCGACACCGGCGCTCGGCAGCCCAACCCTCAGCGAGATCGCTCAGGGCGGCAAGAGCGATGGTTGCATCACCCTGTCTCTCCCGGGCGGTGACCCGGCCGCCCTGGAGAGCGGGGATCAGCTGCTGGAACGGGCGTGCCGAGTGATTTCGTGAGCGGAGTGGACACGCCCCGGTCGCAGGACTGGTCGTTCAGCCTGGGGCAATCGGCGGAGGATCGGGACGGGGATCAGGATGGGCTGGTGGATTCACGGGACAACTGCCCTGATATCGGCAATCCACTCGAGTCCGACATGGATGACGACACGACCGGCGACCCACGCGACGATCTGGATGGCGATGGCCTCCGACGGCCAGGATTGCTCGGCGACGACCCCTTCAATGCTCGGGAGTCGGTTTCGGCCTGCTCCCGCCCATACAAGTGAGACGACGATGCCTATCATTTTTTGATTGTGCAGAGCCTGGGACTAGGAAGATCGGGTTAGAGGAGTCCGAACAGCTTGCCGGCGCCGGGAATCGGACTCCACTTCAGGATCTCCATGGAGTCCGCCACGTAGTCTGAATGGCGCATGCCGTTGAGCACGCATGACACACCCGGGACGGAGGCGACCGCGTGCAGCGCCTTGCGGGAGAGAGTCTCCCCGCGCAGCGGTTCGGGAAGCTCGGGATTCAGTGCCGCCGCGATGCCGTCGCTGCGCTGCTGGCTGGAGGCTGCCGCTTGCGCCCGAAAGATGGCCAGGAGGTCTCCCAGAGCGGGGAGGTAGCGCGCCAGCCATTCCTCGAATTTTCCGGAAAGCTCCGTTGGGAGGCCGGAGCGCAGGGCGCCCACCGCGTGGAATAGACGAGGGGAGATCTGATGGTCCTGGACCGACTGCCAGTGCTCGTACCCCCAAGCCTGCCGCGTGGCCCCGGCCAGCTGCTGCCCCCAATCGAACAACCGGCTCACCTTCTCACCCGAAGTGGTGCGTAGCTGGCCGCCGATCTCCCGGTCGAACTCATCCTCAAGGGTGCGGACTCGCTGCTGCGCCTCGTCAAGAGGAACTCCCGGCGCCTCCAGCGGGAAGTCGGACAGGCGGATCAGCTCCCCTCTGCGGAAGGCGTTGAGCGGACGATTCACCAACACCCCGATGCCGTTTTCCGCCGCGAGGGCCAGGCATGAGCGATTACCCGCCGGACCTTCCTTTCGGACGCTTGTGGGGCCGTGCTCGAAAAGGTTCATGGGAAGCTGCGCCACGGCGAGGTGGTGGATTCCCCCTTCGGATCCCGCCTCCTGTGCCGCCGCGCCCGCGGCCTCCAGCATCCGACCCAGCGAGGTCGCCTCCGGATTCGCGGGCTCCACACCGAACGAGTTGGACGAGACTCCGTACCAGGCGATTCGCCCTGCCCGAACCTCCTTCTCGAAGTGCACGAACGCCGCGCGGATGCGACGGTAAAATTCCTGCCGCGCGCCCTCCGCCTCCTGCCCTTGCCGATGCGCCCGCTCGAGGAAATACTCCGGGTTATGCAGCAGACAAACGTCCAGACACGCAAGCTTCAGCCGTTGGAGCGAGCGAGTGAGCTGGTCCTCCAAGAACTCCGGGTGGAGACAGTGCCAGCAACCCTCCGAGATCTTCACCATCTCTGGGAAAGGATGTCCGGCCGTTTCGCGCTCCCTAGCCAGGTCCATGTTGTGCCCCTGGACGTAGCCAATTTTTGAGACGACAACCCTCTCCTTTCGCGAGAGAGTTCCCTGCAGGATGCCCGCCTCCAGGACAGCACCGATGCATTCTTCGCTTTCGCCATCGGCGTAGTTCGTGGAAGTATCGACGAGGTTGCACCCGGACTTGAGCGCCTCTTCCAGAGCGCGCCGGTGCTCCGGGGAGCGGGAATCCACCCGGTAGGCACCGAAGCCCAAGACAGAAACCGTCAGTCCCGTCCGCCCAAGAACCCGGAAAGAAGTGGAGGGCAGACCGGCGCCGATGTATCTCTGCGCGAACTCCAGAGTCGCCTGGGATGTGGCTCGCGCGGCGATTGGATCCATGGCCATCGTCACGCACCCCCTTCCGTACTCCCGGATGGAAGCTCCGCGGCCGGACTCATGAGCTCTTTCCTGCCGGCTTGGAGGCTTTGCGTGCCAGGCAAATCCCCATGGCCCCTCCCATCGAGTCGTGGACTTCCACGGCATCGAACCCGGCGTCCTTCATGCGGGCTGCCAATTCTCGCTGCCCAGGAAAGCGGGACACCGTCGCGAAGATGTAGCCGTAGGTGTGGGGATCGCCGAAGAAGATCCATCCAAAAATCGGCAGCGCCGCACGCAGGTAGGCGAAATAAAGGGTGCTCAGCAGCAGGTTGGCGGGCCGGCCGAATTCCAGGCTGGCCAGACGCCCGCCGGGCCGCAGCACCCGACTCGCTTCGGCCAGGCCACGATCCAGGTCGGCGAGGTTCCTCAATCCGTAGGCGCAGGTAACGATGTCGAAGGAGGCATCAGGAAAAGGAAGCGCCAGGGCATCCCCCTGCCGGTAGCTCACGCGAAGATTGCCCGGTGTGACCTTGCGCGCGATTTCCAGCATCTCCTCGGTGAAATCCAATCCGACCACCTCGCAGGAGAAGTTCAGCGGCCCCGCCGCCAGCCTCCGGGCCACGTCCCCCGTGCCGCAGCAGATGTCCAGCGCCTTCTCCCCGGATCGGGGATCCGCCAGGGAAACGAGGCGGCGCTTCCAGACCCGGTGCATCCCCCAGCTCATCAGGTCATTGATCCGATCGTAGCGCCGGGCGATCCGGGAGAAGAGCCGATGGACTTTCTCGGCCCTTTCCTCTCCCGGAGCGTAGTAGCGATTCTCCGGCGTCGCTTCGTGCGCCCGTTCCATCTCTCATCTCCCTGGCGATGCGGCACATCACACCACACTTGGCGACACCCTGGCAAACCCTTGCATTGACGCTTGGGAAATGGGTCTGTTAGGATCCGGCATCGTTTTTTCACCTCGAATAGGACACATCCTTGGCTATGGCTTGGTTCAAGAAGATCAAGAAACCCAAGCAAGCCGTCGAGAACAAGCAGCAGCGCGTTCCCGAAGGCCTGTGGGTCAAATGCGAAGGTTGCAAGGAAATCATCTACAAGAAAGAGGTCCTGCGGAACGCCAACGTCTGCCCCAAGTGCAATTACCACTTCCGGATCTCCTCCAAGGAGCGCCTCGCGGCCCTGCTGGACGAGGGCCGCTTTCAGGAAGTGGACACGGATATCTACTCCGTGGACCCTCTGAAGTTCGTGGACACCAAGCCTTATCGCGATCGCCTCCAGGAGTACCGGGAGCGCACCGGGATGACCGACGCCGTCATCAACGTTCGCGGGACGCTGGGGGGCTACCAGGTCATGGTCTCCGCCATGGAATACCGCTTCATGGGAGGGAGCATGGGATCGGTGGTCGGCGAGAAGGTCACCCGCGCCGCAGAGCGCGCTCTGGAGGAGAAGATTCCTCTGATCGTCATCTCCTGCTCGGGCGGCGCTCGCATGCAGGAGGGCAGCCTATCCCTGATGCAAATGGCTAAGATCAGCGCGGCACTCGCCCAATTGGATGATGCGAGGATTCCCTACGTATCCATCATCACGGATCCCACCACCGGCGGCGTCACCGCTTCCTACGCCATGCTGGGAGACATCAACATCGCCGAGCCCAAAGCCCTCATCGGTTTCGCCGGCCCCAGGGTCATCGAGCAGACCATTCGCGAGACGCTTCCCGAGGGGTTTCAGAGGAGCGAGTTCCTGCTGGAGCACGGCATGCTGGATTTCGTCGTGGAGCGCTCAAAAATGCGCGAGACCCTGATCCAGTGCCTGCGGTTCATGGTCAATCCTGAGTTTCTCGCGCCCCCGGCGCCGGCATCCCCGGCAACCGTGCCCTAGAAGCGCCACCGGTTTTCATGGACTATCCCGGCAGCCTCGAGTACCTCTTCGGCCTCCAGAGGATGGGAGCCCGCATGGGCACCGCCACGGTCTCCTCGCTTCTGGCGCGGCTGGGGGATCCGCAAAACTCCTTCGCCTCCGTCCTGCTGGCGGGAACGAACGGCAAGGGCTCCACCGCGGCGTTGCTCGCCTCCATCCTCCGCGAGGCGGGGCTTAAGGTCGGGCTGTACACTTCTCCGCACCTGGTCCGCTTTGAAGAGCGAATCGTGGTGGACGGCACCGAGATCACGCCGGATGAGGTCGCGCTCTTGGCCAGCATCGTCCAGGAGCAGGCTGAGCAGATGACCGCGAGGGGAGGCGAGAAAGAGCAGCCCTCCTTCTTTGAGACGGCCACGGCGATGGCATTCCGGTACTTTCAACAGCGGGACGTGGACGTGGCGGTGCTGGAAGTGGGAATGGGCGGACGGCTCGATGCCACCAGCGTCGTCGACGCGATCACCTGCCTGTTCACGCCCATCGACCTGGATCACCAGCAGCATCTCGGCGAGACGCTCGAGGAAATCGCCGCGGAAAAGGCAGGCATTCTGAAGAGCGGCGGCCGGGCTATCACGGCGCCCCAGTCACCCGAGGTGATGCGGGTGCTGCAGCGCGGCGCCGCCATCCGAGGGGCAACACTCTTCGAGTCGGAGCAGATGTGGCGCCCGTTGGAAGGTCCCGGCGGCACGATCAGCCTGGTTTCGGGAATGGATCCCTCCAAGAGAATTGAAGGGCTCACACTCTCCCTGGCGGGGAGGCACCAGTGGACCAATGCCACCCTGGCGGTGGCCGCCGCCACCCGCCTCCCCGGATTTCATGAGCGGATCACCGAGCAGGCGATCCGCCAAGGGCTCGCCGGCACCCGCTGGCCGGGACGATGCGAAGTGGTGTCGGACCACCCCACACTGCTGTTGGACGGCGCTCACAATCCGGCGGCGGCGCAGGTGCTGCGGGCTTTCCTCCTGGAGAATTACACTTCCAAGGGGAAGAAGGTGGTCATGGTCTTTGGAGCGATGCAGGAAAAGGATCTCTCCGGCATCATGCAGCCCCTTTTTTCGTGCGTTTCAAGGGTGATCGTGACGCGGGCGGAGACTCCCCGGGCTGCGGATCCGGTATATCTGGAAGGATTGGCTCGCCGCTATCACGCTTCGGTACTTCGCGCCCCCAGCCTCTCGGCGGCACTCTCCGCGGCGCGCCAGGAGGCCGGCAAGGATGGTGTTATCTGCGTGACCGGCTCCCTTTACCTGGTGGGAGACGTGAAGTGCCTGCTCGAGGGCAAAGAGCCCCGCATTCGCCAGGCCCTCTGAGCCCCGCCTGCTCGACTATCCCCTCTCCTCATTCACCCCATCTGTCAATGCCATGGCCTTCTTCCACACCTCTTTCGACTCCCCCCTGAGCACTCTGGTGATTTCTTTCGGCGAGCCGAGTCATCCACGTCTTCTTGGCCAGATCCCTGTGCTTAGGATCCGGATCGTCTGCCGCGACATAGGCTGATCGAGCGTTTGTCCATCAGGCTCAGCTCACTCACCGCCACT
>JAKEFJ010000140.1 GCA_022616665.1 Acidobacteriota bacterium
ATGAAGCGATTCTCGAAACCTTGGGGATACCGCCGCAGGCCGACTCGGATCGTCAGCATCGGCGACGTGGGAGTGGGCGGAAATCTTCCCATCCGCGTTCAATCCATGACCACCCCCGCCACCCACGATGTGGACGCCACCGTGGAGCAGATTCGCCGGCTCGTCCAGGCGGGATGTGAGATTGTCCGGGTGACCGTTCCAAGCACCCGCGACGCCGAGGCCCTGCCGGAGATTCGCGGGCGTCTGCGCAGCGCGGGAATTCGCGTGCCGCTGGTGGCGGACATCCACTTCTCCCCTGCCGCAGCCATGATGGCCGTGGAGCACGTGGAGAAGGTGCGGATCAACCCAGGCAATTATGCCGACACCAAGCGCTTCAAGGTTTGGGAGTACACCGACGCGGAATACCAGGCGGAGCTGGAGCGGATCGAGGAGCGCTTCAAGCCGCTGGTCCTGAGAGCGAAGGAGCGGGGCGTCTCGCTGCGCATCGGCACAAACCACGGCTCGCTCTCCGACCGGATCCTCAATCGCTACGGCGACACTCCTCTGGGAATGGTGGAGTCGGCGCTGGAATTCGTCAGGATTTGCGAGCGGCATGGCCACCGTGAGCTGATCCTCTCGATGAAATCGAGCAATCCCATGGTCATGATCCGGGCCTACCGCCTGCTCTCCGAGCGGATGGCAGCAGAAGGGATGAACTATCCCTTTCACCTGGGTGTCACCGAGGCGGGCGACGGGGAGGATGGACGCATCAAATCGGCAGTGGGAATCGGCGCCCTGCTGGAGGAGGGGATCGGGGACACGATCCGGGTGTCGCTCACGGAAGATCCGGTCGCGGAGATTCCGGTCGCCTACGCTCTGGTGGACAAGTACAACCGCTGGATCCAATCCACGGAGGATCCTCAGACCAGTCCGCCAATCGCACGCTTCCCCGGTGCCGACACGTACGCGAGGCGCGAGACTTCCCGGCTCGAGGTGGGAAAAGTTTATCTGGGAGGAGGCGAGCCGGTTCGGGTGGAATGCCGACTGCGCGCCCCATTGCGTGATTTCGCAGCAGTCGAGGAGGAGCTTCGATCCCTGGAAGGACCTTCCTCGACGCCCGATGCACGGGCCGAAATTCTAGAAGTGGATATCTCCGAGGAGTCCGACATCCCGAGACTGGAGGAGCTGTCGCAGCGGCTTCGTTCCCGCCCCGAGTCGCCCGCCCTTTCCCTGCGTGTGGGCTCGGCCTTCGCCACCGGAGTGGGTGGGTCCAATGTTAAGAAACTGGCCCGGATCTGCGACCGGCTCACCCTTCGGCTGGATGCATCCGCTCCCGACGCCAGCCCATTGCCGCAGCCGATGCTCGAGGCATCACGGGCGCGTGGAGTGGCGCTGCATCTTGAGATGCGCGACGAGGATGTGGTATCCGCAGCGCCCGCCCACCTGGCCCGTCTGGCCCGCCATTGCTATTCAGAGACGGGGCGGTTGCCCCTGCTCTCCCTGGAGACCGCGGTGGGAGTCTCTCCCGTCGTCCCCTATAGAATCCTCGCCAAGAGCCTCTCGGAATCCGGAATCACCGCTCCCCTGCTGCTGCGAGTGGATGTGACCGACAGGCTGGAAGACCCGCTGCTCTTCCCTTCCGTGTATCTCGGTTCCCTGCTGTGCGACGGGATTGGCGATGCGGTCCGAATCGAACATTACGGATCCCCGGCCGATTCCCTGCGCCTCGCCTTCAACATCCTCCAGGGAACGCGACTCAGGCTCTTCAAGACCGAGTTCATTTCCTGTCCCTCGTGCGGGCGCACCCAGTTCGACCTGGAGGAGACCACCCGGCGCATCAAAGCCCGCACGGCCCACCTGAAAGGCGTCAAGATCGCCATCATGGGTTGCATCGTCAATGGACCCGGCGAAATGGCCGACGCCGATTTCGGATACGTGGGATGGGGACCTGGCAAGGTCAGTCTGTTCGTCGGAAAAGACCTGATCGAGAAGGACATTCCCTACGCCGACGCCGATGAGCGCCTGGTGGGTCTCATCAAGGAGCACGGCCGGTGGATGGATCCGCCTGTCGCCGGGACTCCCACCGCGCTTCCCGCGGGCGTCCGCGACTGACCCTACTCCTCCGGCGCCACGGTGGTCTATGGCGTCCTGGCCCAGGCTCCCGCCGGATCTTTGGCGGGCGGGGTGAGCCTGGGATTCTGCCCCGACCTGGAGGTGCGGCGCCCACTCTGCGCCAGGGGCGATTGGCATCCTGTTTTCGACCTGAAGCAGGGGAAGATCCTCAGTTTCATCGGGAAGTCGAGCTCCGAGAACGATGACTATTCCCTGACTCGCTCGGCTGGCGCGGGCGAGGGGTCTGGAGGAACTCCGGCTCTGGGATCCGCGAGGAATGCCGAAAGACCCTCCTCCAAGAAGGGGGAGGAGGGCTGGACGCAGGCATTCTTTCCCTCGCTTGCCAGGGCCTCATGCTCGCGGCGCGCCACCCATCGCGACAAGCGGTTCGACTCGACCCGATCGGGCTCGGCGATGGCGAAGCGCCGGGCCATGCGCGACGCCCGGTCCCAATCCTCCGCACGGACGGCTGCCGCGGCAATCACAGGGCAGGCGCCCCGTTCCAGCCGGCGGACATCCACCGCATTTCCCACGGCCGACGCCGTCAGGTTCAGAATCTCCTCCGCCCTGGCAAGGCGCCCCAATTCACAGCTTGCTTCGATTCGCTTGAGCGACGCCGCCAAGAGGCGATCCCGTGCCGTGGTCTGGCCGGGGAAGATCTGGATGCCGATTTCTGCGATGAGGTAGGCATCCTCGAAATTGCTCGCTTCGTAGGCCATCCGGAATGCCCGGGCCAGGAACATGCCGAGGGTCTCCGAGTGGGAGGCTCCCGGGGGCTCCAGCCTCGACTCTTCCAGGAAAGAGCGGGCCGCCCTGACCGCCTCGCCTTCTTCCAGGGCGCGGCGCCCGCGGTTGTGCCACAGGAAACCCACGGCGCGCTCCAGATCCACCCCTTCCAGGAGGGTGGCGGCGACTGCGGCGGGCACCCCTAGCGCCGCTGCATTCGAGCCGTAGCCTGGATCGGAGAGGCTCTCCGAGACGAGATCCGGCTTCGGCCTCAAGTCGAACCCGGTCCGGGAGGTGGATTCCACCTCAATCCTCCGCTGGTCGACGAACAGCCGTACATAGACGTGCCGGGGAATCTCCACGACCTGCACTTCCAATCCGAAGGACCGGGCAACCATCCCATAGAGCAAGCTGGCCGACAGGCAGTTGAACTCACCTCGATCCAGCACCGAGTCCAGCCCATCCGCAGTGGATAGGTACCGTCGCAAGACCTTCTGATGCAGCGCCAGGTGTAGTTTTCGGGCCCGCCGATAGGCCGAGCGGGTGAATCCGATTTCACGCTGCAGATCGGACAACAGGTCCAGGAAGGATGCCTCGTAGCCAAGCCTCCGTGAGGGATCCGTCACCCCCGAGGCGCGCAGCGTCTCTCGGAAGAGCGTTAGATCGGGTTTCACGACCCCTAATCCCGCCGAGTCCTTCGTGGACTCCGCGGCAAGGAGTCCGGAGGGCCAGAATCCGCTCAGTGCGAGAAGCAAGATCGCCAGAAATCTGAAATCGGTTCTCATGTGGGGAGGATTTTCTCGCGTTGAATTGTTTGAGAATCGTCCAGGGCGACCGGTGAATGAAAAAGCAATTGCGTCAGGACCGAGCCTGAATTTAGGTTCGGTCCCTTCGAGGGTCAACCGCATCGCTGAACATTTCTACGGGATTACGACAATGGAATTTTCGCAGGAGACATTGTTACCCCTCAAAGCACAATCCCGACAAAATCGCGCTGATCTGCGGTGCATTTTCGGAGGGTTTTCGGGAGTCGTTCAGGGATCGTTCTGAGAAGGCCTCACTCACGTAGCCCGTAGGGATCTCGGGCCCGGAGTACGTGCTCCAGCCGACTGGAAAGACGCGAAGGCAGGAAAATCGGGAGTTTTCAGAGGGGGTTTTGAGCTGCCCCTCGCCGAGTTACAGGTATTCCACTTTCTCCAGGAACAGACCAGAAGGAGGGGCGACGCTTTCCTCCGGCACGGGCCCTTTCCCCTCCAGAAACTCCCTGAGGCGCTCCGGCGGAAAGTCGTGCCGGCCCACCCGGACGAGAACTCCAACGATTCTGCGGACCATTTTCGGCAGGAAATGGTCCGCGGCGATCCGGAAGTTCAAGAGAGGCGGCTCCTCCTTTAAGGATGCCTCATAGACTTCCACCATCGGCTCTTCCACCGGCCGTCCACGCGCGGCGAACGGCCCGTAATTGTGCCTCCCCACCAGATACGACGCGGCGATGCGCATCATCGCCTGGTCCGGGAGATCCTTGAGCCACCAGGTGTAGGGCTTCAGAAACGCGCTGCGCCGGAGTGCGATCTGATAGCGGTAGCGCCGCCAGCTGGCGTGGTGCCGGGCGTGAAAATCCAGCGGGACATCTTCCACCCGGAGGAGATTGATATCGTATGGAAGCTCGCGATTCACCATCTCCAGCAGGCTTGCCGCCGGCGTGGGAGTGTGCGTGCGAAAATTGGCCACCTGGGCTTCGGCGTGCACCCCGGCATCGGTCCTTCCCGCCCCGAAGACGTTGACCCGCTCTCGCAGAAGCCCTCCGAGGACATCGGTGAGAACGCCCGCCACGGTGCGCTCGCGAGTCTGGATCTGCCAGCCCCGGTAGCGGGATCCGTCGTACTCCAGCGTGATCCTCAGGTTTCTGAGCCGGCCCCCTCCTTCGGGCTCGGGTCGGGGAGGCATCGGCAGCGGCTTCCTCTCCTTGCGAAATTCCTCGTGCGGAGGAGAGGACCTTCTCCCTCTTGGAGAGCCACCGGGCCGATGGGCACCGGAGCCGCCCGCCTTGCGGAATCCTCCCGGCCGGCGGGCCTCGGGCCTTCCCTCCTTGCGGAACTCGCCGGACCGAGGCGCAGCCGAGCCACCCGGCTTCGGTTTTCCGAAGCCCCGCGCCGGGGTGGGCTTCCTGTTTCCTGGTTTCCGGAAATCACGTGGCGGCGGCTTCAAGGTTTTTCCCATTCGGCGAGCAATGAGCGCGCCGAGGGCTGGACGGGATCGAGCTTGAGCGATTCCTTCAGAGTTCCGATGGCCTTCTCCTTCTGCCGGGCCTGGTAGTAGGCCATGGCCAGTGCGTTGTAGAGGGCCGGAGAGGAGATTCCCAGCTTCTCCCCCTCTTCGAGGATCGCCACGGCCTCCGAATTTTTCCCTTGAATGCCTAGGGCCGCCCCCAGTCCGACCCGGGCTTCCGGACTGGCGGGATCAAAGGATAGCACCCGCCTGAACAGAGGGATGGCTTCGTCGAGGCGTCGCTGTCTCGCCAGGAGCACACCCAGGTTTACCAGAGCTCTGGTGTGCTCGGGGTCAGCTTTCAGCGCGCGCCGATACGATTCTTCGGCTTCCTTCCCGTGCCCGGTCTGGTCCAGGGTCAGGCCCAGGAAGTTGGAGTGGAAAGCCGAGCCAGGGCTTTTCTGGATGGCCGTCTGCAAAGCTGGAATCAGGAGATTGAGCTTCCCTTCCTTCTGATACAGGTCGAAGAGGTGCTTGATGGGCTCCTGGGCCAGAGGGTCCAGCTGCAACGCGCGGCGGTATTCCGCCTCCGCCCCGGGAGCATCTCCCGAAGCCGCTTTCAGCATTCCCATGGCCGAGTGCAGGTCGCTTTCCAGTCCCCTGCGAGGGAGAAACGTCTGGAGATCGGCCAGCCCTTCCCGGGGTTTCCCCAGGGCGACATAGAGATTGGCGATGAGAAGGAACAGCCCGCTCTGGCGGTCGGGGCTGTCACTGGCGGCGGCCTGGCGCGCCAGGGGAAGCGCCGCGTCGTAGCGCTTTTGTTTCTCGTAGACTTCGGAGAGGTAGACCAGAGCCGGAACATACCCAGGCTCCAGCCTGAGCGACTCCTGGGCCTCTTTTTCCGCGTCGGAAAGCTTGCCCTTCTGGAGGTAAATGCCGGCCAGTGCCGCGTGGGAGAACGCCGTCCCGGAGGCCCGGGGAGGATGGCCGCCACCTCCGATGTACCCCAGCGACCGCAGATTCTCCTCCATGGCCTGGGCAGAATTGGCCGAGGACTCGTCACCCGGCGGTGCCGGGGATCGGCCGACCATCTGGCCCGATTCGTAGGTTGGGATTCTCTGCGGAGGCAACGTGCCGGCGAAGCTGGAGGTGAACAGGTCGGTGCGCAGTCGCCCGGGCATGTCCGCGGCCGGCGGCAGCCCCGCCGCGGAAAGCAGCGTCGGCGCTATGTCCAGCAGGGACAGGGTGTCCTTTTCTCCCGGCGCCACCATGGGACCAGAAGCAAGAAAGACTCCGTAGCTGCGGTGCCACCGCGCCGGCTGCCCCTCCAGATCGGGAGGATGATCGTTCGGCCGCGACGCCCCGCTCTTGAATCCGTGGTCCGAGATCACCACAACCAGACTGCTCGGATCGACGCGAGACAATACGTCGGAGAGCAGCTGATCCTGATAAACGTAGAAGGACTCCACCGCTTTCCGGAAGCGGGCGTGATCCGCTTCGCTGACCATGTCCATCTTGGGATCGGCGAAATGAGCGAATCGGTGACCGACTTCGTCAATCCCCTGGTAGTAGAGCGCGAAGAGGTCGCTCTGTCCGAGCGACAGGAGATTCAGCGCGATCGCCTGGTAGGTCTTCGTTGCGGAGAGGATTCGCGTCAGGTGCAGAACCGGGTCCTTGGCGGAGAGCCTCGCATTGGTGGCGGCCTTCGCTCGAAGCTCCCGCAGCTCGGGAGCCGAGATTTTCACGAAAGGACGGAGGTCATCCGCCGTGATGCTGTCGGCGGACACCTTGAGCCTGGCGATTTCCCCAGCATAGGACTCCGGATAGACGGCCCCTCTGGGTGGGGGCACTCCAGCGACGGAGAACAGCGAGTAAGCGACTCGATCCGAAACCAGCGTGCCATTCACCGCTTCCGCCGGCCATGTGGCCCACCAGGCCACGATGTCGCACGAGAGGCCCGCGGTGCTGAAGAGGTTCCACAGGGCCCGCACACGCCGGGAATTCGAGCCAACCGGCGATGGCTTCCCGGTTTCCGGGTCGGGGACCATGAAGTCCATCACTCCATGCTCTTCGGGCGGTTTGCCAGTGGCCACAGTGGTCCACAGCAGAGGCGAAAGCATGGGGTCCATGGATCTCAGATTGGCCCACGCTCCCCCCCGCTTGAGCCGCGCCAGTGTGGGAGCCTTGCCTGCCTCGATGAGTGGATCGAGGAGCTGCCAATCGGCTCCATCCAGTCCGAGGAGCACCACTTTGACGCCGGGGCTGCGAACCGGGATGGAGGAGTTTTCCTCCACCGTGGGGATCGCCGGGCCCGAATTCCGTGCCACGGTCAGGGCTTTGATCCGAAATCCGTTCGCTCGTGCCCTGGCACGAAATCGGTCGGCGATATCCAGAGGCTGCAGGGGAATCTCGCTGACGGATTGCTGGGAGGTCCATTCCCGAATCCAATTGCCTAGATCGTCCCGGACGACCGTGGGACCATTGCGGGCCGCCGCCCGCTCCGAAAACTGGATGAGGCTCTCGCGGATGATCAACCCTTCGAAATGCACCTCCAGCTTGACTTCGACCCCCTCGCGAGATGGGGCGTTCCAGGGGAAGTCGAGCTTGAACAGCCCGACGGGATAAATCAGAAGCCTCTGCAGGAAGGGGATCCTGAAATGAAGCCCCGGCTCCAGCACGAAGGCCCGGCCACCGGCGGCTCCCTGGAGAACTCCCAGGGTGCCGGACTCGACGTGAATAAGGCTGGCTGTGAATAGGAGGACCAGCAGGACCACGGGAAGAATCATGCGTCGCGACATGGGCGGATTATACCTGTTCCCTCGAGGGGAAAGTCGTGACGGGACATTGAAATCCGGGCACTTGGCCACTAGATTGATGGGTAGTCATGTTGAACCCGTCGGATGTCGCCGCCTTTCTTCTCGCCGCCTGTGGATTGGTGGCTGGCGGCTACCTCCTCGCCTTGCGGCGCGTCCTTGCGGAGCGCCGGCGCGCCAGCGAGGCTGAAGCGCGCGCCCAGTCCCTGTTGACCGTGCTTCAAGGCCTCTCCGGCACGGTCATCGCCGAGTCCGCTGCCGGACTCAAGCTGCCTTCGTCGCATTCCTCTACTGCACGGCCTGGAGATGTGGCGCTGCGCCCCCGGCCCACCGCCGACTCCCGCTACTTGTTCGTGAGCTTCGAGGAAGAGATCCGGCGGGCCCGGGAGAGAGCCATCTCTCTGACCCTTCTGACTCTCTCCCTGCAGAACTCGCCCGATGATGGCGTGCTGGATACCGGGAGTGGCGCGGACAGGCTGTTGAGGAGCGTGGCTCATGCGGTTCGGGGCCAGATGCGCGGATGCGACACCTGCATTCGGTATGCCGCCAGCGAATTCATCCTGATCCTCCCGGGAGTGGCGCGGGACGAGGCCCGGCGCGTCGAAGGGCGCATGAGAGTCGCGCTTCAGGGAATCAGTCACGAGGTCAGGAACGGGGTGAGCTTCCGCCCTCGAACCAGCCTTGGGAGCGCCACTTTTCCCGAGGACGGTGGCTCCTTCGATCAACTGTTGACACTGGCAGATTCCCGCCGCCTCCAGGACAGCACCGCAGCTCTCCCCGGATTGCCTCCTCCCCCCGGCTCCGCCGTCCGCTTCCGAATCCCTCCCCCGGCTCTGAGCCGCAACTAACTTCTCTTTCTACTCCCGACTGTTGCGCCGCCGAGTCGTCGCGTGTACCTTATTGCCCCCGAAATGGATTCCCCCACCCTGAGGAGGAGCGAACATGTATTGTCCCGGCTGCGGCAAGGAGATACCTGAAGGGTATTCGGGACCGAACTGCCCTTCCTGCGGAGCTTCCTTCGTTCAGCGGCAAGCCATCGAGACCGGACCTGCCGGAATTCCCTGGGAAGATCGGAGCCGACTTGGATTTCTCAACGCTCTCCTGGCCACGCTGCGGCTTTGCCTTTCCGATCCGACTCGTTTCTTCTCCGACTTGCCGAAGAGGGAGAACCTCGGCTCGGCGATTCAATACCTGCTGCTCCTGACATGGCTGGGCGCTCTCGGCGGGATCCTGTGGAGCTGGGTGCTAAAGCCGTTTCAACTGGCGTTCCTCAAGAGCCTGGGGATGAATGCTCCCGAACAGAGTTGGGCCGGCGGCATGGAGGGGCTGTTCACCGTGGTGGTAGCGGTGATGATCCCCATCCTTGTCCTGATCACCACTTTCATCTGGACCGGAATCGTGCATGTCTTCCTTTGGATCCTAGGGGGCGCGAAGGAAGGCTATGAAGCGACCCTGCGGGTGTACGCCTATTCGCGTGGCAGCACGGCGCTGTTCGAATGGATCCCGGTCTGCGGCGGACTGGTGGCTTTCATCTGGTCGTTGATCCTCCAGATTATCGGACTCTCCCGAGTCCACGAGATTGGCGGAGGAAAGGCTGCTTTGGCGGTCCTCCTCCCCCTGGCTCTCTGCTGCGTCATCATCGCGGCTATCGTCCTTGCCTTTCTTGGAGCCATCATGGCGCTCCTCGGGATATCGGCGAGCGCCTAGTGAAGCTCGAGAGGGTGACTCGTGACCCACAGGCGGTTCCTTTCCCTCTGGTGTTCGGAGCGCTGGCTATCCTGTGCACGGTGGCGGCGGCGATTCTGGTGAGAATTCCCGGGGCGTGGTTACTCACTCCTCTGCGCTGCCCGTTTCTGGCGCTCACGGGCCTGCCCTGCCCTACCTGTGGCGGGACACGAGCCTTCGCGGCGCTGGCGGGGGGAAATCTCTGGCGGGCGCTCCTGCTCAATCCCCTCGTGACAGTGACGGTCGTGGGGATTCTCGCCGCGGCCGCCGGAAGTCTCTGGCGCCGATTGACCCGGCGTTTCGCGTTGCGCTTCTCGCTCAACCGCCGCGAGGAGTTCGCCCTGCGCGGCGCCCTGGCCACAGCCGCCGCGCTCCACTGGACATTCCTGATTCTGCGGCGCTGAGGAACGCGGCGCCCAAACCTGCCTGTTCGCAGTTGCAGGGCTTGGCGCAAGCACAGCCGGCGTTGACCACTCAGTGTTTAGCGGGTAGACTTTTTGTTCATAATCGAGTTGCAAGTTTCCACTCGGCTTCCTTTCGGGAAGCCTTTCCCGAGGGCCCCTCTCCCCAATGGAAGCGTCCCGTCCCTCCGAATCTCCCCGATCGGCCCCGGAGCTCGCCTCACTCAAGATCCGCCGCGATGCTCAGCCAGCGAGGCGCCCGTTCCTCTGGCTGCTGGTGGGGTCCGCGGGCGCCGTGGGCGTGGCGCTGTCCGCCTACCTCATGCTCTCGACCTATCTTTCCACGGTGCAAGTGGAGAAAACCGTGGCTTCCCTGGTGACCCAGGGAGAAGCGTTGATGGTCCTCTCGGTGGCAGGGTACGTGGAGGCGGAGACCCGGGCAGATATCTCACCCAAGATCACCTCGCGAGTGACCAGCCTCAATGTCACCGAGGGCAGCCGCGTGAAGAAGGGGGAAATCCTGGCCAGGCTGGATCATACCGATCTGGATGCGCAGCTCAATGAGGCCCAGGCGGCCTGGGACAACGCCAAGTCGGATCTGCAGCGCAAGCAGACCCTCTACGAACAGGGGTTGTCGCCCCGCTCCGATCTGGATAATGCCGTCGCTGCCGAAAGCAGCAACCGCGCCAGGGTCAATTACGTCAAGGCTCTTTTGGATTACACCATTTTGCGCGCTCCTTTCGACGGAGTCGTCGTGGCCAAGCGGGCCCACGTGGGCGAGGCCGTTTCACCTTTCGGTTCACCGGGACAGGGATCTTCCAACGGTGGCGCCATCGTGACGTTGGTGGATTTCTCGACGCTCTACGTCGGGGCCGACGTGAACGAGAGCAACCTTTCGCACCTCAAGCCGGATCAACCGGCAGAAATCACTCTGGACGCCTACCCCGATCACATCTACCACGGCGCGATGCGCCAGATCATCCCTTCGGCGGACCGCCAGAAGGGAACGGTCAAGGTGAAGGTGGGCATCGCCGACCCCGACGACAAGATCCTCCCGGATCTTTCGGCGCGGGTGAACTTCACCTCGGAATCTACCCAGGGTCGGGAAGCCAAGACCTCGGTGCAAGTCCCCCAGAGCGCCCTGACGAGCTTGTCGGGTAAGAGCGGAGTTTTCCTCATTCAAGGGGAAAAGGCGGTGTTCCGAGCCGTGACGCCTGGAAGGGCTTCCGAGGGAATGGTGGAGATTCAGCAAGGGTTGGTCGGGGGGGAGACGCTGGTGGCAGGTGCCTCGGGCCTGGTGCTCGCCGACGGCCAGAGGGTTCGCGTCAAACCATAGCAGCCGTTCAATCCCGGCAGAAGGCCGGCGAGCGGGAATATCGTCCATTGGTAGAAATTAGGTTGGGGCGAGATCAGACTCGTTGTAACTTCGGCATCGCCCACGGCCTTGAGCGGCCAGTGACTCCACACCGCCTGGAGGGAAAGCTGTGAATCAGGCACAAATCCAGATCGATCGCGTTTCCAAGGTCTACCATCGGGATTCCATTGAAATCCCGGTTCTCAAGGACATCAATCTCACCGTCAGTCCCGGGGAATACCTGGCGCTGATGGGCCCCTCAGGATCCGGCAAGACAACGCTGCTCAACCTGATGGCGGGCATCGACAAGCCTACCTCCGGGCGGATTCTCGTGGGGGACCAGGAAGTCTCGTCCATGGGTGAAGGACAGCTGGCGCGCTGGCGCGCCGACCACGTGGGGTTCATCTTCCAGCTCTACAACCTGATCCCGGTGCTCACCGCCTTCGAGAACGTGGAGCTGCCGCTGCTGCTTACGCGCCTGAGCCGGAAGGAGCGTCGCGAGCACGTCAAGACGGCTCTCTCCATCGTGGGGCTGGGGGACCGGATGGATCACTACCCAAGGCAACTCTCGGGAGGCCAGGAGCAACGGGTGGCCATCGCCCGGGCCATCGTGGCCGACCCCGCCATTCTGGTGGCGGACGAGCCCACGGGCGATCTGGACGCGAAGAGCGCCGATGAGATTCTGGAACTGCTCAAGCGCCTCTCCAGTGAGTTTCAGAAGACCATCGTCATGGTCACGCACGACCCGAAGGCCGCGGCGGTGGCGCGCCGGATGGTGCATCTGGACAAGGGAGTCCTCTCCCCCGCCGCACCCCGCGAGATGGCCGACGCGCGAGGGATGAGGTCATGAAGTACTTCCGGCTCGTCTGGAAGAACGTCTTTCGCAAGAAGACCCGCGCTTTCCTGACCATGGGCTCCATCGTGCTGGTGATGGTCCTCATCGTAGTACTCGTCTCGCTTCTCAACGCCCTGGGGGGTGAGGCTGCCCTGGGCAGCCTCGGAGCTTCCCGCGCCGTCGTACAGCACGCCACGGGCCTGGCCAACTTCCTGCCACTAAGCTATCGGCAGAAGATCGAGCAGATCCCCGGCGTGATGGCCGCCGCCCCGGAGATCTGGTTCGGAGGCACCTACATCGACCAGCGCCCGGAGAATTTCTTCGGCCAGCTCTCGACCGACCCGGAGACCTGGCCCATCATCAATGCCGACGTGGAAATCGATCCCGCTCAACTCAAGGCCTGGCAATCGGAGAGGGACTCCTTCATCGCGGGGCAGCAGCTCATCGATCGATACGGCTGGAAGCTCGGAGATCGCATTCACCTTCAGGGCTCTTACATTCTCATCGATCTGGACCTGGTGCTCCGCGGCATCTA
>JAKEFJ010000141.1 GCA_022616665.1 Acidobacteriota bacterium
ATCACCCGCTACATCGAATTCCAGAAGGGCTTGGTGCCGGGGCACCCACGTGCCTTCCACGTCCTGCGCTCGGAGTTCGATGCACTGCTGCTCGAGAATGCTCGGAAGAAGGGAGCTGAAGTTCACGAAGCGACGGCGGTGGTGGAGGCCCATCCTTCTCACAAGGATGGATGCGAGCTTACCGTGCGGAGCGAGGGCGGGAGGATCGAGCGCCACCGGGCAAGATTCCTGTTGGACGCGAGCGGGCGCGACGCTTTCGTGGCCAGCCGACGCCGCCTGCGCTCCATGACGCCTCATCTGAAGAAGGCAGCGGTGTTCGCCCACTACGAGGGGGTCGTGAGGGACGAGGGGCCGGCCGCGGGAGACATCGTCCTGGTGATTCTGCAGGACGGCTGGTTCTGGCTGATTCCCCTGCCCGATCAGAAAGCCAGCGTGGGGCTGGTCATGGAAGGCTCCACACTCAAGTCCCTCTCTCTGCCCCCCGAAAGGCTTCTGGAGGAGGCGCTGCAGAGCTGCCCCGCCGCCCGGGTGCGGATGAGCGGCGCTCGCCGCATCTCACCCGTTTACTCCGCCAGCGACTACAGCTACCAGTGCCGCGAGGTGGCGGGAGACGGCTACCTCCTGATGGGAGATGCCGCCGCCTTCATCGACCCGGTCTTCTCCACCGGGGTCTGGCTGGCTATGTCTTCCGCGGAGATGGCTTCCGACACCCTGCACGCGGCGCTGGGCTCCGCAGGCCGCCCAGGAGACCTCTCCCCTGCCCTCTTCGCCGATTACGAGCGAAAGGTGCGCCGCCATTTGCGGCAATACACCCGCATCGTGAGTCGGTTCTACCAGCCTGGATTCATGGATCTTTTCCTGCGCCCCGCCACCCGCTTTGGAATCACCGAATCGGTCATCAGCCTCCTGGCCGGCGTCCCGGAGCCTTCTCTGTCTGTCCGCTGCCGCCTGGCCGTCTTCTATTCGGCGGTTCGGGTGCACCGCCGCTTTCGCCTGGCGCCGCCCATTCCGCTCCTCAAGGTGCTTGAGCGCAACCCGGCAGGGGCTAGCCCTTGAGCGCCTCCCGCCGGGTGGCCGTCACGGGGATCGGCATCATCTGCGCCCTGGGAGGCAACCAGCGTCAGGTGTGGGGACGGGCCCTGGAAGGCCGCGGCGGGATCGAGCGGCTGAAACTGTTCGAGACCATCGGCTGCTTGAGCGAAGTGGCGGGAGAGGTCTGTGATCTTCCGCCGCTCCCGAATCTCACGCGCCTGGAATCGCGCCGCGCCGCCCGCACCGATCGCCTCTGTATGGCATCCGCTCTGGAGGCTGTGCGGCAGGCTGGGCTCGAAGGCCAGGCAGTCTTGGAAGACTTCGGCGTTTCGCTCGGCACTTCCACGGCCGGCATGCTGGAATCGGAAGTGTACTGCCGTGAGGCCGTGGATCGTGGCCATCGCGGGGCTCGCACTTCCCGGCTCCTTCGCCTGCCCACCTCCTCCCCTGCCGATGCCGTGGCGAGGATTTTGAAGGCACGCGGTCCAAGACTTTCGAATATGACCGCCTGCGCTTCCTCCGCCCTCTCCGTGGGATTCGCAGCGGACTTGATCCGGGCGGGAGAGGCGCCGGGAATGATTGCCGGCGGCGGGGATGCGCTGTGCCGGATGACCTACGCCGGGTTCAATGCCTTGCGACTGGTGGACCCCCTCCCCTCGCGTCCCTTCGAAGCCTCCCGTGCCGGGCTTTCGCTGGGAGAAGGGGCCGGGATTCTGGTCCTTGAGGATTGGGAGCATGCTGTTTCCCGCAAAGCGCCCCTGCTGGCGGAGTTCGTTGAGTACGGCTCGAGCTGCGATGCGCATCACATGACCGCCCCTCATCCGGAAGGGCAGGGAGCCGCCCGGGCCATGGCCCAGGCGCTGCAGCGCGCCGGGGTGAGCCCCGATCAGGTCGGCCACATCAACGCCCACGGAACGGGAACTCCGTTGAACGATTCGACCGAGACCCAGGCCATCCTCGCGGTGTTTGGGGAGAGCTTGGCGGCGCGGATTCCAGTGACCGCAAACAAGTCGCTGTTCGGGCACCTGCTGGGAGGATCCGGCGGGGCGGAGGCGGTGATGCTCGTCCTGAGCTTGATGCACCAGGCCCTCCCACCGACTCTCGGCTGGAGGTCGGCCGACCCGGGAGCCCGTCTCGATGTGATCTCCCCCACCGCCCGGCGACTGGCCTTCGAAATCGGACTCTCCAACAGCTTCGGCTTTGGCGGCACCAACTGCTCCCTGCTTTTCCGGAAGGTCGCGTGAACCGGGTCGTCGTCACGGGCATTGGAGTCCTCAGTCCGGCAGGGGTCGGGTTGGAAACTTTCCAATCCGCTCTGAGCGAGGGGCGCCCCCTGGGCGAGGCGATGAAACGGTCCGGCCGCCATGGAGTCCCGCGTCTCCTGACCGTCGCGAAAATTCCCCAGTTCGACCGGGAGCAGTACCTCCCCGCGCGGAAGTTGCGCCGCATGGGCGAGCTTTCCCAGATCTGGACTCTGGCCTGCCTGCTGGCCCGCACCGACGCCAGGCTCGATGCGGAAGAGGCCTCGACACCCCCGGAAAAGCGGGGCACTTTTATGGGGACCGGCCTGGGGTGCACCGACACCACCTGGGAATACCTGGAGGGGATGCTCAAAGACGGGATGGGCTCGGCCAGTCCGTATCTTTTCGCTGAATCGGTGGCGAACGCTCCCGCGGGCCATAGCGCCATGGAGACGGACGCCCGTGGCACCTGCGTCACGCTGACCTGCGGTGATGCCTCTGCCGCGGCGGCCCTGGGAACGGCGGCGAGGGCGCTGCGAGACGGTCGGCTGGAGATGGCTTACTGCGGCGGTGTGGAGCTGATGACGGAGCCCCTGCTTCGCGTGCTGGCACCCCTGGGCGGCCCCTCCCATTTGGGAGAAGGTGCGGTCTGCTTGATCCTGGAAACCCTTCAACGTGCGAAAAACCGCAAGGCCCGCATTCTGGCGGAGATCGTCGGCGTTGGCCTCGCCTCGGATCCACAGGCGCCGGCCACCTCCTGGAGCTGCGATCCTCAGGTGTTCGCTTCGGCCATGCGGCGTGGGCTGGCAGGCTCCCGGGAGGAAGAAGAGACCGGACCGCCGCCGAGCTCGTTGCTCCTGCACGCGTGCGGTTGGCAAGCTTCGGATGAAGCGGAGCGGGTTGCTGGCGAGGCGGTCTGTCCGGGCGTGCGCCAGTGGGCCATCACATCGCTCTTCGGGACTCATGCGGCTGCCGGCGGGCTGACTCTTGTGGCAGCCGTTTTGCGGGCGCGCGAGCACGGCTCGATCTTGCTCCACGCCCACGCCTGGGGCGGGGGCGCCTACTCCCTCCAGTTGCGCGCCAACTAGCGCCCGAAAATCCCCCGGCGGATAGGCGATTCAAACCACTTCACCCGCTCAACTACTATGAGAAAAGCACGAGAACGACTGTGAGCGCCTCGAGTACCATCGCCGCCCCGAAATCTGCACTCAGGCGTGCGCATGCTGAGCCGGGGGACCCTAGGTTTCGCCACGGTTTTTTGAAGTAAACGCGCTAGTGTTTGTTCGTTTATTCCTTTCGGAATATATCGACCTCGCAGGGGCGCCTTCCAGATCGTTCCTTCTCAGCCATTGCCAGGCCTGCGGCTTAGGCTCGCCAAGCACGGTGAGCCGGACTGACTCCCTGGCGTCAGCGGTGTCGCTCCGGGGCCAGCAAAGATCCCTTGTGTAGGTCAGTTCCTGAGACCACAACGGGTTTTTCGCATCCCCTGAGAAGCTCGGCTCAGGCTATCAAGTCGGCCGCACTCTTCTCGCACGGTGCGATGCAGCCACGAGCGGTCTGATGGCCGAACGGAAGCGCTTGGAAGTCAGCTCGTGACAAGGCGACATATTGCGAAGGAGATAAACGGCCCAACACTAACGCGTTTACTTGAAATTCACGCGGGAACACCATGGTCCCCCCACTGCAGGGGGCGGATAGATTCTTTGTCCGTAACTTCAACGCATTTTGCGAAGAACCTTGTGTGACGTCAAGCAGCGGCGACGTAGAGGCGCGGGAAATCGCGCTGCCGG
>JAKEFJ010000142.1 GCA_022616665.1 Acidobacteriota bacterium
CCTGGTCTTCCATCACAGGGGAGCTGGCGCCACGAATCGTTTTCCGCGTCGAGGCGGACCACCATCGGCTCGGCGTGGCCTACGCCGCGACCGACGACGGCGTCTACCGATTTTACGGTGGAGGGCTTCCAGTATGCCTGGACAGCCGCGCGGGCATCGATGATCTGCAGCTGTGGCCGAATGCCTGCCCTCCGGTCCTCAGTCCGGGTCCCGTGATCCCGGGGGACGCCATCGCGTTCGATCTGGATGCGCTGGTGAAGACCTCGACCCACGTGGACCTGAGAGAGGTGGAGTGCCTCGTTGACGGCGGCGATATCGCACTGGCCACCGTCGATCCGCCGGAGCCCGCGCCCGGGCATGCCCTCGGGCTGCTCCTTCGACTCGCCGGCTCGACGGACTACGGCTTCTCCAGCGATGGGTTGCCGCGCCAGGCCTCCTTCGGCGACTGCCCCTGAAAGCCCAAAACCCTTTCATCCTTTTGATCGTTTAACTTGTCAGATGCTATTGGACGGTGAGTCGTTGGGACTCGCCCCCCCAAGGGTTCCCAACACAACAGGAGGCAGCTCGAATGGTCCCCAAGCTGTTGAAAATCTCAACCCTGGCAAGAATGCTCTCGCTTTCCTCCCTACTTCTTTTATTGCTCCCCGCCGGCGGCAGCGCTAGCACCCCGGCCCCGGCACCCCCGGCGCCTCCCGCGCCTCCGGCTCGGATGGCCAGAACAGCGCCCCCTGCTCCCACCCCGGCTCCCGATGCAGACTCTGACGACCAGGATCACCCCAAGCGCGGCTGGCTAGGCGTGTTCCTCTCCGAGGACGAAGACGAGGTCATCATCACCGGCGTGAAGGACGGCAGCCCGGCGGAGAAGGCCGGTCTGAAGGAAGGCGACAAGATCGTGGAGATCGACAGTAAGAAGGTGGACGATTCGGGTGACATCCGCAACGTCATTCGCCAGCTGGAGCCGGGTGACACGGTGCAGGTGGTCGTCATGCGGGACGGCAAGAAGAAGACCGTCACCGCCACGCTGGGAGAGGCCCCGAAGCATTTCTGGGGGGGCGAGGGATTCTCCCTGGCTCCCGGCGAGGGATTCGGATCGATTGGATTTCCGGGGATGGGAATGTCCAGGACTTACCTGGGAGTCCGGGTTCAAGGGATGACGGAAGAGCTGCGGGCTTATTTCAAGGCGCCTCGCGGCCGGGGCGTGCTGGTGAGCCGTGTCGACGAGGACACTCCCGCCGGCAAGGCGGGCCTGAGAGCCGGAGACGTGATCATCGCGGTCGACGGAAAGGGAATCGCCAATCGCGGCGACATCGGCGCGGCGCTGGCGGACAAGGAGCCGGGCGACACGGTCGCGGTCAAGATCGTTCGCGATGGCAGCGAGAAGACGCTGGATGTGGAAGTCGCGGAGCGACCCACCCCCAAAGCCCGCCACGGTTCTCTTCTCCTGCCGGACGAGGACAAAGAATTCCTGTTCGATGAGGAAGACATGGACGATCTCGAGGAGCTTCATGAGCACGAAATGGACGCGGTTCCCGACAATTCGCGTATCCAGCTCGAGATCGAGCGGGCCATTCGACAGGCCCAAAAGGCCATGAGGAACTCGGAGCAAAACCAGGAGATTCAGAGGGAAATCTGCCGTGCCATGCAGGCGGCGCAGGAGATGGCGCAGGCCGACGTCCAGCGCCAGGTCCAGCAAGAGCTGGCTCGAGTGCAGGACTCGACCCTGCTCCAGAAGGAAGCGATTCGACAGCAAGTCGAAGCAGCCATGGATCAGGCCCAACAGGCCCTGCGCGAAGCGGCGGAAGCCGCCCGGATGGCAGAGGAATCTTCCGGTATTTGAAGACTCGTCTCTCCGCTTCCTCCGGAGAGTGGGGCGCCGGCCGGGACTTTCCCGGCGGCGCCCCATCTATTTCCAGCCTCGCCGGGCGATTTCCGCCAGCAGTCCACGGGCCCATCGATCCGGAATCGCCCGGGCCGGGTGCTCCCACCCCAGGACCCCTGCCGCTCCCACCAGCCGATTCATCTCCTCTCCCAGCGCCTGCTGGGTGTCCTTCCCCAGGAGTACAACTCCCCGCGGAGATAGCGCTCGGACCGCGTCGCGGGCGGCCAGGCATCGAGCATGAAGGCAGAGGTTCAGGATCTGCCTCGCTTCGTCTCTATTTCGCGTGACGCGTGAAGCCGTGGCGTAGAGATCCGCGGGTGTCCGGTTCTTTCCGTAGGGATCCATGAACAGCAACGAGCATCCATTGGCGACCGTCACGCGCTTCCAACCCGCTTCCGCATTTCCCCACCCAAGCTCCAGCAATCGGTAGACCCTCACGGCCGAAGACTCGAATGTGCGGCTCAGGAAGGGACGCAGGCTGCACGGCGCCAGTCCGGGAAGTTGCAGTTGGCCTTCGCGCCGCCGGATGGTCGCGGCCAGCGTCGGGAGGTGCGTCTCCAGGCGCTTGAGGTCGGTGAACGGGATGCCTGACTGGGACATTCCATAGGGGCCAGGGTTCAGTCCGAAAATCAGGATGCCACCCTCCTGAACCGGGTAGTTGCTCCTGAAAAGTGAGTGCCAGCGCTCGCCGTATTGTCCGGGGTTCCACACCTTCCACCCGGTCGCGGAGGCGATGGGCCCAGCAAGGGTCTCCCATCGGCGTGCCGAGCGGCGCCAGGCGCTCGCCCATGCGGTTTTCACGTTCCTCTTCCCGCTCTTCATGGCCTCTCACGCACTAACGTGCGCTCCCGGATCGCCGGCAATCCGATCCAGATCTCCGGGAAGCCAGCGCGATCCCCACAGCAGCAGGATTCCCGAGATCAGCATCGCCGCCACCGCCAGGAGGATGCCTCCCTGAAGCGTATAAAAATCGGACACCTTACCGATGAGGTAGGGAGACGGAGCATCCCCCAGGATGTGGATGATCACGATGTTCGCGGCCACTGCCGTGGAGCGCAAGGGCACCGGGCTGACGCTGACGATGACGGCATTGAGCAGCCCGGTGTTCAAGAAGAGGAAAAAAATGGCCGCGGCGAGGCAGGGAATGAACACCGCTCTTGCCGGTGAAACGATTGCGGCCAGGGAGAAGGGAATGGCCGCCAGCACCCCCAGTCCCGAGAGCAGCATATAGGCTCGGCGCGTCCATCGCATTGCCAGATCCCCAGCGAATCCCCCCGCCAGCGTCCCCACGAAGCCGGAGAGCGCCACGATGGTGCCGGTCAGGTGATTGGATTCCGCGAAGGAAACTCCCTTGATGGTCTCCAGGTAGCGCGGCAGCCAGAAGGCCATCCCTCCGATGGCGAAGGTGAGGGCGGCGTATCCCAGGTTGGTGAACAGGTAGGAGCGGCTGCGAATCAGGGCGCGATAGTTCTCATAAACCTGGACGATCCGCTGCCTGTAGGAAAAGCCTTTTTGCGAGGGTGGCATCAATTCCTGCATCGGACCCGCCGCGCCCGAGTCCATGGCTCCCCGGACCGGCTCGCGCAGGCGAAAGATCGGCAACGCCAGCACCAATCCCGGCAGCCCCACCAGCAGAAAGCAGAACCGCCACCCGTGCGACTCCCCCAGGCTCCCCGCGAGCAGATAGGCCAGGGCAGCCCCGGCCGGGATGGTGACATAGAAGATCGCCATGACGCGCGCTCTCTGTCGAACCGGAAAGTAGTCGGCCAGAAACGGAGGCGAGAGAGTGCCGAAGGAGGCCTCGCCAATCCCGACCAGGCCCCGCGAAAGAAGCAAAACCAGGTAACTCGGTGCCAGCACCGCTCCGGCCGTGGCCAGGCTCCAGAGGATCGCCCCCAGGGCCAATATGGCCCGCCGTGGATAGCGATCCCCCAGATAACCGAACAGCGGAGCAGTCACCAAGTAGACGAGGAAAAATAGCGTGCCGAAGAGACCGAACTGGGAATCGGAGATGGTGAAGTCCCGGCGAATCAGGGAGCCGACGGAGGCGATGATGTAGCGGTCCACGTAATCCAGGAGGTTGAGGGTCGTCAGCAGAGAGAGCGTGTAGAGGGCATACCCGGAGGATCTTGACGGGTGATTCATCGCAGCGCCGCCGCCTCGGGCGGGTGGTCGCGCAGCAGCTGCGCCACGCTATCGAGAATCCCGCGCCGCTGCCGGCGGATTTCCTCCACCGCCTTTCTCGAGGTGAAAGCCAGCGCCAGGGCTTTCACTCCCTCGCGCAGGCGCTGGCGCTCTTCGCTGACGCGCAAGGCCGCCCATCCGCACAACGGCAGCAGGGCGAGGCCCACCAGAGCCGACTTCCATCCCCCCCTCCAGGCGAGCAGGGCGGCCAGGATAGCGTACGTGAGGGGGAAGAGCAGGATCCCGCCGATGAGCTTGAAGGTGGCGGATTGATCCGCAGCCCGGTTGGCTCTGCGCTCCACCTCTCCGCAGAGACGATAGGCAGGATAGTGGGTCACCCAACCGGCGATGGCCAGCGGCATCACTCCCAGGATGACCACGGCGCTCAGGAGCACGAACCGGGCGGCCCGCACCGGCGCTTCCGAGAGATCCACCGACTCGTCTCGCAGAGAAAATCTGCGAAGCTGTCGACGATACATCTCCCAGCGCTCCCGGATCGCGGCGACCGTGTCAGGATCCTTTTCCCGGTAATAGCGGTAGGCCTGGATAAACCGCCTGAGCGACACGGCTTCTTCCGTCAGCGACTCCTCGCGCCGGCCCAGAAAGAGCGCCCGGACATCCCGCAGGAACGCCAGCTCCCCCCACGTGTCCAGCCCCGGCACCAGCTCCCGGAGCGCCTCTTCGATCCTGCGGGTCAGCTCCGCCACTCCCTCCCCAGGCCGGGCCGCCTCGAGGCTCGTGACATCCTCCGCGGCAATGGGACGACCAAACACCACCAGCACGCGGGAGCGAAAGGCCCGCTTCGATTCGTAATTGATGCCGGCGGGAAGGAGGGTGAGCCCTGCGGATACACGCCGCATAGCGCGGCAATAAATCCGGGCCGCGCCGGTTCGCAGAGTCTGCAGCTTGGGCTCGTTGTGGCTGATCCCCTCAGGGAACAGGCAGACGATCCCCCCCGCCGACAGGGTGGACCCGCACCGGTCCAGAGTTTCCTCGTTCTTCGCCGACTCTCCGGGCGCTTCGTGGCGTCGATAGACGGGAAGGCCGCCGATGCGCTTGAGAAAGAAGCCGACCAGGGGCATGGGAAACAAGGTGTGCTTGGCCAGAAACGTGATGGGACGGGACAGCAGGACCAGGAGCAGGAGGGGATCCATCAAGGCATTGCCGTGATTGGCGACCAGCAGCACCCCGCCGTGCGGGGGGACCCGCGCGAGGCCTGGCGCCTCGATCCGACGGTACATGATCCGCAGGCAGAGGATCAGGAAGGCTCGAAAGATCCGGTAGAACATCGGAGTCCTCCCGGTGGCGCCGCGGGATTATACCGCCCGGAGCCCATAGCGCGTTTCGCTTGCCGGAGACGCTAAGGATTCCTATAATCCCCGGCCTGCCACCCACGCACACTTCCAGGGGACGTCCCGTGGCCTACATCATTGCCCAGCCCTGCATCGGCGTGAAAACCGCCGCCTGCGCTGCCATCTGTCCGGTGGATTGCATCCATCCCGGGACAGACCAGATGTACATCGACCCGGTGGTGTGCATCGATTGCGGCGCTTGTGAGCCGGAGTGCCCGGTGGAAGCCATCTTCGAAGCGGAGCACACTCCCGAGCCGTGGCGAAGCTACGTGGGCAAGAATGCCGATTTCTTCAGGAAGGCGTGACGGGCTGCTGGGTTATTCCGAGAACTTCATCTTTCCGGCGGCGATAATCTTGCACAGATCCAGCGCCGAGACGATCCCGCTCAGCTTGCCGTTGCGCGTGATGGGAATCCTGTGGATGCGGCGCTCCCACATGGTGCGGCAGAGCTGCTCGACGGGGGTCTCCTCATCTGCGGAGATCACTTCGCGGGTCATGATGTCCTCCACGTGGCGCGGGCCGGTGTCGCTGTCGGCGATGGAGGCGAATCCCCGCTGGAAAAGATCGCGGATGTCCCGTGGCGGTTGGACGTCCTCGTAGGGCCGGCCCTTGCGAAAAATCACGTCGTCCTGCGAGACGATACCCACCAACCTTCCCGCTTCGTCCACCACCGGTGTGCCGTTGATGTTCTCCTTCCGGAGCATCTCACAGAGGTCTTCGATGGTGGTCTGGGGAAGGGAGGTGATGGGATCTCGCGTCATGATCTCCTTGGCCTTCATGGGTCCCCCCCACAGGGCGCAGCGCGCCGGAGTGGTTACATTAGCCTCACGCTTCCGCGTGAGTCAAGATCCCACGCCGTCAAGGCTGCTCGCAAGAAAAAGGGCCCGCAATCGCGGGCCCTCCTGAATCCTCCAAGCCCTGGAACCGATCAGGGAGTCGTGGCACTGGGCGGCGGGGGAATTTCGCTGCTGTCCCCCGCGATGGAATCGGCCAAAAGTCCCAAAACGATGGCTCCGCCACCCAATCCCACCGCCACGCCCCACCCGCTTCGCCAGAAGCCGCCGTTGGTCTTCTTCTTTTCCTTTGCCGCATCCTGCTCAGCAGGGGTTTTTCCCTTGTCATCCGGCTTCGTTTCTTCGGGCTTGGCTCCTTCAGCGGGGGGCTGCTGGGCCGGGGGCTCCGTCTGAGGCGGAGTTTCCGGAGCCGGTTGCGCCGGGGGAGGCTCGGCCGGAGGCGGTTGGTCAGGGGCGGGCTGAGGCGGCGGCTCCGGCGCCGGGGGGTCGTCCTGGGCCTTCAAGGGATTCAACGCCATGGAGAAAAGCGTTTTTCTTCCCTGGATCACCGGAATTCGATCCGGATTCACGTAAAGCCCTTCACCGGCCTGCACCGCCACCTGGTACTGGCCCGATGGCAGAGTGGAAAGAGCATAGCGCCCCGATTTGTCGGTCTGGGCCGAGTCAAATATCTGAGAGGTGGACAAGTTCGCCACCTTGACCACCACGCCGCTCCGCGGAGTGACACCGTCGGCTAGGAAAATCCGGCCGGTCAGCGTTCCGGCAGTCCGGACTGTCTGGCTGAAACAGACGGGAACACCACTCATTGAAACCACCACCGCAGCTGCAGCCAGACGGCTACCGAACCCCACACTCCAACGCATCGCACCTCCTTCTTCGAAAAATGGAGATCTCTTCCGGAAGAAAAATTGTTTCCTGGTTTTTGGTCGCGTCAATATACCGGGGTGTACTTCCTGAGTCAAGCTTGAGCTAAGTCGCTTGTGCGTCTTGAAATCGGCGTTCCCATCTCTATATTTCCTTTGGTCCCGTCGGGGTCCGTCCCCCGAGGCGCGAGACCTAAGTCTTTGACGGTTAGCGCTTTGAGAAAGGCGCCCCATGAAACTGCCGGATGTCTCCCTCCTCAAGACCCTGACGCAGGGTCCCGAGGCCCGCGCTTTGGAGCGGGCCAAGGCGCTTACCTCGGAGGGAAAACTCGACAAAGCCATCGCCACGCTGGAAGGGGCGCTGGACAAGCAGCCCGACAGCGAAGCACTGCTCTTGGAACAGTCCCGCTGCCTGCTCGCCGCCTCCCGCGATGCCGACGCCAGCGAGTGCCTGAAGAGAATTCTCCGCCGCAACCCCCGGCGCATCGATGTGGTCCTGGAATTCATCGAAGAAGTGAAAATGAAGTTCTCGGCGGTGGGGACTTACTACGACGCCGTGGCCGAGCACTACATCCGGGTGGATGATTACCCCAAGGCCCTGGATGCGCTGGAGCGCATCGCTCCGGAGGAGCTGCGGGTCTATCACGGGCGGCACCTGGCCAAGTGGGACGCCGTCGAGAAGAATGCCCCTACCACCAAGCTCACCAAGACTTCTCTCCACTCCGCCTACTTCGTGGCGCTGGCTCTGGAGCGGATGGGAGACGGAACGAAGGCGGCCCAGGCCTATCGCAGGATCCTCGAGAAGAATGCCGAGGAAGCCGACCGGATCGCGCACCGACTCGAGTCAATCTTGGCAAGGGACTACCAAAACCTCCCCCTGCGCCTGACCCTCGTCGATCTTCTGCTGAAGGCGGGCAAATTCCCCGAGTCCCTGAAGCACCTGGAGCATTCGCTGGAGGCCGATGCGGCGGGGTCGGCGGCGCATGTTTCCCTTCGCCTGGAGCTCATCGCCAAGAAACTGCCCAACAATCCCGACGTGCTGTGGCTGCTGGCCAGGTCTCGGCAGGCCGAAGCGAAATACCCTGAGATGCTTTTGGCTTTTGCCCTCCTTTCGGGGTTGGGCGCTCGCCGCAACGAGATCATCGCGTTGCTTGAGGAGCTGACTCCCAGGATGGACGATTTCCCGGCGCTGCGGCTGGCGCTGGCCGACTTTTACGTGGCCGCCGGAAAACCGGTGCTGGCGGTCGAGGCGATCCTGCTCGCGTCGGAGAAAGTGGGCGACGAGGTGGCCTACAAGGCGCTGGAGAAAGTCACCCGCGCCCACCCGAATCATTCCCGCGCTTATCTCCTGCTGGGGGATCTGGATTTCAAAGCCAATCGGGGCGCCGCCGGAGTCGAACGTTACGAGAAGGCGTTGGCACTCTCTCCCGAGGACGGCCCGATTCTGGTTCCCAAGCTGATGTCGACGCTGGAGTCAGGTGCCTCGGTGGCAGCCATCGCCGGCGCTCTGGCGAAAATCTTCTTGCGCGAGGGGGACCGGGCCAAAGCGGCGCTGTTCCTGCGCTATCGGCTGTTGAAGGACCCTGAAGGGGCGCCGGAAGTGGAGGAGCTGGCCACGGAGGCGCTTGTGGCTGAGCCCGCCCACCCGGGCCTGTGCCTGGTCCTTGGCGACGCCCTCATCACCTCGGGGAGGTGCCTGGAGGCGGTTGGGGTCCTGGGGCGAGTCCTTTCCACCGGCTCCACCTGCGCCCCCGAAGCCCTTCGACTGCTTTCACGCGCCTCTCGATCCTCCGACGAGGCCGCCCGCAGCGCGATTCCCGTTTACCGCGTCGCGGCTTCCAGCGGCCTGCTCCCTGCGGCGAGTCAGTTCGGTCTCGGAGAGGCGGCGCTTCTCTCGGGCTCCCTGGCGGAAGCGGTGCGGGCCTTCCAGGAGGTGGCCGCCGCCGCGCCCGAACGGATGAGCGAGGTGCGCGAGATCTTCGAGACTCTCCTGGCGAAGCATCCGGAGATGGTCGAAGTCCGCTATGTCCTGACCGGACTCTCCCTGGACCAGCGGGATTTCAAGGCCGCTTCCAACGAGCTGAAGAAGATTCGCACTTTGAATCCCGATCTGCTTGCGCCGATTCTGGCCAAATTCCGGGAAGCCCTGAAGGCCACGCCGGCCGATATCGAAGTCCGCCTCGGACTCTCCTCGGCCCTGCTGCTCTCCGGACAACTGGAAGAGGTGCAGACCTTGGCCTCGGAGACTCTACGCCTAAAGGACGATCCCACCACAGCGCCGTTGCAGCTGGACCTGGGAGATGTTGCCCTGCAGAAATTGGACACCACCGGAGCGGTGAAGCGTTACTACAACGCCTTTCGTAAGAACCCACGCCTCGCCCCCGATGCCGCCGCGCGCCTGGAGCATCTCCTGAACCTTCATCCGAATCTTCCCCTCGCTTCGCTGGCGCTGGGCAAGGTCCTCCCGGACACGGGTCGAGTGGAGGACGCGGTGGCCCGCCTGCTGGAGGCATTCCGCAACGACAACCGGATCTCGGAAGGCGTTCTCACCGAGCTGGATCGGATCCGCGTCAGTTTCCCCGTCTCCCCGCAGGCGGCGCAGGCCCGGGTGGAGATCCTGTGCGCCCTGGGAAAGGACGCTGCCGCGACCGAAGCGATTCAAGCCATTCTGGGAAACAACCCCGACAGCGCACGCTCGCTGCTCCCGCGCCTGGAGGAGATTCTGTCGCGCTCACCTCGGCTCGCCCCGGCGCTGCTGGCCCTGGCCGGGGCGCAACGCGCCCTGAACGAGACGGCGCTGGCGGCCGAGGCCTGCCGGAGTGCCTACCGTGCCGACCCGGGCTGCGCGTCTCAGGTGATCAAGCTCTGCTCGGAAATGATCGCCTCGGAACCGAAGGCGGCGGGGCCCTACCTGACCATGGCGGAGATTTATCTCGCCGATGGAGAGGTGGCCGCGGCTGCAGAGAAGCTGGCCCAGGCCGCCTCCCGCACCGAGGGCTCGCACGACGAAGAGCTGGCTTTGCTCGAAGCGATCATCGCGAAGGACTCGGGCACGGCGCGGATCGCGTTCCTGGCGGGGGAGATATTGGCGCGGGCGGGCCGTCACGGCGCCGCGGCGCACGCTTACCGGAAGGCGTTGGAGCGGGAGGCCGGGCTTCTGGATCCGATCCTGAAGGGGCTGAATGCGTTGGTCGAGAAGGAGCCGAAGCTGGGAGAGGCGCGGCTGGTGCGCGCTCAGGCACTTTCGTTGCGGCAGGAGTTCGACGCGGCGATCGAGGACCTGGAGGCGACCGTCCGCTCGGCTCCCTCTCTGCTCTCCGAAGTGGTCGTAGAAGCGCAGCGCATTCATCAGCGGCGCCCGGGCGGCTATCGACTGGTATCCCTTCTCTCCGATGCGCTGCTGGCCTCCGAGCGCCTCCAGGAAGCCGCGGAGCTGCTGGAGGGAGCGCTGAAGCGATCCTCGGAGCCGGGAGAGCGTCTGGTGTTCCTGGTTCGGCTCTGGCGCGCTCGCCTCGGACGAGGCGAAGCCGGCGCCGCCCGGGACGCGCTGCGGGAGGCCGAGGGGCTAGCCAGCGACCGGAACCATCTCATGGCCCGCGTCCACGAGTGCATTCTGGCGCACCTGCGGCGCGAGGTGAGCGCCCTGCGGGAGCGCGCCCTGGGAGATGGGGCGCGTCCTTCCGATTTGAAGCGCCTGGCGGAGGCGCTGCTGGATTTGGGAGAAAGCGGCGAGGCGATCAGCCTCACCGCCGCGGGCTCCGGAGCTCTGCAGGCGTCCGATTTGCTGCGGATCCATTCCGAGGCAGCCGCCCAGGAATCCGATTACTTCCGCGCCGCCGAAATCCTGAAGCCCCTCGGAGCCGACCGCAAGCTGGCCTTCGCCGCGCAGCGGGCGGGGAATTACCTGCTGGCCTGCCAGACTCTGGAACAAATCAGCGCGGCGGATCCGAGCCCCGAGATCCGGGCCGCGCTGCAACGCGTCTATCACCGGCTGGTGCTTCAAGAGTTGGAGCCGGGGAGAGCTACGCTGGTGGGCGAAACGATCCTTCGATTTGGCCAGACAACCTAGGAGAAGGTAATGGAAGACTCTCAGTATCCCTTCCCCGCTAGCGGGACCGACGACGAGAATCGGCGGCACAACAACCTTCGCCGGGACATCCTGACGTCCCTTCTGGAAGTGGATCAATCCATCAAGGGACTGGAGCATCACCTGATGGGAAGGATTCAGCAGATCGAAGACCGGCTGTCCCGGCCGGAGGCAGGATCGTCCCAGCACGGGCCCGCCAGGGGCTGCGAATTCGATCCTGCCGCCACCACCGAGTGGGCCCTGAGGATTCTCCAGGACAATCTGTCGCCCTTCAGCTCCAGCCTCGCCACCATCCAGTCGGCCCTGAAGTCGCTTCAGGGGACAGGCTCCCCGGAAGGCCTGATGGAGTCCCTCAAGGGAGAGCTGGACCCCCTGAGGGAAATGCTCTTGGAGATCGCCCCCCTCAAGGAAATGCTGCTCTCCCTGAAGGAAGAGACGGAGCGGACGCGGGGACTGGTGGCGGATCTGAAAGACTCCTCTCCCTCCCCGAAGGGGGAGATTGCGTCGCTGAGGGAAATGCTCCTGGTCATCAAGGAAGAGACGGAGCAGCTGCAGGGCTCCATGAGGGAGCTTCAGGATAACTCGCCGGTTTTGCGGGATCAGGGAATCGCGACCTTGGAGGCCACCGATTCCATCAGCCGAAACCTGTCCGCTCTCGGAGGCAGCCTGCAATCGCTGCATGCGAAAGCGGCCAGCTCCCAGGCTGCCATGGCGCCTTTGGGGGAGGACCTGGCGGGCCTCAGGGAATCGATTGTGGATTTGCGCGATGGCTTGAATCCTCTTCGGGAAGCCGTGGAGGGCGCCATGCGCCGGATGGCTGCCGATTCGCGGGAGGCGCTTTCTCCCCTGCAGGACGAAATGCGCAAGCTCACCGAATCGGCACGCGTCATTCAGGACAGTCTTGCGGAGATGAAGGAAGCCATCTCGCCTCTCCAGGAGACCACCAGCCGAGGGGCGGAATCGGCCCGGGTGACCGCTGAGGAGGTCACGTCGCTGCGCACCGAGATGGAATCGGTCCGCGAAGCCCTGAAGGAGTCCCGCGGCTCGCTCTCTCCCCTCCAGGAAGAGCTGCGCCGGTTTCGGGAGGTCGCGCAAAGCACCCAGGACCGCCTCTCGGGGCTCAAGGAGGCGGTTGCCCCACTGAGGGAGATGGTATCTCAGGCGGCCGAGTCGGCCCAATCCGGCGCGGCGGGACTGGCGGCCTTGCGGGAAGCAACCCGGGCGATTCCTGGGTCCCTTCACACGGCCCGGGAAGAGATGGAGGCCAGCTTTCGCAAGCAGGGCGAGGACCACTCCCAGCTCCTGCGCGAAATCGGCGGCAAGGTCCTGGAGGAGATTTCCCTGCTCCTGATGGAGATGCGGCGCAGCGCAACTCAGCCTCCGGAGGCGCTGGCCGGCGTGTCCCATGGGATGGCGGAGATTCGCTCGGCGCAGAAAGAAACCGCCAAGTTCCTCGCCACCCTTCGCGACCTGCTCGAGCAGAATCCCTCGGCGGAGCTGACCCTTTCCGCCATTCAGCAGATCCAGGAGCAGAACGAAGCGTCCGCCAAGGGCCTGGCCCGCATTCAGGAGCTCGTCCAGCACGGCGATGACGCCCTGAATCGCATGGTCCAGTCGCACGAGAAGGTGGTGAAGGCGTTTGAGAGCGACCACCTGGTCGCCCGCGAGGAAGAGGAGCGAATCCGCCAGCGGATCTCCCAGGAGCACAACAACCGGGGCGTGGTCCTGTATTACCGGGGCGCGCTGGAGCCGGCGGAAGCCAGTTTCCGCAAGGCGGTGGACGTAGAACCCAACTACGCCGAGGCATGGAACAATCTGGGCCTGGTCCTCTCCAGGATCGGCAAGCCCGACGATGCCGCCGCCGCATTCCAGAAAGCCATCGAAATCGACCCGAAGTTGGGCGAGGTCTACAACAACCTCGGGTTTCTCTACCACACCTCGCTCCAGTACGATAAGGCGCTGGAGATGTTCAATCAGGCGCTGCAGGCCAGCTCCGACTCCGCCGTGGCCTACACCAACCTGGGCAATACCTATTACAAGCTGAATCGGCACGAACAGGCGCTGGGAGCCTGGAAGCGCGCGGTGGAGCTGGATCCGCTCAACGAGAATGCGCGGCGCTACCTGCGAATGTATCAGCAGGAGAACTCATGAAGAGCCAGCTGGAGCTGTTCAGGCGACTGGAGAAGGAGATTCGCACCCCGAAGGAGCGGCTGCCGATTGATGCCTTCCTGCCGCCGGTGGAGACGATGCCCACCCAGTTCCCCGATCCTCCGCCTTCGAAGATTCCCGTGCAGTCCCGCGAGGTGGGAGGCTCGGAGGAATCCGAGGATGCGCGCCGCGAGCGCCGCAGGGTGCGCCGTGAGAAGAAGCCCGCTCCCGCTGATCCCTCCCAACCCATCAAGCTGGAAGATGAGATCCAGGAGTTCATGAATCGCGACAAGCGGGAAGGCACCAGCCCCGACGAAATCGCCGAATTCCTGGGTGGGTTCGATCCTTCCGAAGTCCCCGAGAACTGAGCCCGTCAAGTCAGTTCGGAAAAACCTCGACCCCTGGACCGGGGAGAGTAGCACCTCGCGCGCGAGGCAGGCGGTCGGTGGTACGATTCGCAGCTGAAAGGAGGGTATCGTGAAGCGATACAGCATCTTCCATCCTCTGGTGATGTCGTTCTATTCGCCCTCCCTCTACCGGGACGTGGCGAATCATTGGACGGGCGTCGGCTTCCTGTACCTGCTGCTCCTTCTCTCGCTGGCCTGGATTCACCCCATCGTGCGCCTGCATCAATCCGCCGCCGCTCTGATGGAGACACTGGGGCCCGCAGTCCTGGAGCAGGTTCCGACGATTACCATCCGGCAGGGGGAGGTCTCCCTTGACGAGCCCCAGCCCTACGTCATCGAGGTGCCCGGCAGCAACACGCCCCTGGCCGTGATCGACACGACGGGTCAAACCACGCCGGAAAGCACCCAGGCATTCCTGCTGCTGACGAAGCGCCAGGCGATCGTTCGCAAAAACCCTCGTGAGACCCGGACCTATGACCTTTCCGGCATTCAGGACCTGACGGTGGACCGCACCACGGTGAAGAGGATTCTCGACAGCTGCCAGCGCTGGCTGGCAATCCTCGCCTATCCAGCTGCCCTGCTCGGCTCGTATGTGTATCGAATTCTCCAGGTCCTGATCTATGCGTCCATCGGACTTCTCTTCGCTCACCTGTTGAAGGCGCCCCTGGAGTATCCCGAGCTCCTCCGGCTCGCAAGCGTGGCCGTCACCCCGGCCATCGTCGTGGACACCCTGCGCGGCGCGGCCGGCATCGGCTCGAGCCTCGTCTGGTGGTTCTTCTGCTTCCTGATCTCCATGGGTTACCTGCTGTTCGCGATACGGGTGAATTCCTCGGCGGAGCCGGAGGCACAGGCTTACCCTCCTTCCACTCCGTCCATGACGGGGCCGGCCGTTGGTTGACTGGGACTCCTACCGCCGCCCGGCTTTCGAGAAGGCGCAGCAGCTTCTGAGAGGGGTGGCCCACCGCACCCCGATCATGCGCTGCCGCACCCTTTCGGAGATGGCGGGCTGCGATGTGGCGCTCAAATGCGAAAACCTGCAAAAAGTGGGCGCCTTCAAGTTCCGGGGGGCGTATGCCATGATCGCCTCGCTGACGGAAACGGAGCGCTCCCCAGGAGTCATCACCTACTCCTCGGGGAATCATGCGCAAGCGGTGGCTCTCGCCGCGAAATTGTTTGGGACACGCGCCGTCATCGTCATGCCGGAGGATGCGTCGGGAGTGAAGCTCTCCGCCACCCGCGGGTACGGCGCGGAAATCCTGCAACACGGCTTCACTCCGCAGGAGCGCCAGGCCGTCGCCACCCGCCTGGCGGACGAGCGAGGCCTCACCATGGTGCCGCCCTACGAGGATCCGCGGATTCTATTGGGTCAGGGAACCGTCTTCATGGAGATTCTCGAGCAGGAGCCGCACTCCGAGGTGGTGCTCGTCCCGGTGGGAGGGGGGGGCCTTCTGGGGGGTATTTGCGCCGCCGCCCGGGTGTTTCGACCGCAGCTGGAGATCTATGGCGTGGAGCCGGAAGTGGCCGATGACTGGGCGCGCTCCATCGAATCGGGCCGGATCGTGCGCATCGCCACCGCCCACACCATCGCCGATGGGCTGAGGAGCCTGGAGCCCGGCAAGACTCCTTTTCCCATCGTCAAGGAGGTGGTCCGGGGGATTCTGCGGGTCAGCGAGGACCAGATCCGCCGCGCCATGCTTCTGCTGCTAACCCGTGCCAAGCTCGTCGCCGAGCCCTCCGGCGCCGTCGCCGTGGCCGGTGCCCTGGCGCATTCGCAGCGCTTCAGGAATCGCCGCGTCGTCGCCCTCATTTCCGGCGGCAATGTGGAGCCCTCGACCCTCACTGCGCTGGCCCCCCTTCCTTCCGGATGCCCTGCCGATTCATCGGACCGGTGAACTCATGATGTCAGGATTGCTCGCCGCCG
>JAKEFJ010000143.1 GCA_022616665.1 Acidobacteriota bacterium
CGGACTTCAATCTCAGCGATTCCAATTTTCTAATGCTCCGGCTCTCCGGGAACGAGAGCATTGCCAATGATGTCAACGTCGCGGGCATCACCAGGCCTCAGGCTGGATTTCATCTGGAAGAGAGAGACGTCCAGCTTGCGGCCACCTTCACTTCGGTGATCTCGGCGGACCTCCTGAACGAGGAGCGCGTCCTGGTGTCGCATTCGACCTTCGACCAGGAGGCCAATTCGAGCATTTCGGGCGTGGAGCGCCCTTCCGGCATCTTCGGAGGAAACAACCTGAACAGCCAGGCGCGGGAGGAGTCGCTGATTCAGCTGGTGGACAATGTCACCTGGAGAATCGGCACGCACACCACGAAATTCGGCATCGACCTGAGCCGATCGATCACCGATGTGGCCACGGGGTTCAACCCGAACGGCAACTTCCTCTACAACTCCGACGCCCCCTTCGAGCCGGGCGACTGCGGCGACATCATCGCCAGCCAGGCGCGCCAGCATTGCTCCCTGGATCCTGCGACTGCCTGCCAGTTCGACTCGGACTGCCCCGGCAAAGGATTCTGCCGCTACGATCCGGTGCCCTGTCCGGGGACTGTCGGCGTGGATGACGACGGGGATGGGCAGATCGACGAGCCGGGACTTCTGGAGACCTACCCCGTGGTTTTCCAGGTCATCGAGGGATCACCCGCGGCCACCCTCGACGACAAGCGCCTCGCCTTCTTCGCCCAGGATACCTGGCAGGCTTCCGAGAAGCTGCTGTTCAATTACGGCCTTCGTTACGACTACAGCTCTTACCACCTCCCTGAGGAGGCCCGTGTCCCCTCCACCATCCCCAACGGCGGCGCGGACACCGACACCAACAATATCGCGCCGCGTTTTGGCTTCACCTACACGCCGGTTCCCGGCCGCGTGGTCGTCCGGGGCGGCGCCGGCATGTTCTACGACAAGCTGGTGCTGGGCTTTCCCGCGGTAGCCGCCATCACTTCGGGTACTCAGATTGGCCTGCTCTTCCCGCAGGGCCTGACCTACGAGCTGACCGAAGACACGGTGGAGCAGTATGGGATCGATGCGATAAAGCAGGAGCTCATCTTTCCCGAGAATCTGGTGCTCAGGTTCTCGACCGGCACGACCCTGGAGACGCCCTACGTCAATCAATTCAACCTGGGGGCGGAGTGGGCCATCGGGGCACACAACACCGTGGAGGTGGACGCAGTCCGGGCGCTCGGGTATCACATCCCGCTCATGCGCGATTTGAATCCCGTGGTGGGAAAAACCGCACAGGGGGTACCAATCCACCGGGACGATCAGGTGGGTTCCATCGCCGCCATTGTCACCGTGGGAAGGAGCTGGTACTCGGGACTGGATTTGGCCTGGAGGTGGCAAAACGGCAGGGTCTGGTATTCCGCGTCGTACACGATTTCCAAGTCGGAGGATTTGGGATCGGACCCGTTGAAGGGGGGAATCTCGCTGCCGCCCGACTCGGACAATATCGCCGGAGAGAAGGGGCGCTCGGATGCCGACCACCGGCACCGGCTGGTGCTTTCCGGGCGCGCCGCTCTTCCCTGGTGGAGCCTGTTCGCCTCGGGGGTCATCCAGCTGGCCTCCGGCGCGCCCTTCAACGTCACCACCGGGCGTGACGGAAACCTGGATGGGTTCACCAATGACCGCCCACCGGGGGTGGGTCGCAACACCGGAGCCGACACCGAACTGGATGCGGTCAACGAATTGCGAGCTGCGGATGGACTTCCCCCGGTGACTTCCCTGCGGGAGCCCACTTTCTTCCAGGTCGATATCAGAGTCTCCAAGCCGTTCGGGATGGGAGGCGATCGGGCCGGCGAAGCCTACCTCCAGGTCTTCAACCTCATGAACCGCTTCAACGGCGGCCCCATCGAGGGCCGGGCCACTTCCCAGGATTTCGGCGAACCTATCGGGCAAGTAGGCCCGGCCCGTATCCTCGAATTCGGCGTCAGGCTGGATTTCTAGCTAGATCCTCCACACTCGGTCAGCGTGCGCAGCAAGGCGGCCAAGGCTTCCACCGCGGCATTCCCGGATGGCAGACCCACGACTCGACTCATGGCTTTCATTTCGAGAACGATTCGCGGACCGGCCCCGCCGCCAACCCACTGATCGGTCCGGGCGGCGGTGAGCGCCTTCCGGATCAGCTCCAGGTCCTGCTCCGCGAGCGTCTTTACGTACACCGTCCGGCCGCCGGCAATCCGAAGCAGCTGCCCATCTCCCTGAAATACCCATCCCTGCCCCGCCGTCTGAAAGAGAGTGAGGCGCGTGAAGGCAGGCGGAGGCTCGGCATCCCGCTCATCACGCGGCGTGGCCAGCTCGACTTTGGAGCCGTCCTGCGAGAGCCCCGGAACGACTGGCTTCGTGTCTTTTCGAGTGCCCACATAGCCCAAGGCGGAAAGCTCGGCCCCGGGCGGAACGGTGGTGCTGGCAGGATAAATCTTGCTCTTCGCTTGATTCGCCGCGCCGAAAATCCCCTCATAAGAAACATCCTCGGGCATCTCGACGGGAACGGAAACGGGTGAAGATCTCCCCGTCCAGTTGGAGATCTCACTGTCCACCGCGACCAACGACGTGTAGGCCGTCATCAAGCGATGCCTCAGTCCAAGGGAAGTGATCGTTTCCACCGCCTCCGGCCGCTCGCCATCGTGAAGCTCCCGCTCCAGCTGGTGAATCCGAGCCCGTGCCCAGAGTCGCCCCAGGGCCTCGTGATCTTCGGCGGCCGAGGGCAGGCTCACCACGTTTCTGTAGATTTGGCGGCGTCCCCGGGAGAATCCTTCCACTTCCACGACCCCGGTCCCGGGACGGCGGTATCGTCCGCGGAGAATCAGGGGCTGCCCCGCGAACAGGTCGGGAACTCGTTCCGGGAGTTGGTCCATTACTTCCACGTCCCGCCAGGTAATCCGAACGTCGGTGAGGAGCGGCGAGGAGATTCTCTGCGCGAAGCGCTGCACCATTTGATCCGGGGTCTCCCTGGGCCCCAGGAAGGCAGCTTCTCCCCTCCCCTCCTCGGCCAGCCCCTCCAGGAGATAGCGGTTCACCGAGGAGCCGATGCCAAAAGAGAACAGTCGGGCCGATCCAATCAGGCGCCGGACTTCAGCCAGAATCTCCCGCTCGTTGCCGATGTAGCCATCGGTCAGGAAGGCGACGATTCGCAGTCTCTCAGGATCCGCCGGAAATCCCAGCGCCGCCCGGATTCCCGCGATCATCTCGGTGCCTCCCTCGCCGTGCAGGGAGTCAAGGAATGCCAGAGCCCGGTGGAGGTTTTCGCGGGTGGCCGGCAAGGGACGGCTCCCCAGTCCCGAGGTCGAATCGGAGAAGCGGATGATTTGAAACGTGTCCTGCGGCCGCACCGAGCCCAGCGCCCGGCGGACCACGTTCTTGGCCGCCTCCAGAGGAACTCCCATCATGGATCCGGAGCAGTCCAGCACGAAGACCAGCTCGCGGGGCGCAGCCTCCTCCTCGGATGGGTGGACGGGAGGCTGCAGGATGAGAGTGAAAACCCCCGGATCCGCCGAGCGCCGCGGATCACGCCAGGCCATCACCGCCACCTCGGGTTTCTCGTCCCCGACTTGCCACCGGAGCCGAAAATCGCGGTTCAGAATCTCCGTGGCACCCCCCGAGAGAGAGATTCGCTGCACCCCCCTCCCCTGCTTCACCGTTGAAATAGCATGGGACGGGGACTCCAGAGCCTGGATCGGAACACCGGCCTCCAGGTCCAGGGCGAGTGTAAAGCGCTGCTGCGTCCTCTGACCGGGTGCCACCACCGGCGGATCGATGGCTCCCGGCGCGTTCTGGCGAGCGGGGATGAACCGGGGCCCGACGACCGTGGGAAACAGATATTCGCATTGGGAGCCCTCGCAACGGACCTCATGATCCATTGAGATGACGACCTGGATCCGTTCTCCCGGCGACAGATTGGCGACTCGCTGGGCGAAGATGTTGGGGCGTTCCTGATCCAGAAGGCCCGCCA
>JAKEFJ010000014.1 GCA_022616665.1 Acidobacteriota bacterium
GGCATCGCCAAAGCGCTGAATGAAGGTCACCGCGCCGGACTGGGGATTCGCGGCAGGCCGTCGCTGCCGCGCGCGGCGTCGGAGAGAAGCGAAAAGAGCGCGGACGAAGATGCTCAGGACTGCCTGGGTAAGCCTGGCATCGAAAGCGAGGCGGTAACGAAGACTGAACGGGAGCGTGAGCACCCACTGGCGAACGGGGACCCGGGGCAGGACCGAATCGGTGAGATGGGCAGCAGTGTCGGCCATCCGCCGGCCGCCGCAGGATGGACAGAAGCCGCGCCCCTTGCAGGAGAAGGCTACGAGGCGGTCGTGGCCGCACTGGTCGCAGTGGACACGGAGAAACCCGTGGGCGAGGATCCCGCACTCCAGGTAGGCGCGAAACTCACGTTCCACGAATCGCGGGACCGGCCGCTCCTCGTCACGGGCGCGTTCCAGGAATGTCTCGAGATGCTCACGGACAATTTGGTGCAGGACCGTCTCCTCCGGGCGGCGAAGACGATACTGGGGCGGAGGGAGGATGGCCTGCGCCGGAAGCGATCGCCTGGATATTCTCGCCATGGAAGGCGGGACTGCGAGGGACATGCCTTTCAAACGAATCTTTCCATTCGCAAGGGCTGGGGAGAGTGGAAAGTCCTTTTTCTCTGGGAGGAAAGAGCTGCATGAGGGATAGATTATGTGGCCATGGATGACTTAGAGTCCGAGTAGCTTGTGAGACGGCTCGACCGAGACCTGTCCGCCCGCGGACACCGAGGACAGGCATGTGAATCGCGACTAATTCTTGAGTTCGGGAGAGTCCGATCCCTGGGCGGCGCGCAGCAGGGCGCCACGATTGAGCTTGCCTCGTTCGTTTCGCGGAATCGATTCCATAAATACCAGGCGCCGCGGCAGCTTGTACCCTGCCAGCTCTTGTCTGAGATAGCTCATCACCAGTTCGCGAGACAGCTCACCCTGGGGCACCAGGCAGGCGACCAGCGCCTCGCCCCGGGCCGCGTCGGGCACCCCCAACACCGCCGCGTCCCCTACTCCCGGCACGCTCAGCAGCACCGTTTCCACCTCGCGCGGATTGACCTTGCGCCCGGCCACGTTCACCAGCGCCCCGATGCGTCCCGTCAGCACGAGCCGGCCCTGGGCGTCGAAGCGCCCGGTGTCGCCGGTGCGGAACCATCCCTCGGAGAACTCTCCGTCCCCCTCGGCTTCCACCACCGACAAGTACCCGAAGGCGACGGCCCTGCTTCTTGCCGTGACGCGTCCTTCTTCTCCAGACAATCGAACCTCCACCTCCGGAAGGGGCAGCCCCACGGCCCCATCTCCGGTCTCGGCGACCGTTCCATCCGGCGAGGCGTCGTAGGTGATGCCGCCGCACTCGGAGGCGCCGTACAAGGAGCGTACGGGAAGTCCGAATCGCCCGCGGAAAGCTGCGGCGGTATCAGGCCGCAACGGAGCCCCCGCGGAGATGCAGAGCCTCAGACCCTTGGGGGTCATCGCTTTTTCCGGAAGCCGAACCAGCATCTCGAAGAGCGCCGGCACGCCCGGAAAGATGCACGGTTCTGGAAGCGACAAGACGCTGGACAGCGTGGCCGGGAGGGGATCCCTCAATAGGAGCAACGGGGAGCCCTGGAGCACCAGCGTCATGACCAGGTTCCCGAGTCCATAGGAGTGGGCCGGAGGGATCACACCTAGATTGACGTCGTCCGCGCCGATTCCCATGCCCCGCAGAATCTGCCGGCCATCGGCGATCAGGTGCGCCGCGCCCACCGCAATGCCTCGCGGCCGCCCGGTGCTTCCGGAGGTCAGCTTGATGACGGCGGTCCCGGGCGGGAGAGTGCGACGGGAGCGGGAAGCGGTGCGGGTCGCCATCGGCGCGCCTCCGGCGCCGGAGGTAAGAAGGCAGGCGGGGGCGAAATCCTCGCACAGGCTCTCCACTTCTGCCGCGGAAAGCGTTGATTCAGCCGCCAGCGCCGCCGCGTCCCGTGACCAAACGGCGAGCAGGCCCACCACCAGGCTCGCTCCCGAAATCCCTTTCAAGAGCACCAGGTCTCCCGAGCCGACTCCCTCACGTTCCAAAAGCGAAGCCCAGTGACTCGTGCGTGCGAGAACTTCCGAGCCGTCCAGCCACGCCGCGCCCCATTCCCGGAGCACGCAGTGTTTCGGGCCCGCCACGGATTCGAACCTCTCGAACAACTCCTTCGATGAAGTCATGTCCCGCTTCCCAGGAGATCCTGAAGCCTGACCGGCTCGAGTCCCCGCTCTCGCAATCCCTTCAGCATTGAGGGAAGGGCCTGGACGGTTCTGGAGGTCTCCCCCGGCTCCCGCCCGATTCCTTCATGGAGAAGCAGAATCCCGCCGGGCTTCACCTTTGACAACACGCTCTCACGAATCCCGTCAGCCGTGCGGCGCATTGTGTCGAACGGGCGCACCGACCAGACCACCATCTGCAGCCCCTCCTCGCGCAGCACAGCCGCGAGCGACAAGCTCTTGTGTCCCATGGGCGGCCGGAAGAATTGGGGGCGTTGCCCGGAGTACTCGCTCAGGGTCCCAACCGAGTCCCGGACTTCCCGGCGTGTCCGGGATGCGGACGCCAGGCTGAACCACCAGGGGTGCGTGTCCGAATGCGCTTCGACTTGGTGGCCCAATTGGGCCACCCGGCGGACAATTTCCGGGAATCGCCGCGCCCGCTCTCCCACGAAGAAGAAGGTGGCCTTGGCACCTGCCATCTCGAGAATCTCTAGGATGGCCGGAGTGTCCACCGGGTGCGGGCCATCATCGAAAGTCAGGGCCACCCTCGCTTGTGGCACCGATTGCACCAGGCTCCGACCGAACATCCGGCTTCTGGGCCTGAGAAGCCCCATCATTACCACTGCGCTGCTCAGAATCCACAGCCCCAACAACCCCTTCTGTGCGGCTCCCCTCATCAAGAGCGCGCCCAGCAAACAGGACGGTGGAATGACAATGGCTGCTAGCCTTGGAAGCATGGCTGGCGATTCTACCGCAGTCAGCCGCCTGCGATGAGCGCCACGAGCCACAACCTAAAACACCTGGAACCGTGGTGGAGACGACGCCCCCGAGAAATTGCCTCAGGATGCATGGAGGTCTGGGTTTGATCCGGTCTCGCAGTTTCGGATGATTCTCTCCAGCGCCTCTTCCAGCTTCTCCATGCTTCGCAGGAGCGCGAACTGGACCCGGCAACGATCCAGGTTCTGGCCCGGCCGGTTCGTACGGAAGTAGCGATCCCCTTCCAGGAAGTCGGTCAGGAAGCGGACTCCGCACTCCAAGGTGATAACCTTCGCCCCGATCAGGAGGGCGGCGCGTTCTGAAGTGGCGAGCGCCCCCGAAAGCGCCTCCAGCCAGCCCCGGGCGATCGATTCGAACAGACTCACGTCCACCTCGACCCTGCGGAGATCCCTTTCGTCCTCCGGGGCAGGATTCGCGGCGGATCGCACCAGGTCTCCGAAATCCCAGACACCCAGCCCCGGCATCACCGTGTCCAGATCGATCACGCACAGCCCCTCGCCGGTCCTCTCGTCCAGCAGGACGTTGTTCAGTTTCGTGTCATTGTGGATCGTGCGCTCCGTCAAAGCCCCGAGCGCCTTCAGGCGGGTGAGCGAGCCGGACAGCTCGCCGCGCGAGAGGCAAAACTCGATTTCCGCGCTTACCTCGGACGCCCGATTCTTGGGATCGTTCTCAACGGCTCTTTCAAGGGCCCGGACACGGTGAGGAGTGTCGTGGAAATGCGGCAGCGTTTCCAGAAGCGGTGGAGGGGGTAGATCCATGAGCATCCGCTGAAACGTGCCAAAGGCTCGTGCCGCCTCGTACACCTGTTGAGGCGATTGCGCCACGTCGAAGCTGCGCGCCCCCTCGATATGCCGGTAGGCGCGCCAGACCTCCCCTTCCTCGTCCTGGCAGAAACCTTCCCCAGACCTGGAGGGCACCAGTCTCGGCACCCGCCGGGCGGTTTCCAGAGGCGGGAGGTCGGACATCTTCCGTTGGAGGTGGGAGAGCACCCGCTCGATGTTGCCCATGAAGGCGGCGGGATTGTGAAAGACCCTGCGATTGATCCGCTGGAGAATATAGCGAACCTTTCGCCCGCCCTGTTCGGTCTCCACCAGGTAGGTGTCGTTGATGTGGCCCGACCCGTGCGGGAGGGCCGACACAAAGTTCCCGGGGATATCGAACCGACTGACGATGAGCGCTAATTCCACGCGCGCAGCCTAGGAGAAGGAGGATCCGAAGTCAACGGGAGCTTACCGAACGAACCAGAATGCTACGAACCCTCGCTTTATGATTTCTGTCCTTGGACTTCGGCGAGCATGGCGCGGACCTGGGGCTGATTGGGATCGAGGGCGAGGGATTCCTTGAGGCTCTCTTCGCACTTCTGCATCTGCCCGGTCTCGTGGTAGGCGATGGCCAGGCCGTTGAACAGGGTGGACGAGCGAAAGCCGCGCTTGCGGGCCTCCTCGAACTGATCGATAGCCTCCCCATGACGGCCCGCCTTCCCCAGCGCCGCGCCGAGGTTCACTCGCGCCTCGTAGTTCCCGGGCTCCTTGTCCACCGCGCGGGTGAGCACCTGGATCGCCTCCTGCGTGCGCCCGGTTCTCGCCAGAAGCGAGCCCAGGTTGGCCAGAACGCCCGCGTA